>CAZPQC010000153.1:0-8520 GCA_964588525.1 uncultured Spirochaetaceae bacterium
CATCATTTACCTCCGGATAATAAAAAAGCCTTCGTACTTCGGACTCAAACCACGACGCATCCGACGTACAAAGGCCTCTCCACGTTCTGGAATCTTCCAGAAGTGGAGTGTATTATGCTGTAGTGTTTAGCCGTAACGCGCTCATCCGTATTCTCAAAGGCTTCACTGTTGTTTTTGTCTCGTAAAAAATAGAGATTATCCCTACCCGTGTCAAGGGATCGCCGGCGGGTTCTCAGCCAGCCAGCGCCTCCTTGGCGAAAGGTACCGTATCTTTCGGGCTGACCTTGTACCAGGCCTGAATCACCTTTCCCTTCTCGTCGAGGAGAAAGGACGAGCGGATAATGCCGTCGTACTCCTTGCCGTACATCGACTTCTTGCCCCAGGTGCCGTAGGCATCGGCGGTCTCGTGATCCGGATCGGAGAGCAGGGGAAAATTGAGACCGTACTTTTCCTTGAATTTCTTCAGCTTGTCCGGTTTGTCCGGGCTGATCCCGGCCGCGGCGATACCCAGGCCGGAGAGGTCCGGCATGGCATCCCGGATACTGCAGGCCTGGGTCGTGCAGCCCGGTGTGTCCGCCTTGGGATAGAAGTACAGGAGCAGCTTCTTACCGGCAAATTCGCTCAGGTTCACCGTGTTTCCATCCTGGTCGAGCAGGGAAAACGCCGGGGCTGCAGCCCCGGATTGCAGTTGTGCCACTGTTCTCTCCTCTTTCCTCTGTTTGTTGATAATCTAGAAAAAGTAAATATATAACCCGGCACAGTCAACCAATTTACAATACCTCGATTCTTGAGTACTTTTGTTTGAGCGTGCCCGAAGCGAAGATCGGAATCGAGCGACGAAGGGATGACCGACCCATGGAAAAAACCAGAAAAGCAGCAATCGAGTACCTGAAGGACAATCGCGAGAATCTGTTGGCCGAGCTGATGGAGTTCATCCGCATCCCCTCCATCTCCACGGAGTCGGAACATCGGGGGGATGTCGGCAAAGCGGCCCAGTGGCTGGCCGACCGCCTGAAGGCGCTGGACATGGAGACCGTGGAAGTCTTCCCGACCCCGGGCGCTCCGGTGGTCTACGGCTGCTCGAGGCACGAGGATTCCGCCGCAGCGACGCTGCTCATCTACGGGCACTACGATGTGCAGCCTGTCGATCCGCTGGAGGAGTGGGAAGGGGATCCCTTCGAGCCGCGGCGGGGCGGGGACAAGCTGTTTGCCCGCGGCGCATCCGACATGAAAGGCCAGATCATGGCGGCGTTGAACGCCCTGCAGGCGATGCAGCGGGCGGGGGAGCTGCCGATCCGCTTCAAATTTCTGTTCGAAGGGGAGGAGGAGGTCGGTTCTCCCAATCTGTACGAGTTCATCAAGACGCACCGGGAACTCCTGGCCTGCGACCTGTGTCTCAACCCGGATACGGGGATGCTGGGACCCGAGCTGCCGACCATCACCTACGCCCTGAGGGGCCTGGCCTACTTCGAGCTTCGCCTGCGCGGACCGTCTCAGGATCTGCACTCGGGTTCCTTCGGCGGGGTGATCCACAATCCGGCCCAGGTGCTCTGCGAGCTGATCGCCGATCTGCACGATGAAAAAGGGAGGGTGACGATTCCCGGCTTTTACGATCGGGTCCGGAAGCTGGAGGCCGAAGAGAGGGAGGAGCTGGCCCGGCTTCCCGTTGACGAGGCCTTCTACATGAAAAACGCGGGCGTGAAAAAACTCTGGGGGGAGCGGGACTTCTCAGCGGTGGAAAGGGTCGGCGCCCGGCCTACGCTGGAGGTGAACGGACTGCTTTCCGGGTTTACCGGGGAAGGCAGCAAGACCGTTCTGCCCGCCGCGGCCATGGCAAAGCTATCCAGCCGCCTGGTGGCGGACCAGACGCCGGCGCAGATCGGGGAGATGTTGAAGAGCTACTTGAAGGAGCGTCTTCCCGATACCGTCACCTGGGAGCTGGATATGCTGGCCGGCTCCCCCCCCGTTTTCAGCCCGCGGGATTCTCGGGGGATCACCGCTCTGAGCTGCGCCTACGAGGCGGTCTGGGGCAAACGGCCGCTGTTCCGCCGGGAGGGGGGAACCGTCCCGGTAGGCGCGTACCTGCAGGAGCTGCTGGGGGTCGATTCGGTCCAAACCGGCTTCGCCCTGCCGGATGACAACGCCCATTCTCCGAACGAGAAGCTGGATCTGCCGACGTGGTTCAGGGGGATGGAAGGGTTGATTCATTTCTACTACAATCTTGCCGACGGCGGCTCGGGCGGTGGTGAGGATTCCGGCCGCTGAAATGCCGGCGAATGGCAATATAAAAACCAGGAGGTATCTATGGCGGATTTACAAAAACTATTGGGCAGGGATAGCAAGGATCTTCTCGAGCATACCTGTAAGACCGTTGCCAAAGAGCATCTGCATCTGCCGGGACCCGATTTTATCGACCGCGTGCTGACGATCAGCGATCGGCCGATACGGGTCCTGCGAAACATGAGAAGCGTTTTCGACCACGGCCGCCTGGCAGGAAGCGGATACCTGTCGATCCTGCCGGTGGATCAGGGTATCGAGCATTCGGCGGGCGCCTCTTTTGCACCGAATCCCATGTACTTCGATCCGGAGAACATCGTGAAGCTGGCCGTGGAGGGCGGCTGCAACGCCGTGGCTTCCACCCTGGGCGTGCTGGGTTCTGTAGCCCGAAAGTGGGCCCACAGGATCCCCTTCATCCTCAAGATCAACCACAACGAGCTTCTCACCTACCCGAGCAAGTACGACCAGGTACTCTTTGCGAGTGTGGACCAGGCATTCGAGATGGGGGCCGTGGCAATAGGGGCTACCATCTACTACGGTTCCGAGGAAGCTACGCGGCAGATCCAGGAGATCACCGAGGCCTTCGAATACGCCCACAACCTGGGCATGTTCACGGTGCTCTGGACCTACCTGAGGAACTCCGCCTTCAAGACCAAAGAGGCGGACTACCACCTTTCGGCGGACCTCACCGGCCAGGCGAACCACCTCGGGGTCACGATCCAGGCCGACATCGTGAAGCAGAAGCAGCCCGAGTGCAACGGCGGCTACACGGCGCTGAAGTTCGGCCGAACCCACGACAAGGTGTATTCCGAGCTTACCAGCGATCACCCCATAGATCTTACCCGCTACCAGGTGGTGAACTGCTACATGGGGCGCGCCGGGCTGATCAACTCGGGGGGTGCCTCCGGGCAAAACGACCTGGCCCAGGCGGCCAGGACCGCGGTGATCAACAAGCGAGCCGGAGGCACGGGACTCATCTCGGGGCGCAAGGCCTTCCAGAAACCGATGGCCGACGGCGTCGAGCTGCTCAATACGATCCAGGACATCTACCTGGACAAAAACGTAACCGTAGCCTGATTCCGTAACCTCAGGTCCCGGATCGCAGCTCACGGATACAGCTCCGCATTCCCTCGAGCAGGTCCCTAACAAAGCGGGGCAAAACTGCAGATAATTAACAATGGAGCAGAGAATACGGGACGGCGATCGTGAGTCCCCGTCCGGCACCGTCAGGAGGATCGGGGTTTTCGATCAAGTCGTGGGTTCGAGACCCACCTGTTCCGGGATCAGCTCAAGCGCCCTTTGATCCGCTGGGCCACCGCCTGAGCCGTGAAGCCGAGATGCTCGGCAATCTTTGCCGCCGGAGCGGATTCCCCGAATCGTTCGATCGTCACCATCTCGGCATCCCTTCCCACCACGGCAGCCCATCCTTGGGAAATCCCCGATTCCAGCAGCACCACAAGCGCGGAATCCGGAATCAGGCTCCTGCGGTATTCCTGCGGTGCCCGCAGGAACAGCTCCCGGCAGGGCATGGATACCACCCGCGCCTTCTCGCCTGCGCTTCCCAAGGCGGCTCTCACCTCCAGAGCCAGGTTCACTTCCGATCCGGTTGCCACGAGCACCAGCTGCGGATCGCCGCCGGAAGCTGCTTCAGAGGCGATGTAGGCGCCGTAGGCGCAGTGCTCCGCCCACTTGCTGTCCCCCTTGCTGAACACCGTCAGATTCTGCCGTGTCAGGGCCAGGGCCGTGGGACCGTCTGTCCGCTCAAGGGCCATACGCCAGGCCTGCACGGTTTCCTCCGCATCCGCGGGGCGCAGAACCAGGAGGTTGGGGATGGCCCGCAGCGCGGCCAGATGCTCGACAGGCTCATGAGTGGGACCGTCCTCACCCACGAAGACCGAATCATGGGTGAACACGTAAATTACGGGCAGCTGCATCAGCGCCGCCAGCCGGATGGAGGGACGCATGTAGTCGGAGAACACCATGAAGGTCGCGCAGTACGGCAGCAAGCCCCCGTGCAAGGCCATACCGTTGACGATCCCGCCCATACCGTGCTCCCGGATCCCGAAATGCATGTTTCGGCCCTCCGGGGCGTCGGCCTGGAAATTGCCGAAATCCTTGAGCAGGGTGTTGTTCGATGGTGCCAGGTCGGCGGATCCGCCGACCAGTTGAGGTACGGAGGCGGCGATCGCGTTGAGCACCGCGCCGCTGGCCTTGCGGGTGGCCATGGTCTCCCCCTCTTTGAACGTGGGGAAGGCCGCCCTGCTCAGATCCAGCGGGGCGAAACGGCGATCCCAGGCCTTGCGCTTCTCCGGGTTCTCCTTGGACCAGGCTTCGAACAGCTCCTGCCAGCTCCGGTAGGTCTGTTTCCAACCTTCCTGTTTGGATCGGAAGTAGCTCAGCGCCCCCTCCGGGATGTGGAACGGTTCTTCCGGCACACCGAGGGCCTTCTTCGTGGCGGCCACCTCCTCTTCCCCCAGAGGTGCACCGTGGGTTTCGTGGGATCCGGCCATGTTCGGCGAACCCTTGGCGATGGTGGAGTGCAGCAGAATCAAGCTCGGCCTGGCGGATTCCCGCCTGGCCGTTTCAACCAGCTTCAGAATGCCCTCAATATCGTAGGCATCCCCCTCGAGGGTCTGCCAGCCGTACGCCTGGTAGCGCTTGCTGACATCCTCGGAGAAGGCCAGATTCGTAGAACCTTCTATGGTGATGCGGTTGGAGTCGTAGAAGACGATCAGCTTGCTTAGACCGAGATGCCCCGCCAGGGAGGATGCTTCTGCGCTGATCCCCTCCATCATGTCCCCGTCCCCGGCCAGAACGTAGGTGTAATGATCGATCACCTTCTTGTCCGTATTGAAGGCTGCGCCCAGCATTCGCTCGGCAATCGCCATACCCACCGCATTGGCGATGCCCTGGCCGAGGGGTCCGGTGGTGGTCTCCACGCCCACGGTCCGACCGTATTCCGGATGCCCTGGAGTCTTGGAACCCAGCTGCCGAAAGTTCTTGATATCCTCCAGGCTCAGGGGATACCCACTTAGATGAAGAAGCGAATACAGCAGCATGCTGCCGTGCCCCGCCGAAAGCACGAATCGATCTCTGTTGATCCACTGCGGCTCCTGGGGGACGTGTTTGAGTATCTCCCCATACAGTATCACACCCAGCTCGGCGCAGCCCATGGGCAATCCGGGGTGCCCGGATTTCGCCTTCTGGACCGCATCCATCGCAAGCACGCGTACCGCCGTGGCAGCGCTTTGGATCCCCTCTGTTTGCATGGCTCAGATCCTCGTCCTGTTAGTGTTTTCTTTTCTTTTTTTTCTTACGGCTCGGCTGAACCCGGGTCACCTTGACCGGAGCTTTCGGTCCCGCCGGTTCCTTTCTGGCTGTCTCCTTCGCCTCTGTTCCGGCAGCCTCGGCAGCCTCGGCAGCCGCCACAGCCGCCTCCTCCCGCCTAACCTGGACGGCCGGTGCGGCTGCCTGGCGGCCGTACATCTGGACATCCCGCCGCTTCCGTCGTCTGTCCACTGCCCGGCTCCAGCCCAGAACGATCGGAGAGGCGATAAAGATCGTCGAATAGGTACCAACCACCACGCCGACCATCAGGTTCAGGGCGAAGTTCTTGATATCCCCGGTACCGAAGATGAAGATCGTGGCCACCGCCAGCAGCGTGGTCAGGGAGGTGAGCAGCGTCCGGCTCATCGACTGGGTGATGCTGGTATTCAGAATCACCTCCAAATCGGAATCCCTCATCAGCTCCTGGTTCTCCCGCACCCTGTCGAAGATGACGATCGTGTCGTTCAGAGAATAGCCGATGATGGTCATGATCGCGGCGATCGTAATGGTGGTCACTTCCAGTTGGAATATCGCGATGACCCCCAGCATGACCAGGGTATCGTGAACCAGACAGAGCACCGCCGCTATTGCATAGCGGATCTTGAAGCGAAAGGCCGTATAGATCAGGATCAGCAGCATGGCCACCAGAACGATGGAAACGGTCTGTCCGGCCAACTCCCTGGAGTAGCGGGGGCCGACGAAGTCGCTGGCTTGAATCTCCAGGTTCTCCGCACCAAAAGCTTCTCCCAGCAGCTGAGACAGCTCGTTTTCCATTCTGGTCTGGAAGTCCGGGTCCTCCCCCGGCGCGATCACCTTGACGCTGAACTGCTGCCCCGCCGGCGGTCCCACTACCTGCAGGTTGACTCCGTCGATCTCGCTCAGGGCATCCCGCACTTCCGCTATATCCACCCGAACGGCGGCAGGGTCGATGCGTATCTGCTGCACCAAACCCGCCGTGAAGTCGATTCCCAAGTTAAAGCCCCCCCGGAGGAAGTATCCTGCTACACCGGCGGCGATGAGCAGCAGGGAAATGGCTATCATGACAAAGCGCAGATTGAGGAAGTTGATGGATCGTTTCATCCCTGCACCCTCCGCCACATGATGCTCAATCGGGACACCCGCAACACATCCGTGGCAAAATCAAAGATCAATCGGGATACGAACAAGGCGGTGATCAGGGAGGAGACGATTCCGATTGCCAGGGTGTTGGCGAAACCCTGGACCGGTCCTTTTCCCAGGAGCGACAGGGCCACCGCCGCGATAAAGGTGGTTATATTGGCATCCAGAATGGCCCAGAGCGCTTTATCGAAGCCCGCCTTTACCGCCGCCTTGACGGATTTACCCGTCCGGTACTCCTCTTTGATCCGTTCGAACACGATAACGTTGGCATCCACGGCCATACCGATGGTCAGGATGACACCGGCGATGCTGGGCAGGGTCAGGGTAAAACCGAGGACCGAAAGAACGGCGACCATGATGTACAGGTTCAGTACCAGGGCCAGGTCGGCGACCAGACCGGCGCCCTTGTAGTAGATCAGCATGAACAGGATCACCAGGATGAAACCGTAGGTGATCGCCTGCAGGCCTATTCGGATCGCGTCCTCTCCCAGGGTTGCCCCTACCGCCTGTTGATTGATCACCTCCAGCGGGACGGGCAGCGCGCCGGTCCGCAGCACCAGAGCCAGATCGTCCGCTTCTGCTCGCTCAAAACCGCTGACTTGCACCGCGTCCCGGATCGGTTCGTTGATCCGCGCCTGGGCTTTCACCTTGTCCCCAAGAACCACCGCCAACGTCCGGTTGACATTGTCGCTGGTCAGTTTGTAGAAGATGTCTCCCCCCTCTCCGGTGAGGAAGAAGTTGACAACCGGCCTTCCGGTGATGGGGTCCGCGTTCACCTGGGCATTGCGGATGTAGTTACCCGAGAGGCCCGGCTCGCTCTCGATCACCGTGAAGCCCCGCAGCTGGTCGATCCCGTAGGCATCCTTGCTGTACACCCCCCGCAGGGTCGTTCCGGCGGGCAGGATGTCCGGCTGCAGGATCTCCCCGCTGGGGCCAATGAACGCTCCGGGATTGGACTTCTGGTATTCGATGAACAGGGCCAGGCCCTCCTCGTCAACCAGATGGAAATTCAAGATACCCTTCCCCTGGACGTACCGATTCATCGCTTCCCGGTCCGCCTCCCCCGGCAGCTCGACCAGGATCATGTCATCCCCCTGCCGTCGAAGCTGGGGTTCCCGCACGCCGAACTGGTCGACCCGGTTGTTCAGGATCTCCATGGCCCGGCGCATGGCGTCTTCCCGTTCCGCCGCAGTCAGGGGTTTGCCACCCGCCTGCTCCAGCTTCTCCAGATCCGCCCGTATCAGGACCCGCATACCTCCGCGCAGATCCAGTCCCAGCTGGACGCGCCGGTCCGCTCCTTCCTTGAGCGCCACGATCTCCTCGCGGAAGTGATCCTCCAGCGTGAGCAGCAGCTCCTCCCTGCTCAGGTAACCGCGGAACAGCTGCTCCACCGTCCACTCTCTGGGCACGGAGCGACCCTCGGTTCTGTAGTTCTCCTTCGCTTTATCGATGAGGAAACCGTACGCATCCGGCAGCGGGTCGTCGGGCTCCAGGTTCTGGAGCTCCCGCAGGGTATCCGCCGCTTTACGTTCGGCGTAGAGCTTGATCTGGTTTCTCGAAGCGTAGGAAAGCTCCCGCTTTTCCTCGGGAACGAGGAAGTACCATTTGATCGTGGGGTAGAGGAAGGCCAGGGCGACGCCTATGAGAATGAGAATCAGAAGAAATCTGAATCGTTTAGACATGGTTATCTCCGAAACGGGTTGATTAAGAATGCCAAATATTCGTGTATGCGGTAACGGTGTCCGTTACTCTTGGGTCTCTTCCGCGCTCTCTTTGCTCTCTTTTCGCTCCAGCACG
>CAZPQC010000154.1:0-8488 GCA_964588525.1 uncultured Spirochaetaceae bacterium
GCGCTGGGGAAGCTCTTGGCACTGTACGAACACAGCGTCTTCACTCAAGGCGCCATTTGGAACATCGACTCATTTGACCAGTGGGGGGTCGAACTGGGGAAGGTACTTGCCGCTCGCATCATCCCTGAACTTGAGACCGGGGCCAAGCGCCAACTCAAGCACGATAGTTCAACCAACAGCCTGATTCGGCGCTACAGGAAATCCAAGGAGATGTCTCATGGGCGATAACACCAGTCCGAACCGACCGGGTCACCGAATATGCTTTCTCCCGGGATTTGGTGCAGACGTTCCTGCGTGCCAATTTCAAGGGGGTCCGAACGGTTTACACGCCGTATTGTGAAAGTGGCGGCGCTGGAAAGATCAGGAATATGATAATATGTATTCCGTAATGCATGAAACCTGCGCCGTAGAAAAGAAAGGAGAATACCGATCATGAAACCCAATAGCAACCAGTCCAAGGCTTCCGAACCGAAGACGGGATCGAAGCCCGACGCGGAGGACGATCTTAAATCCCTTCCCATGCCGGAGCTGCAGGCAAAGCTGGGCTCCTCGCCGGAGGGACTCAGTCAAGGCGAGGCGCAGAAACGGTTGAGCCAATATGGCCCCAACGAGATCGAAGAAAAGAAAACCAATCCGTTCCTGAAATTCCTCACCTATTTTTGGGGTCCTATCCCGTGGATGATCGAAGCCGCCGTGATCCTTTCGGCGGTAGCCCGGCACTGGCCGGACTTTGGCATCATCCTCCTCCTGCTTCTGGCCAACGCCGTGGTCGGATTCTGGGAAGAACACCAGGCGGGCAACGCCATCGCCGCGCTGAAGGCGAAGCTGGCGATCAAGGCGCGGGTCAAACGTGATGGGAAGTGGATCACACCGGAGGCGCGCGAGCTTGTTCCGGGCGACGTCATCCGCGTGCGCCTGGGCGACATCGTACCCGCGGACGCACGCTTGCTGGAAGGTGACCCGATAGAGGTGGATCAGTCCGCGCTGACCGGAGAATCGTTGCCGGCCACACGCAAATCCGGCGAGGCGGTGTTTTCCGGTTCGATAATTCGTCAGGGTGAAATCGATGCGGTGGTATACGCAACCGGCGGGAACACCTACTTCGGCAAGACCGCGCAACTGGTGCAGGAAGCGCACACAGTCAGCCATTTCCAACGCGCGGTGTTGAAGATCGGCAATTACCTGATCATCCTCGCGGTGGCTCTGGTGGTGGTGATTATTGCCGTCGCGCTGTTCCGCGGCGACCCGATGCTCACCACGCTTCAGTTCGCATTGGTGTTGACGGTGGCCGCGATTCCCGTGGCGATGCCCACGGTGCTGTCCGTGACCATGGCGGTCGGCGCGCGCCTGCTGGCCAAAAAAGAGGCGATTGTGACCCGGTTGGCGGCCATCGAGGAATTGGCGGGCGTGGACGTGCTGTGCTCGGACAAGACCGGCACGCTGACCCAGAACAAGCTGACATTGGGCGATCCGTTCAGCGTGAACAATGTCCCCGCCGAGCAACTGATCCTCAATGCCGCGCTGGCGTCGCGCGCAGACGATAACGACACAATTGATTTGGCCGTGCTGGGCGGCCTGAAAAATGATCAGGCCTTGAAAGGCTACAATGTGGTTCATTTCCAGCCGTTCGACCCGGTGCATAAGCGCACCGAAGCCACCGTCAAGGGCACGGACGGAAAGGAGTTCAAGGTGACCAAGGGTGCGCCGCAGGTGATCTTGGAATTGTCGGCCAATGCCGGGCAGGTGAAGTCCGCCGTCGAAAAGGCGGTCAACGAATTTGCGTCGCGCGGCTTCCGCTCCCTGGCAGTGGCCCGGGCTGACGAGCAGGGCCCCTGGCAGTTTGTAGGCGTGTTGCCGCTTTTCGACCCACCCCGGGAAGAAGCCAGAGCGACCATCGCGAACGCCGAACAGATGGGAGTAAACGTCAAGATGGTTACGGGCGATCAAGTGGCCATCGCTCGGGAAACAGCTGAGAAACTGGGGCTGAGCACGAATATCCTCGATGCCAGCGGCTTCGGCGACACGAAACATCACGAGACGGCGCAGTTGGCGGAGTCCATCGAGAAAGCGGACGGCTTCGCCCAGGTGTTCCCCGAACACAAGTTTCACATTGTGGACGTCCTGCAGCAACGCGGCCACATCGTAGGCATGACGGGCGACGGGGTGAACGACGCCCCCGCGCTGAAGAAGGCCGACTGCGGCATCGCCGTTTCGGGTGCGACGGACGCGGCGCGCGCGGCGGCGTCCATCGTGCTGTTGACGACCGGCCTGTCGGTGATCATAGACGCGATCAAGGAGAGCCGGAAAATCTTCCAGCGGATGAACAGCTACGCGATCTACCGCATCGCCGAGACGCTGCGCGTGCTGTTGTTCATGACGCTGGCGATCCTGATCTTCAACTTCTATCCATTGACGGCGGTGATGATCGTGATGCTGGCGTTGCTCAACGACGGGGCGATCCTGTCCATTGCCTATGACAACGTTCATTACAAGGATAAGCCCGAGGCCTGGAACATGCGCATGGTATTGGGGATCGCCACGGTGCTGGGCGTCATCGGACCCGTGGCGGCGTTCGGTTTGTTTTACCTCGGCGAGCGCGTCTATCACCTGGACCGAGCGCACATCCAGACAATGATGTACTTGATGCTGTCAGTGGCCGGACATCTGACGATCTTCCTCACGCGCACGCGCGGTCCGTTCTGGTCCATACGCCCCGCGCCGATTTTGCTGCTGGCGGTACTGGGAACGCAAATCGTGGCGACCCTGATTGCGGTTTATGGGCTGTTCATGGCACCCCTGGGCTGGGGCTGGGCGCTGTTCGTCTGGGGCTATGCGTTGGTATGGTTTCTCGTGAATGACCGGGTGAAACTGTTCGCATATCGGGTGTTCGATCCAACTGCCGAGCCGGTCTTGGCCAAGAAACCTGTCAATGTGACACCTTAGATCGCTTGCGACCTACGAGGAATCGGCAACACACGAAAAAGGGGTAATTCTTAATGAATGAGAATCCGGGTTCTGACTTGGCAACGGGAAACACCAAGTTTGTCACGATCGCGGCGGCAGTCTCAGCTTTGGGAGGATTGCTGTTTGGTTATGACACGGGAGTTATTTCTGGTGCCATACTTTTTATTAAGCAGGATTTATCACTTTCAGCGATAACAGAGGAATTTGTCGTGAGCGCTGTTCTCTTTGGAGCAGTAATAGGAGCCATATTCGGCGGTGCGTTGTCTGACCGTTTTGGACGGCGCAGGATAATAATAGTGGCGGCTCTCATATTCTCTCTGGGTGCAATCGGGACAGCTTTTGCAGAGGGTGTCGCCTGGTTAGTCATAGGTCGAGTCATCGTAGGAATCGCCATTGGAGTCGCCTCTTTTGCTGCGCCGCTGTACATATCCGAGGTATCGCCTGCCAATGTCCGCGGGAGGCTGGTTTCCCTCAATCAACTTGCCATTACCGCGGGGATCGTTGTTTCTTACCTCATTGGCTACGCGTTGTCCGGGATTCGAGGATGGCGTTGGATGTTTGCATTGGCAGCAATTCCCTCGGTTGTTCTGGTGATCGGAATGCTCCTCATGCCCGAGAGTCCCCGGTGGTTGGTCAGTCACAATCTCATCGACAAAGCAACTCTTGCGCTGAAGCGAATCCGCGGTTCCGAGAAGGTAAGCGTCGAATTGGGAGAGATACAGAGTAGTCTCGCCCGGCAGAGCGGGAAGTGGTCGGAGCTGTTCAGCCCGCTAGTCAAGCCTGCGCTCTTCATCGGCATTTGCTTAGCCGTCTTTCAGCAGGTAACCGGGATCAATACAGTAATTTACTATGCACCCACAATCTTTCAATTCGCGGGGTTTCAGTCTGCTTCGGTCGCTATCTTGGCTACAGTGGGAGTGGGCGTTGTCAACGTCATCATCACGATTATAGCCATGCATCTCTTGGACAGAGTCGGAAGAAGGCCTTTGCTAATCATAGGTCTCGCTGGTATGACACTCAGTTTGGCCATTTTAGGTTTGGCATTTACGTTGCCGGATCTACTACGCAGGCACGGCTGGATCGCTGTTGGTAGTCTGATGCTCTACGTGGCGGCTTTTGCTATCGGCCTGGGGCCCGTCTTCTGGCTGTTGATCTCGGAGATCTACCCTTTGAAGATACGGGGTTTGGCGATGAGCATTGCCAGCGTCGCCAACTGGGGGTCCAACATGATCGTTGCCTTGACTTTTCTGACCTTGACACAAGCAATCGGAAAAAACGGAGCATTCTGGTTGTACGGGCTACTCACCATAGGGGCAGTGATTTTCGTGCTATTCCTGGTTCCGGAGACCAAAGGCCGAACCCTGGAAGAGATCGAATCGCATTGGCGATCTGGTAAGCATCCTCGCCTGTTGGGGAAGTGATTCCAAGAAGGAAGGTGGACACATGGACACGAACAGCAAACGCGCACCGGGAGGGCCGGGCATAGCGCCATCATGGGCTGCCAGCGACAAGACGGGTGTGGGAACCTCGTTGAATCCGGCAAGCCAGGTATGGTTTTCTCTCAATAGTGGTATATTCACCGAAATATATCATCCGCACGTAGATGAAGCGTGCGTAAGAGACATGGGTTATATCGTTACATGCGGAAATGATTTCTTTTCAGAAGAGAGGCAGGACACGGAGCACAAGGTAAGTTATCTAGCGAAAGGCACGCCTGCGTATAAGTTGGTCAATACGTGCAAGGAAGGCCGCTATCGGATCGAAAAAGAGATCCTGACGGATCCTACACGAGCCGTAGTGCTGCAAAGAACGCGTTTTGTTCCCTTGCAAGGGGACCCCGCCAATTTTCATCTTTTCATACTTTTGGCGCCGCATCTTGCAAATCATGGTTGGGGGAATACTGCCTGGGTAGGTGAGTACAAAGGGGTCCCAATGTTCTTTGCCGAACGAGGCGGCATCGCCCTCGCGCTGGCGTCAACTTCCATATGGTTGAAGCAATCAGTGGGTTTTGCGGGGATTTCAGACGGGCTTCAAGATCTGAAACAACACAAACAGCTCACAAGTCTATATGGTCGTGCAGAAAATGGCAATGTAGCATGCATAGGTGAAGTGGAAATACCTCCTGAGGGAGGCGCATTTGCGATAGCTCTGGGTTTCGGGCAGACAGCGGCCGAAGCTGCCAACTGCGCGCGGGGAAGTCTGTTCGACGGCTTTGAAAAGGTAAAGGAGCTTTATATCGATGAATGGAAAGCCTGGCACAAAGGCCTGACAAGGTTTGAAGAGAAGGAAAAACGGCCGAAGGACCTCTACAGGATCAGTGCCAGCGTTTTGCGTGTTCACGAGGAAAAGCATATGCCGGGTGGGATAATAGCCGGTCTTTCCACACCCTGGGGGTTTTCCAAGAGCGACGATGATATTGGCGGGTACCACCTTGTCTGGACACGTGACCTCGTGGAGACTGCTGGGGGATTGTTAGCCGCAGGAGCGAATACAGATGCTATCCGTGTATTGCATTATCTGCAGTCCACCCAAGAATCTGACGGACATTGGCCGCAGAATATGTGGCTTGACGGAACGCCATATTGGGGAGGCGTTCAAATGGACGAAGCCGCTTTTCCTATCCTTCTCGTGGATATGGCCAGACGCTCAGGTGCATTAAGTAAGGACGAAGAGATTCGCTGCTGGCCGATGGTGCGTCAAGCTGCACGGTATGTTGCCTGCAATGGTCCGGTAACACAACAGGACCGCTGGGAAGAGGATCCAGGCTACTCACCGTTTACACTTGCTGTTGAAGTAGCCGCTCTGCTTGCGGCTGCCGATGTGGCAGATGTATATGAGGATGCACGAGCAGCATCGTATCTGCGCGAGACTGCCGACATCTGGAACTCTCAAATAGAGCACTGGACCTATGTTACTGGGACAGACCTCGCCCGGAAAGTCGGAGTCGAAGGGTACTACGTACGTATTTCGCCTCCCGATAGCACAGGTGCTGATGATCCAAGCAGAGGATTCGTGCCTATCAAGAACAGGCCCCCGGGACAAAGTCGAGAACCCGCGGTTCACATTGTCAGCCCCGATGCCTTGGCACTCGTTCGTTTTGGTCTACGCGTTGCAACAGATCCGCGGATTTTGGACACGGTCAAGGTTATCGATGCGCTGTTGAAAGTCGATATGCCTTCCGGTCCAATCTGGCACAGGTACAATGACGACGGGTATGGGGAGCACATGGATGGCACTCCGTTTGACGGTACAGGAATTGGTCGTCCCTGGCCGCTACTCACCGGAGAGCGCGCGCATTATGAACTGGCAGCCGGCCATGCGGACACCGCGCGAATCCTGCTCAAAGCTCTCGAAGGCTTTGCGGGCGATGGCGGGATGCTCCCGGAGCAAATATGGGATGCTGAGTCTATTCCCGAACGCGGGCTGTTCTATGGCAGGCCTTCGGGATCAGCCATGCCGCTGGTCTGGGCCCACGCCGAGTACATAAAACTGAAACGTTCGCTTATAGACGGCCGTGTCTTTGATACCCCCTCCCAGCCGGTAGAGCGCTATCAGAAAAACAAGGTTTCTTCCCGTCATACCATATGGCGCTACAACCATAAGTGCAGAGTGGTACCGAGAGGCAACACGCTGCGTATTGAGGTGCTATCGCCGGCGGTTATTCACTGGAGTGCGGATGAATGGAAGACATCCAAGGATGTCACCTCGCAGGACACGGGTATCGGCGTCCACATTGTAGACTTGCACACCTCAAAGGTAGTCGGAAAAGCAGCTTTGTCTTTCACTTTCTATTGGCCCGAAACCAAAGAATGGGAGGGAACGAATTTTTCGGTACAAGTGGTTGATTCATGAGTAGGAAACATGGGGGCGAGGGGGCTACTGCGGAGGCATTTATTGGAGGGGAAAAGGGGCTCCCGCGACCCCGCGCGCGTAGATGAATCCCAGCTTTGCCGAGCGTTTCGCCGACGGAACGCGGCGGTGGGCAGGCACTTCGCCGAGGACCCTTCTATAGAAACCCCTGATTCCAATCCATCGCTGGAGTGGGACAAAAGTCTCGCGGATGAAAACCTCCAGAAGCTGCGCGAGCGGGGCTTAGCGTGGACTGACCTTGTGTTCATCAGCGGAATCATCGCCCGTGCTGCCAGTCACCCATGAAGATGATTGCCATGATCACCATCATAGGTTACTCACGACGCAGAAACCCCAGAACAAGCGATAGAGATTCCGTGAAAGATCCACTAATTCAGGCCAACGGTCACTAATGAAATCATGTGCGTGAACACCATCATTTCTCAACCGTTCGAGATCTTTTAGAAGCTTTTTTCCCTCGGACTTGGATCCGAATCTGAAAACTTGAGATACAAAATTGCTCTTTAGTAAAAATCGTATATTTATCTGCCAGTTCCAGACAACCTGCTAGGTCGATTGCCTCATTACCCCGCTTCCGCTCAAGTAGCAATTCCTCGGCTTTTAAAACGCGGTTCTTTGAAATCAGCTCAGTCCATTCGCTATTTGGATACAAATTGCGTATGAGGCGAAGGAATTGCATTTCGAGAAGGGAAAGTACTCCAAATATCCAAATTCGTACAGGATTTTTCACCAGATCACCTTTAGTGATAATGCCCCATACCGCGCCCATGATGGTAATAGATACCTGAGGAAATCGCACAAGGAGATCAAGAGCACTGAGCATCGGACTCCACTCATCTAATGCGTTTTCCTTGTCAAATGGCTTGATATATTGTTCAAGTGTACCTGCCTGTAGGCTATTACGTTCAACATATCCTGCAATAATTCCATTCTGCCTTACTCCAATTACGTCAAAGTCTCTACCCTCCATAAACTTTCTCACTTCATTAACATCCCGATTTGCGTCAAAAGACACAAAAGGTTCTGCGATATACCTTACGGTTACACCTCTCTCAAAAACCTGACGTAGATCATAGAGGGATGTCTTGAGATGTTTCATCTTTCCTCAACCCCCATTTTTTGCAATGACGTTAATCATTCTTGCGCAAAGGATATAGTAGGTCTCTACAAGATCATGCTTTGTTACTCAATATTCTAATTGTAAATTCCAAATTGAGAAACAGTACAGTGTACGTTAAATCGAATTGCATATTTTTGTACGAATACCATTCCTTGGAGAGACTCGAGGCACATGCGGTTGCGGAGATAGTCGAAGATATTAGTTTCTATTAACAACAAGCCCTGAGCGGAATCTTTCGAATTTTCTAACACAATCGGCAGAATGTATCAGTGTCTGGTTTTATTGCATCTTCGCAAGATTGCATATCAACGCTGCTATTGCTGAGTTGTTCTTAGTCAATTATCTTACTTCCTTTATTTATTTCTTGAAGGGGATACTCGATGTAGGCGGTTTTCTTCTTGCACTAAATGCACAGCTTGGATTAGAATTTTAAAAGGAGGTATAAAATAACCATATTTCGGGAGGAAAAAATGTCAAAGAGAATCAAAGTGTGCTCTATTTTACTGATAGTAGTGGCAGCAATCTGTATAGTTT
>CAZPQC010000155.1:0-8479 GCA_964588525.1 uncultured Spirochaetaceae bacterium
TCCGGGTCATCGGCAGATGGCGGAACACCGGCAGACGCTCAGTCCGGCTCCCCGGCGCCTTGGCATTTGCCCCGCTCGTATCTGCTTGACAGACCCGTACGTTGATATAAGATGGGACCTGTCAAATCCTAACAAATCCACGGAGGGAGCTATGAAAGTTTCGAAGAAGGTGCTGGCAGTGTTGGTTGTCTGCCTGCTTGCGGCGGCCGTTGTACTGGTCGGCTGCAAGAAGAAGGAAGAGGTTGAAGAGGCCAAGACGATCAAGGCGGGTTTCATCTACGTCGGTCCGGTGGGGGACTACGGCTGGTCCCACGCCCACGACGTAGGACGCAAGTACGCGGAGGAGAAACTGGACTGGTTGGAGACGGTGTATGTGGAATCCGTCCCCGAGGGGGACGCGGCCCGAATCATCGACAGGCTGGTCGTGGAGGAGAACTGCGACGTGGTCTTCACCACCAGTTTCGGCTACATGGATGATACGGTGGCAGCAGGGGCCAAGCACCCGGACCAGCTGTTCATGCACTGCTCAGGGTTCAAGAACGCGGAGAACGTGGGAACCTACTTCGCCGAGCTGTACCAGATGTATTACCTCAACGGTATGATGGCCGGTGCTTTGACCAAGAGCGACAAGATCGGTTATGTGGGGGCTTTCCCCACTCCCGAGGTCGTGCGCCATATCGACGCCTATGCCCTGGGCGTGAAGGCCACCAATCCGGATGCGCGAGTGCACGTACGCTGGATCTTCTCCTGGTACGATCCGGCAAAAGCCCGGGAAGCCGCTGAAGCCCTGGTAGCGGACGGCATCGATTGCCTTGCCTTTACCGAGGACTCGCCGTCAGTGATCGAGGTCGGCCAGGAGCATATGGAGAAGGCAGAGGAGGTCTACACCTTCAGCCACTACAGCCCCATGGAAGCCTTCGGTTCGGATTCCGTGGTTTCCGGACAGCTGGTCGACTGGGGTATAATGTACGAGAAGATCCTCAACGATATCTACAACGGCACCTGGAGCAACGAGGATCTCTGGTGGCTGGCCAAAGAGAAGGCGGCCCTCCTGGGGGGCAGCCTGGATCATGAGATCAATCCCAAGTTCGTGGATGGTCTGAAAGCCGTGTCCGTCGCGACCCCGGATCTGGGTACGATGAACGTCTACGACCTGGTCATGAAGCGCTACGAGCAGATGAAACAGGGCAGGGATGTCTTCGATCCCTTCGTCGGCCCGATCTCCGACAACAAGGGAACGGTTCGGATCGCCGACGGAGCTATGGGCAGCAAGGGCGAGCTGCTCAGCATCGACTACTACGTGGACAACATCGTGGGGGACGTACCCAAATAGCCAAGTAGGTGGTTAGCGAAGTATAAGCGATACTGCATCGATTCTATCTGTCAAGCACCGCGATCCCGGGATACAGCGAGTAGGCTCGATCGAAGGTGAGAATGGTTGATATGCCGTAGCGTTCCATAACGGCTATGTGAAGGGCATCCCGGGCTGAGAGCGAGGTGTAGCCGAGTACGATATTCTTGGCCCTTTCAGTGTCCTCCTGCTCGATTGGGTAGACCTGGTCCGCAATTTTCAAAATCACTTCGAAGGCGGGCTGGACGGCATCTCTGCGGTTGATGGCAACGTAGCGGTGAATGATCTCCTGCAGGACCTCGGCATCCGTGACCAGCCGTTCACCCGCCGCAATGCTTTGTTCCAGGATTCTTCTGGCGTCGATCTTGTGGGGATGAGCAGCCCCTACCAGGTACATGGGGATATTGGAGTCGAGGAAAATCATTGGGCCCCGTACCCCGATTCGATTTCTCCGAGCAGCTGGTCTATGTCGGCGGTGGGAAAATCATAGTGTATCGCCGTACGGACAGCTTCGAGCTTGCGTTGAGCATCGAGTCGCGGTTGCGCTTGTCGGACTGAGCGAAGAGCCCGCCGAACCCATTCGGCCACGGAGACCTTTTCCCGGCGGGCAAGCGCCTGTATCTCCCGCAGCTCGTCGTCTTCGATTATCACCTGCAGTCTCTTACTCATATAGGTAGTCTAATTGACTGTGTATATACAGTCAAGATGTAGTTATAATAGCGTAAAATTCGAACTCATTCGCCTGGCGCACGTTTGATATGCCGGAGAACATGGTGTACGTTTTTTTTAGAATCTCGATGTTTCGATTTCTTTGAGCAGGTAAAAGGTCTCCCTGCCGATTATAGTAACAGCCAGAGGTAAAGAGTGTTCGAAGTTCTTGTTGTCGACAACCAGCCGCTTATTCGGGAGTATGTATCGACCCTGCTCAGCAAGGAGGGCTACAAAGTCCTGTGCGCGGAGGATGGGCTGGCAGCGATCGATATTCTGCATACCGCTTCTCCAAAGGTGATCTTCGTCGACCTGATCATGCCCAACATCGACGGACAGACCTTCTGCCGGATCGTCCGCCGCATGCCGGAGCACAAGGATTGTTTCCTGGTCGTGCTGTCGGCGATAGCCGCGGAGAGTACGAATCCAGCAAAAGACTGCAAAGCCAATGCCTACATCGCCAAGGGACCCTTCAAGAAAATGCGTTCCCATATTCTCGATGTTTTGGAACTGGCAGAGCAAAGCGATTTCGCGGCGGTCGAAACCGAGATCAGGGGTTTGGAGGCTATCCACGCTCGGGAAATCACCGAAGAATTGCTGTTGTTGAAGCAGCATTTCGAAGTGGTCCTGGCCAGCATGAGCGAAGGGATTCTGGAGATCAACAAGCAAGGCAGAATCGTGTACGCAAATGCCGCCGCCATCGAAATCACCGAGTTGGCCGAAGAACGGCTGCTCTCCTCGAGGTTTCTCGAGCTTTTTCAGGAGGGTGCCCGGGACAGCGTTGCCTCCTATCTCGGGGAAGTGGCCGCCTCCGAGGACGGCACATCCTCGCCCGGGATTGAAATTCAGTTGAGAGACAAGGAGCTGGAGCTGCGGGTGTATCCGATCCGGGACGAGGGGGAAAAATCGATCGCCCTTCTGATGGATATCACGGAAAGGAGACGCTTCGAGGATCACCTGCGACGCTCCCAGCGTCTCGAATCGGTCGGTACCCTGGCGGCCGGAGTCGCTCATGATTTCAACAATCTGCTGACGGTCATCCAGGGAAATACCGACATCATGGCCATGGACCTCCAGCAGACCCATCCCCACTTTGAGCGGCTCAGGGAGATACTGCGCCAGGTACAGAGCGCAAAGCGACTGACCGGTCAGTTGCTCGGCTATGCCCGCAAAGGGAGGTTCGAGGTTCGCCTGCTCGATATAAACCAAATCATCCGGGAGACCGCGGAAACCTTCGGACGGACCCGCAAGGAAATCTCGATTCATGTGGAGCTGGATCCCAAGCTCGAAATTTTCGAGGGCGACGCCGGCCAGATCGAGCAGTTGGTCCTGAATCTTCTACTAAACGCGGGAGACGCGATGCCCGGTCAGGGTACCCTCGACATACAAACGCGCAATGTGAATCACGAGGAAATTTCAGGGAATATCTTCACACCGAAAGAGGGCACCTACGTCATGATCGCGGTTCACGATACCGGTGTCGGAATGGACCCGGAAACCCGAGAGCGCATCTTCGAGCCGTTTTTCACGACAAAGCAGATGGGCCGAGGCACGGGTTTGGGCCTGGCATCCGTGTACGGAGCGGTAAAGGGGCATGGTGGATACATCGACGTGGAATCCGAGATCGGCAGGGGAACCACCTTCCGAATCTATCTGCCGGTGAAGCGATCGGCGAACGCAAAGGTTTCGGCAGACCTGCAACAAGATGAGCTCGATTCTCCTGAGCCGCAGAGACGCGGCACGATTCTCCTGGTCGACGACGAGCAGGCGGTGCTGAAGGTGGCTGCCGAGATCCTGCATAAGCTGCGCTTTGATGTACTGGCCGCCGAAAGCGGCAGAGAGGCGCTGCGGTTGTTCCATGAGAACCGTAAAGACATCGTGCTGGTGATCCTAGACATAGTGATGCCGGGGATGGGAGGCAGCGAGGTGTACAGGGAGCTGCGAAACCTCATGCCGGATGTGAAGGTTCTGCTCTGCAGCGGTTACAGCATCCAGGGAGAGGCGGACCGCCTGATCGGCAACGGGGCCAGCGGTTTCATCCAGAAACCGTTCAGCCTGAGCAGCCTGGAACAGAGCATCAACGAAGTTCTGCAGCCCGGGGACGACTGATATGGACATCGCCACCCTGGCGGAGGAGCTCGGTCTGGAGGTGCAGGACGTGCTTCGGCTGATCCGGACGTTCCTGGATTCCACGGAGCAGGATCTTGTCCTGCTCGGTCAAGCTTTCTCCGACAAGGATGCGGAGCAGCTGCGTGCGGCCGCTCACCATATAAAGGGAGCCGCCGGCAACCTGGAGTTGAGTGAGATCGCCGAAGCGGCACTGGCGATCGAGGAGAAGGCGCGTCGCGGGATCATCGAAGATCCGACCGCTCCGATCAAACTGATTCGCAGCCGTTTGGATTCGATTCGAGCCCAACTGTCACCCGACGGATAGAACCATGGCTGTAGCGATATCCCGTAGAGAGATCGAAAAAGAGGCGGATGACAACATAGCTCTGGGCCGGCTTCTGCGCAAAGAGCGGGACGAACTGAAGAAAAAAGCGGTGGACCGGGTCCTGGCTACGGATCTTCGCATTCCCCAGAAGATCGAGAAGATCCGGGAGATCGATGAGAAACAAGAAGCCCAGGAGATCGAGCGGGTCGTCCAACGGGCCTACCTCCAGGCTGTGCGCCGGCAGTTCGTCAGGATTCGCGATTCCGTCAAAGCGCCTCAGAAGGACATCCCCTATCTCGGCTATATGCTGAGGGAACGGAGGCGGATCGGCGATTTCGGCCGTAAAACCCATGTTCTGGAAACACCGTTTCTCCCGCCGGGTATTCGGACAAACCGGGAGCTGCGCAATTTTTTCGTTCGGGATCTCCAGAACTGGTCGGCGGAGATATCCCACCGGCTGGACCTGATCACCGAGCACGGCTGGCTGCACCTTACCCCCCTGCAGTACAACCTGGTTGTTTTGCTCAAATCCTTGGCCGACAAATGCCTGTCTTTTGATTTCATCCATCTCAACTACCGGGACCGAAACCTGATCGACAAGATGAAGCGGATCGAATGCCTGTTCCTCATGATGCACTACCGGCCGGAGTACGTGGAGATCATCCTCGATTCTATTCTGACGGTCTACAGGAAACAGGGTAAGAAAGAGGAGGAAGGAAAGGAGACCCTGGACCTTGCCGTTCGTATATTGAGGGAGGATGTCACCCTTCCTTCCCTGTACAACTGCATCCTCGGCCTCAATATGGTGAAGCATCGGTGCTTTCTCAACCTGGGGGAGTTGATGCGGCCCGGACTGGGTGATGCTGTGAGCACGCGGGATTTCAACTGCAGTCTCGAGGTGAGACTGCGCATCGATGCCTACGTGCACAACTCACTCGATTCCATCAAGAAGCTTCACAGTCAGTTGCACGAGGTCCGCCGATTGAACAGCTATCTGCACTACGACGAGCAGGGCCTGGTGGATTCGAGCAACTTGAGCCGCTTGTACGGAAAGGCAGTCCCCGAAGATGAAGGGGACTTCCAGACGGATCAGCGTAACGTGCTGCTGTTCGCCCAGCGACTATTCGAAGCTTTTTACACAACCTTCCTTTCGTTCTTGAACGGCAAGGTGCAGATCGGCGGGATCGGCCGGACCGCGATTTTTTCCCGTCCCTTCTACGAGATCGAGATGGCCAGGCTGGCAGCGATTATCGACCGGCTGAAAAAAGGCCCGTTCCATTTCGGCAATTTCCCCCTGTCCCAGTACCTGCAGGTCAAGGAGGCCAAGATCGGTGCGATCGGGAATGAAATGGAGCTGATTCAGATTGTCGACGACGGCATTGCCTCTCTGGCTGATCTTGGTAAGAGCCTGGCCAGGGTGCTGGGCTCGAGCACGGGAAAACTCAACGATCAGCCGGAGCAACCCCTGGAACCTGTGATCTTTCAAGGCAAGCCGTATTCCATACCTCATGCCGAGAGCCGCATCCGGGATCGAACCTACCTGGAAGGCAAGACGGTTTCCGAGGCCCTGGCTGATGCGGTATCTCTCTGCTTCACCATGGGTATGCTCTTCAGGGATCGCTTCGTTTTCTTTGTTTTGGGCAGTGCCAGGAGATACGAAACGGAGCTTCAAGCTCAGCTGCGGCTTATGAAAAATCTGCTCGATCCCGAACATTATCGGGAGATTCTGTCCCGATATCAGTAAGCAGATCCCAGCAGCTCCCCTACGGATTCCTCGATACGACCGATGCTGATCGGTTTTGGGATAAAACGGGTCGAACCTCGAAAATAAGGATCCCCGGGGAGGGATCTCGGAGGAGAGCTCAGGTAGATGATCTTGATACCCGGCTGAACAGCCCGGCAGATCTCAAAGTAGCGGGGATAGTCATCGTCGGCTAGATTTTCGTTGATGACGAGCAGCTTGGTCTCCAAGCGGCGCAGCAGGTGTATCGCATCGAAGGTCTCGCCGATCCGGGTGAACAGGAAACGTCGTTTTAGGGAACACTTCTTCAGCAGCTTCGTGAGCTCCGGATGAACATCCACGACCAGTGCGCTGAGCTTCTTCTTCGTACTTCTGCCGGAACCGCGCGCCGCGGATCCGCTGCCCGGGCGGGAGCGCCGAGACTCCCTTTTCTCGATCCCCTCGCCTAGCGCCAGGATCGCCTCGATCTTTTCGTCCAAGTCGAGGGAACCGCGCATAATGGTGATCAGCTTGCGGTCCTCTGACGGGTTTCGCTTCTTCTTCAACAACAAACCGTAGAGAAGATACTTGTCCGCCTGGGACAGGTTGCCGCTATCCATCTTCGACTGTTCTCTCTGCCGGCCGTTCCCGCTAGAACTCCAGAGGAGCTACGGTTACGGGGGTCAGCCTGATGTCCAAATTCTGTTCGGTCTCCAGAGTCTCGATTTCTTCCCGAAGCGTCGCCAGCGGGATCTCCGGCGGTACGCTGATTCTGCCCCGCATCACGAACATCGGCGCGCCGGTCCAGGGGGCTGCTGTCGTGTCGGTTTCCAGATTCTCGATATTGATACCATGGCGGTGTAGGAGCGCTGTGACGGCATGAACGATCCCGGGGGTGTCCAGAGATACCGATTCGATCATGTACGGTCTCATCCGGGGTTTCGTTTTCGGGGCCACCGTGGGCTTCATGGAGATGTGAAGATCCAGATCTCCCGCCATCCGTTGCGACTCGGTGATCAGTGCTTCGATATCCTCCGCCGCACCGGAGAGCAGCAGCATCACGGCGAACTCTCCTCCCAATACGGCCATCCGGCTCTCCTCGATATTGCACCGCTTGTCCAGGATCGAGGTCGTCAGGTCGTCGACAATCCCGACTCTATCGCTTCCGATGGCGGTCAATATGGCGAATCCTCTCATCAGGTGAACCTCCCCGGTCGAAATGATTGTATAGGGATGTTTTGGCGCTGTCCAGCGCGGCGGAGCTGCGGGGAGTTACGGGAGCGCATCCCTGCACGGGTGACACTTTTCGGCCCGCGGGTTGTTTCATTGGAGAGATCATCGGGAGGTCTGTAATGGGACTAATAATCGCGATCATCGTTGGAGCGATCATTCTCGGGGGCGTGGCGGCCGGGATTTTCTGCTACCGCAGGTACGCCCTCCCCAACATGCAGCCGCTGTCCGTGCAGGATCTGGAGATCTGCCGGGACATCGTCGACGCCCGCCGGGGCTATCCGTGGATATGCAGGAGGGCCCTGAAGACCGGAGAGTGTGCCTGTTATCCCTGTGAAAAGCTGCTCGTGGCCCGCGGCTTGGTGCTTCAGCGCTGAGCGGCTCGATTGATGCTCGCGGGTCGGGCCAGGTCATGAAAAGGGTATCCTACTACTTCCGGGGTTTTCTGCTTCGCCCTGGATCTTCTTCACCCTGCTTCCCATGGCTGGGATCATGGCGGTGTTTATCCGCTGAAGCGGGCCGGCTGCAGGCTGTTCCGCCTCCGCCCCCGGCAACTATAGGATGTGGTCCAGGAACCTCTGGGTCCGTTCCGACTGGGGATTGTTGAACAGCACCTCGGGCGGGGCGGTTTCGATCACCTCTCCGTTGTCCATGAACACCACCTTGTGCGCCGCCGCCTTGGCGAATCCCATTTCATGGGAGACCACCAGCATGGTCATGCCCTCTTCGGCCAGGGCCAGCATCACATCCAGAACCTCTTTGATCATCTCCGGATCCAACGCGGAGGTGGGTTCGTCGAAGAGCATGACCTTGGGGTTCATGGCCAGCGCCCGGGCTATGGCCACCCGCTGCTGCTGCCCTCCGGACAGCTGGTCCGGGTAGGACCCGTACTTGTCGCCAAGGCCGACCCGATCCAGGAGCGCTCTGCCCACTTCTTCCGCCTCGTTCTGTGGGGTTTTCTTCACGATCCGCGGTCCGACTGTCACGTTTCCCAGTGCCGTCAGGTGGGGGAAGAGGTTGAAGGATTGGAAAACCA
>CAZPQC010000156.1:0-8353 GCA_964588525.1 uncultured Spirochaetaceae bacterium
CCTACGGCGTGCGGGCCATCCCCACCACCTATATCATCGACCCCCAAGGGGCGATCCGGGCACGGATGGTGGGAACCCGGGATTGGAACTCTCCGCAAATCATCTCTCTGGTGAGGGAACTGCAGCCGTGATGTCGGCCAACATAAACGCGGCGATCGCCTTTGCCGCCGGCATCCTGAGCTTCCTCTCCCCCTGCATCCTGCCGCTGATTCCCTCGTACCTGTCATTGATCGGCGGCGTATCCGTGCAGGAACTGGGTGAACGGCAGCGATCCAAGGTCTTCCTGCGCACCCTCCTGTTCGTGCTGGGTTTTTCCGTGGTGTTCATCGCCCTGGGCGTGCTGTTCAGCGGAACCGGGGGATTTTTTACAGGGGCTACGCAGATCGTCAACATCGTGGCCGGCTCTCTGGTAATTCTTCTCGGATTGAACTTCATCTTCAACTTTTGGAAGTTCCTCAACTTCGAGAAGAGACTGCACATCAGTTCCTCCCCCACCGGCTGGCTGGGAGCCCTCCTGCTGGGCATGGCCTTTGGTGCGGGGTGGACACCCTGCGTGGGCCCGATTCTGGCCTCGATTCTTTTTCTGGCGGGCAGCAGCGCCCGGATCCTGCAGGGCACGCTGCTGCTGGCCGTTTATTCTCTGGGCCTGGGGCTGCCCTTCATCCTGGCGGGCCTGTTCTTCTCCCAGTTTCTCGGAGCACGGGAGCGCATGAAGCGGCATTTCGACTCGTTGCGGATCGCGAGCGGGGCCTTTCTCGTATTTATCGGGCTGCTCATCGCTCTGGGGCGCCTGCAGCGTTTCAACATCTTTCTGTTTCGCCTGGCCGGCTGGTTGGAGAATTGGAAAGCCGCCCATCCCTGGCAGGTACGGCTCAGCTTCACCCTGGTGTTCCTGATTCCCGCGATTCTACTCGGTATATCCTACGTGAAGCGAGCCCGATCGGCAGGGCGCCTTCCCCTGCTTCCCGGGCGGGCCGTGCTCCTCCTGCTGTTCCTGGCGCTGGCGGTCGTGACCGCGAGCGGCGTACTGGATCCAACCGGTTTTTTCACTTTCTGGTTCACCTACCAGGGCATTTGACGTTAGTCCCTTTACAGAGGGGGGATAGAGTGCAATAATAAGCGTTCAAAACTCAACCTAATCAATCTGGAGCTCTATGGATATTTTCGACAAGTGTTACGGTTTTAAAGAAGCTCAAGCTGCTAGAGAGAGCGGGTACTATCCCTACTTCATCCCCATTGAAGAAAATTGGGGCAGCAAGGTTCAGATGAAGGGGCGGGAAGTGATCATGTGCGGGTCGAACAACTACCTCGGCCTGGCCCAGGACCCCCGCGTGCAGGAGGCCGCCAAGAAAGCCATCGAAAAGTACGGGACGACCTGCTCCGGGTCCCGATTGATTAACGGTACCTTTGTCCTGCACGAGGAGCTGGAGCATCGGCTGGCCCGGTTCGTCGGTCGGGAAGCCGCGCTTTGCTTCACCACCGGCTATCTGGCCAACCTGGGTTCGATTTCCGCCCTATTAGGCAGAAAAGAGCACATCCTCAGCGATCGCTACAACCACGCCTCGATCGTCGACGGGATCATGCTCTCCACGGGCCTTTCGGGGGGTTCCATCAAGTTTCATCGCTACCAGCATAACAACCCCGAAGCACTGGAAAAGACTCTGGCCTCTCTCCCCCACGAAGAGGCCAAGATGGTCGTAACCGACGGAGTGTTCAGCATGGAGGGAGATATCGTCAAGCTCCCCGAGTTGAAACGGATCGCCCGGAAGCACAACGCCCGGGTCTATCTGGATGAAGCTCATGCCCTGGGGGTCATCGGTAAAACCGGACGCGGTACGGAGGAGCATTACGGTCTCGATCCATGCGCGGACATTCTGATGGGAACCTTCTCCAAATCCTTCGGCGGAATCGGAGGTTTTGTGGCCGGGGAGGAGGAGGTCATCGACTATATCAAACACTTCGCCCGGCCGCTGATATTCACCGCCAGCATGCCGCCGCCGATGATCGCCTCGGTCATGGCGACCCTGGAGATCTTGGAAAACGAACCTCAGCACACGCGACGCCTGCAGCAGATCGCCCGTACCATGGTGCGGGAGTTCAAGGAGCTGGGATTCGATGTCGGAGTCGCCGAAACCCCGATCATCCCCCTGATCATCGGCGACAATGAAAAAACCTTCACCTTCTGGAAGGTACTGTTCGACAACGGCGTTTACGCCAATCCCGTGGTCAGTCCCGCGGTTCCGCCGGACCGTTCGATCATTCGCACCTCCTACATGGCCATCCATACCGATGCGGAGCTGGAACAGGTGCTGGAGATCTGCAAGAAGGCGGGAAAACAATTAGGAATCATCTAAGGAGAGGAGTGACTCATGTCAGAGATCGAAAAACTGCTTCCGCACCGGGAACCGTTTCTGTTCGTAGACAGAATCGAAAAGTACGATGACGAAGAGGTCATCGGCTATCGAAGGTTTACCGAGAAGGACTTCTTTTTCAAAGGTCACTTCCCCGATTACCCGGTGGTGCCTGGGGTCATCTTGATCGAAACCATGGCCCAGTGCGGAGGGGCGGGAATTCGCCTGAGCGGAAAGGTTGACCCGGACGCCCTGTTCTTTCTGGCCTCCGTGGACAAGGCGAAATTCCGCCAGCAGGTACGACCCGGAGACGAGGTGAAGATGGTGGTCAAGAACCTGCGGGTCAGTCCGAAAACATTGAAGCAGAGCGGCAAGGCCTTCGTCGGCGATCAGGTGGCTGCCGAGGCGGAGTGGTTCTGCCTGTTCGGCACTCCGTAAGCTCTCGGGGGACTTTCAGCGGCTATCGATCGGGGGGAAAACCCTCGAGCTCCTCGATTTCCTCCTCGACCGCCTCCAACTCCTCTACATCTTCAAGCTTATAGGTCTGGGCTTCTGCGTACTCGGCGTCGGTCTCCCGGGTTTCGTCTGCCGATTGGCTTTCCACCGCATCGGTTCCCCGCCCCTCGGCGATCGACTGTTCAGGTTCCAATACATCCACCACCACCCCTAGTTCATCGAGATCCTCTGCCAGAAAAAGCTCATCCGCCTGTGCCGGGCGCTCTTCCTCCTCCGACACTTCCACCAACTCGACGGCTTCCTCCAAATCCTCCTCTTCCGGACCCTCTTCCAGCTCCGGAATCTCCTGCGGCTGAGGCTGTTCAGCGACGGCTTTCTGCTCCTCCGGCTCGGGTTCGGGCAAAACGGCCGGTTCCCCTACTCCCTCCAGCTCCCCGCTCGCCAGCACTTCCTCGAACCAGGAAAAGGTTTTTGCCAGTCTGCCCGTCATCTCCCGGAGGTCCCGGGAAACTTCCAGAATCGTCCGAATGGTGCGGTCTACTCCCGCCACCCCATCCTGGATTTCCTTGTGCGATCGGGTGACCTCCTCCATGGCCGTGGCATTGGCTTCGATCATCTGCCGAATTCGTTCGCTCTGCTCCATGATCTCCCGGTATCCCTGGACCATGCCCTGTGCCATCTGAACGTTGGTGGCGACGGCCTGATTCGATTCCCGCATCAATGTATTCACCTGATCGGATACGGTTCGGGTCACATCTGCCAGCTTCCGAATCTGCTGGGCGACCACTGCAAAGCCTCTACCGGCTTCGCCGGCTTTGGAGGCTTCGATAGAGGCGTTGAGGGACAGCATGTTCGTTTTGTCGGCGATGCCGATGATCTGGGATACGGCCTTGGTAATAGTGATCGATTTCTCCCGCAGTTCCTCCAGCTCGGTGAGGGCGCCCCGAATCTGTTCGTTGAAATCGGCAATACGAGCGTCTACCTCGGCGCTCAGCGATAGAATTTGCTCCTCCTTCTCGACGACCTGGTTCTCCGCCCGAGCTCCCTCCTCTATGGAACCCATGATCTGCCCAATGGAAAAGGCCTGCTTCTGAGCGCTTTCCACCAGCCTGTTTGCCAGAACCATGCTCTCCAGGTTCCCCCGCTCCAAGCGGGTTTTTCCGTCCTTCAGCCGCACCACCAGGTCGCGATCCGCCCGGACCCTTTCAACCAACTCCTGATCGGTCTCGGCGGACCCCCGGACCTGTCGGAAGCGCTTCCATCCCATGATCCAGGTGATCAGCACGGCAAACACGGCCGGCAGGCAGCCGCCCGGAAAGTACAGCCACCGGTGCCGGGGCTGAACGAACGGGGGATACACCGTCAGAGCGACCCCTGCCAGGAGGAGCAGCAGCAGGGGTATGCCGATCCCCGGTCGTTTCCTGAGTCCCGATGCGGCAAGCACAAGACCGAAGACCATAACAGCCGTCAAAGAGCCAACCTGCAAGGATCTCCAGAACAGAAGATTGTCGAGAGTACCGATGGCGGACCAGAGGATGGCTACAAAAGTCAGCGGCGCAGTCACCGATACCACAACGCTCCACTTCAGGGTTTGCAGCAGCTCGGAACAGGCCAGGAGCAGCAGAAAAAGCCCGCCGGCAACAAACACCGGGAACAGCCGCAGCACCGTCATGAGGGGAAGGTTCTCCCCCAGCAGCACGGACAGAGCCAGCGAGGCAGACAGAGACAAACTGCCAAGGCTCAGGTAGAGATCGTACAGCTGTCTCTCCGCGGCAGCGGTAAACGCCGTGAAGAAAAAAACGACCAGCAGGTAGAGCATGATCAGAGCATTGATTCCTACAACCGAGATATTCCGCTTCAGGACCTCCAGTAATCCGCCGGCAGCCGGGACGATCTCCACCGGGCCGTCCAGCCAGGAAGCGCTCAGGTGATGAAGCCGAATATGCAGGACCGCCCGGGAGGTCGCTTGCCCAGGCGAATATGGAAGCGGGTAGGCCCTGGTTGCGGCTGTGGGACCGGTGGACTCGCCGCCGCCGGAAGCCCGCGCGGTTGCCACGATCGTTCCGTCCACGTACACCCGGGCTGAAAACCCGAGGGGGGGCAGAACGAGCAGGGAGGGCTCTCCTGCGGTGATCTCCGTGCGAAGCCAGATGTATCCCTCCCGATCCCCGCCTACGGAATCGAAGCGGCCCGGAAGCTCGAAGGGCTGCCACCCCCGCGGCGGCGGGGTATCGCTGTCAGCGGTAGTAAAAGACACCTGCCAGCCCCCGAGGATCCTCCCCTCTTGCCCGCTCAGCTGCATGGGAATCAGCAGCAGTACGAAGATCAGAACGAGTCCGATTCGTTTCACAGGCCGATCTCCAGACCCTTTCGCATCGAATGATAACTGTTTGGATTATCCTGCTTTCCACAGGCGGCGATCAAGTTCAAGTTCCTTGCCTCCTGGCACAAACATACCACGTCAGCTATATTTGGGGTAGAGCGAGAAAAAAATCACTTCAATATTGACAAAAAAGGGAAGATACTGTAAAGCATAGTCATGAACTTTGCTCGCCTGAGGGTCGATTCGTTGGGTATTATCCTTCTCCTTTCAACCCCTTCAGCCACCCCGGGAGGGTAGAGCGGACCGCGATTGGCAACAATAGCCGTTTTCCTTCCCGGAAAACGGTTTTTTTTTAAAAAGAGGAGTACAGCCGTGAACAAACAGTTGAACAGCACAGCCGTAACAAAGGGAACCGCCCGGGCTCCCCATCGAAGCCTGCTCTACGCGATGGGTTGGGACCGGCGTAACCTGGAGAAACCCCTGATCGGTGTGGCTAACGCCTTCAGCGAGCTGATCCCCGGACACCTCCATTTACGCCAGGTAGCGGAGAAAGTCAAAGAGGGAATTTGGTCCGCCGGGGGCGTTGCCGCGGAGTTCGGCACCATCGGTGTATGTGACGGGTTGGCCATGGGGCATCCGGGAATGCGATTCTCCCTGCCCAGCCGAGAATTGATAGCCGACTCCATAGAACTGGTTGCCAAAGCCCACGCCCTGGACGGGCTGGTTCTGGTAACCAACTGCGACAAGATCGTCCCCGGGATGGTCATGGCGGCGGCCCGGATCAACATTCCGGCCGTGATCATCTCCGGGGGCCCGATGCTGGCCGGAGAGCACCACGGCCGCAGGATGGGCCTGGATTCGGTGTTCGAAGCGGTGGGTCGACTGTCCGCGAAGAGGATCACCGCGGCGGAGCTGGAGGAGATCGAGTGCCGAGCATGTCCGGGAGCCGGATCCTGCTCCGGGCTGTTCACCGCCAACTCGATGAACTGCCTCTGTGAAGCCCTTGGGCTGGCGCTTCCGGGCAACGGCACCATCCCCGCGGTGTACGGAGCCCGGATGGCCTTGGCCCGGGAGGCGGGGCGGAAAGCGGTGGAGGCGATAGAGAAAAATCTTCGCCCCCGGCGGATCCTGAGCCGGCAGGCCTTCCTCAATGCCGTAGCCGTGGACATGGCCCTGGGCGGATCGACAAATACGGCCCTGCACCTGCCGGCCATGGCCGCGGAAGCCGGAGTGGAGCTCACCCTGGATGATTTTGACCGCATCAGCGACAAGGTACCCCATCTCTGCTCCCTGTCCCCCTCGGGACCGTACTTCATGGAAGATCTATACGCCGCCGGAGGGGTGATGACCGTCTGCAAAGTTCTCGATTCGCTGAAGTCGATCGACGGCAAGGCGATAACGATCACCGGCAGGCCGATCGCCGATTCCTACAGGAACGCCCCGGAACCGGACGGTACCATTGTGGCCAAGGCGGACAAACCCTACCACAGCTCAGGCGGGCTGGCCGTGCTCAAAGGATCCCTGGCTCCGGGGGGCAGCATCGTGAAGAAGGCGGCGGTGGATCCGGAGATGCTGGTCCACGAAGGCCCGGCCCGGGTGTTCGACTCCGAGGAGGCGGCCCAGAGCGCGATTCTTGCCGGTAAGATCGTTTCGGGGGACGTGGTGGTGATCCGCTACGAAGGACCGAAGGGGGGACCGGGGATGAGGGAGATGCTCTCCCCCACCTCCTCGATTGCCGGAATGGGACTGGACAAAGAGGTTGCGTTACTGACCGACGGCCGCTTCTCCGGGGCGACTCGGGGAGCCTCGATCGGCCACATCACACCGGAGGCGGCGGCGGGCGGGCCGATCGGACTGATCCGGGAGGGAGATCGGATCCGCATCGACATCCCGGCCAAGAGGCTCGATCTGCTGCTTTCCGACGAAGAGCTGGCCGAGCGGGCAGCCGCCTTCAGCCCGGCACGCAAACAGACCGGCAGCCTGTATCTGGACAGCTATTCCCAGAACGTCAGCTCAGCGGCTCAGGGAGCCATACGAGTTATTAAAGCAGGGGGGAAGGATGAAGATTAGCGGAGCCGAACTTTTCATAAAAGCCCTCAAAGCCGAGGGGGTCAAACATCTTTTCGGTTTTCCCGGCGGTGTGGTCATTCCCGTTTTCGACGCCCTGTACGCCGAAACGGAAATCAAAGTCATCCTCACCCGGCACGAGCAGGGAGCGGTACACGCCGCCGACGGCTACGCCCGCTCTACGGGCAAGACCGGCGTCTGCCTGGTGACCAGTGGCCCGGGAGCGACCAACACGGTTACCGGAATCGCCACGGCCAACTTCGATTCCGTGCCGATCGTCTGCTTCACCGGACAGGTTTCCCGGTCCATGATCGGAAACGACGCTTTCCAGGAGGCGGACATCGTCGGCATCACCCGCCCGATCACCAAACACAACTACCTGGTTCTGGACCGCAAAGACCTGGGGCGGATACTGAAAGAAGCTTTCACGATCGCCAACTCGGGCCGTCCCGGGCCGGTGTTGGTCGACCTGCCCAAGGACGTGATCCTGGAAAAGGGAGACGATGAGTATCCGGCGAAGGTGGCGATCCGCGGCTACAATCCGGTGCTCAAGGGTCATCCCAACCAGATCAAGAGGGCGGTGGGGGAGCTGAAAAAGGCGAAGAGACCGCTGTTCTACGTAGGCGGGGGGATCCACATCGCCGGAGCGGTCGAGATCTTTCGCAAAGCCGTCAAAAAAACCGGGGTCCCGGTGGTTCACTCGCTTATGGGCATCGGCGCTCTACCCGGCGATAATCCCCTGGCCCTCGGCATGATAGGCATGCACGGCACCTACGTCGCCAATATGGCCGTTACCTATTCGGACCTCCTGTTCGGAATCGGCAACCGCTTCGACGATCGGGCTACCGGGGATCTTTCGAAATTCGCTCCTGAAGCCAAGATCGTTCATATCGATCAGGACCCGGTTTCGATCTCCCGCAACGTGCCGGTAGAGGTGCCGATCGTGGGAGATGCTTTCCAAGTGCTGGAGCAGATGCTGCCCCTGCTGGAAGCACCGAAGATCCGCGACTGGCTCGACCAGATCGCAGGCTGGAGGAAGGAGCATCCTCTGGAGGTCAAGATCGGGCAAAACACCGGCTCCGGTCATCTGCGTCCCGACAGGGTGATCCAGGCGATCTGCCGGGTCTTTCCCGATGCGATCATCGCCACGGAGGTG
>CAZPQC010000157.1:0-8353 GCA_964588525.1 uncultured Spirochaetaceae bacterium
TCGATATCTTTGGTGACGGCCCAGAAGAGCCTTCCCGAATGACCGAGAACATCCGTCTGTGTTTCTTGTTCTCCCTGGGATTTCATCTCTGTCTGATTCTCCTGCTATTGCTGGTGAAAGGCCCGCGGGTGGCGGAAGTGGTTCCCCGCCGGGTGGTGATCGAGTTTTCCCAAAGCCGCGAGCGCACCCTGCCGGCGGTTGTCCCGGAACAGACGCGGCTGCCCGATCTGGCGCCGCAGGAGCTGGCGGAAAGCTTGAAGATGCAGGGTCCCAGAACGCTCGCAATACCGGGCACGAAATCGGCGGTGGTTTCGCCGCAGCCGAAGTTGTCCATCGGGGGCGAACGGCTGACCTACGCTACGGCGGAAAAGCCGCTCTTGCCTCAACCCAGTTCCCCCGCAGCTGCACCTCGTCTGCCGGCGCAGCTGCCGGTCAAGGAGCTGGCAACTCCGCCGGCACTTACGCCGGCCGAGGAAAGTGGATTTACCGAGGCCGGTGCGCTAGAATGGAGGGGGAGGGAACGGAAACTGCTCAAAACAGCGGGCATAACCTTTCCGGACATACTTCTCGAAGAAGGTCTGGAGGTAGATGTAGTGGCGGGTTTCACCGTTGCGGCCAACGGCCAGGTGATTGAAGTGGACATCGTGCGCAGTTCCGGCTACCCATCGGTGGATACAGCGGTGCAGCGGGCCCTTCGCAGCTATCTGTTCGAACCCTCCCCCGATTCGAGTGAGGATGTCGGTCAGATTCAGGTCCGATTCAGACTGGAGAGAGGCGATTGAGCTCACATCCGATCCGGCTCAAGTGGCGTTTCCTCGAAATCTTTCTGCTGATGGTCATCATCTCGATAGGAGCGGTTTTTGTCCATCAGATCGGTACGCGGTTGGATCGCAGGATGGAGGAGCTCAAAACCGAGGTGATGCACACCTTGGAGGCCAGGATCGGACGGAAGATAAGCTACTCCAGCATGTCCCCGTCGGTCTTCGGCTATCTCGGCATCCGGGACCTGGTGATTCACGGTCAGGACGATCCGGATGAGGTTCTGCTGAGAATAAATCGAGTGAAAGTGCACTACGATTTGTTTCGATTACTCTCCACCCGGGCAGCTCTGCTCGCCGTCTCGGAAATTCAGATCGCCAATTCCTATTTCGACATCGACTATGACCGCGACAGGGAACTGTTGGAGCTCATCGACTCTTTGCGAACGAGCAGCAGAGATTCCCCCGGTTCTTGGCTCTCTCTGGCAGGCCGTTCCAGCCTCCAGAGGGAGGCCTATCCCCGCATCGATATGTCCGGTACCAACATCACGCTCCGCTATACCTACAGGGACTGGCAGGTGGAAGTATCCAACTTGTTTTTCACGAGCGTGAATCAGCAGGATCTGTATGATATCTCGGTTCGGGGCCTCGTTGAGGCACGGCACGCCAGAGTCGGATCACCGGTGCCGGCTTGGCTGTCCACCCGGTTGAGGATGACCGGTACCTTGGACAGATTCTTCACCTGGTCGGACCTGGCCGTTCAGATCTACAGCTTGTCCACTGAAACGATTGACGTAAAACGCCAGACCCTGCAGGTAACCTACGATTCACAAAACCTCGCGGTCAGAAAGATCCAGGACCGGGCTCCCCTGGATCTGCAGGTTAGCTATGATACGGCGAGCAAAGACCTAAAGCTTGATTTTATAGCCGAGGGCTTCCGTCCCGCCGATCTATTCCGGCTGACAGGTGCTCTGAAGCGCTTCAATCCGTATCTGCAGAGCTCTGTGAGCTCCTCGGGTTCGTTGGCCGTCAATCTGGAGGAGCTTCGCCTGCGGTACACGGCGGATCTGCGGATCGAGGCTCCCGAGGAGCTTTTGCCTTTTGATGTGTCGATTGTCAGCCGGATCAGTGGAAATGAAGAAATCCTGTATCTCAATCCTTTCTCCCTCCAGTCATCCCGCGGACGGGTGGAGTTCAACGGCAATGTCCTGATCGGCAATCTTCTGCCATCGGGACTGCTGCACTTCGACGATTTTGATCCCCGGGGCGGGCAGAATCTGAATGCGACTTTGCGAATAGACCGCGCTGCCGAAGTAGTAGACATCAAAAGCAGTACCCTCGAAGTCGGACAGACCCACTTCGATAGTTTTTCCCTCAAGATCGTGCCGGAGGGGCGAAGCGTCCGTTTCGCCTTGGCTGCGGCACTGGAGGAGAATGCGGACAGTGGTGCCCTTACCGCTACCGGAGCGTTCGGATGGGAGTCCAAGCTCAGCTTGAGTACCGAGGCGAGCATGAACAAACTGCCTCTAGATACCCTCTACGGACTCCTGGTTCCGCAGACCGCTGTATCGCCCCGGCTGGAACGACAGCTGCGCCGGTATTCACTGTCCATGACCGCCGGAGGTGCAACGGATTTTTCCGAGTTTGAGTTCTCTACCGACCGGTTCGAGATCATCGAGAACGGACAGCCCGAGAACTTCCTACGTCTTCAAGCTGCTGTTCAACGGGATAGCGCGGATTTCAACGATATTCGCCTCCAGTGGGGGGGCTATTCTCTTCGGGGTGACGTGGCGGTAAAGCGGGCCGAGAAAACATTGGAGCTTTCCACGCTCGTTTGGTTTCAGGATGTCCCGTATCAATTGGACGTCGCTTTCCTGCCCTGGAGATCGGTGCGCTTCAGCGGCTCCTATGGACTCGACGGATACTATCTGTTCACCCAGGCAAGGTCGTCCGTTTTCGATTCGGGGCGGGTAACGGAGCTTTGGGGAAACCCCTTTCATCTGCACAGTGAGAACCTGCCGATCACCTTGAAAAAGGGGACGATGTATGCATCCGTCGATACGGCGGGTCTTATTGGCGCAGACGGTTCGTTGTATGCCAGCGCCTCTACAGCCCGGCTGCGGAACATTCCTTTCTCCACGATAACGAAGAACACCCTCGATCTGGCTTTTGAACTCAAAGACAAACAGCTGTCTCTCAATCGTATCGCCTATCAGGATGAGTACTCCGAGCTGAATGGCCGGGGAAACGCCGATCTGCAAAATCTGCTGCCGCTCAAGGCGAGCGGAGCGATCCGTTTGGAAGCCCCGGAAGGTGAAGAGCAGTACAGCAGCGATGCTCGTATCGACGGAAGCAGGATCCAGGGCAGCCTGGAGTTCGTCGGTGCCCCGATCGGGCGCCTGGGGATCGAGGCGGTGAACGGAAACCTCTCCGGATCGATTGCATTCGACGGAGACCTTCCCAGGCCCGATCTCACTATTGCTCTGTCCCTGAACGACGGCAGACTGAACCTGGACCCCTTGGCGCTGGACCTGGCTGCAACCTATACACGGGATTCGGTGGAGATCAGCTCCCTGAACGCATCATTCCTGAACCACAAATTAACCGGGGGGAAAGGTGTTTTCGAAATCGAAACCGGAGAGTTCTTCTTTGGATCCAGCTATCGGGCCGAGTACTTCCAGCAGATCGTAAATCTCAAGATCGGTTTGGAGGGAAGGTTCGGCGGGCTTCCCTGGCCCCTCACCCTGGAAGCGGTGCTGGGTAACAGCATCGAGGGAATCCTTGCTTTCAGCGAAATTACGGTGGATGGGGCCGAGCGTGCCGGGTGGACCGTCGCTTTTGAGGGGGATCGGGGCCTGCTCGCTTTCGATGGCGGTCCGGGTGAGTCGATTCGTGGAACCGTTTTACAGGATGGAAGCTTCACCCTGGATCTCGCGGCCCCTCTGCCGATCCAGGGGCAGGCCAGCGGCCGGATCCTTCTAAACCAGTTGGATTCAGATTTCTCGGTCTCGGCTCTGGACATGCGCATCATCAACACGATGACCCCGAACACAGATGTTTTCACGTTCACTACGGGCAGCGCCCAAGGGAGCTTAAGGATTTTCGGTCCGATCAACGACCCCGATTGGGTCGGCTTCCTCGATGTGCGCGACGCCGAGCTGGAGTTCGCTCCCTCTCCGGACCCGGTCAAGCCGCTCAACGCCCGGCTGATATTCGACGGCAAGAGCTTCACTCTACCCCGCATCACCACTTACAGCGGCGATACGAAGATCGAGGCGGAGGGCTTTTTCTACATCGATCACTGGGTACCCGAAGGCTTAGAGTTGATTTTCTACGCAGGGGAGTATCCCGGAATTCATATCGCCTACGCCTTCGACCCGATCTTCGTGGATGGGTACGCCACCGGCGCAGTTCGTGTCCGCGCCGATGAGAACGTAACGAATTTAGATGGCCGGATACAGGCGAATTCCTGCCGCATCGCCCTGCTTCGGGAGGAAGACGAGCAGGCCGTATCCACGGTCCCGGCGATTCCTATGTTCGTCGACATGGATATAACTACGGGAAGAAGCGTGGAATTCTACTGGCCCGCCATGAACTTCCCGATCGTCCGTACCTTTGCCAGGCAGGGCGAAGAGGTGTCTCTGCACGTCAACGACGAAACGGGGGAGTTTTTCATTAAGGGGAAGGTGGAGATCCGGGGCGGAGAAATTTTCTACTTCGATCGCAGTTTCTACCTGAAGCAGGGAAGCATCAGCTTTGAAGAGAGAATCGATGAATTCGACCCGTGGATCTACGCCTTGGCGGAAATCAGGGAGAGGGATCTCAACAACGAGGAGATCAAGATCTATCTCGAGGCAAACAACAAGCTCAGCCTGTTCTCCCCGCGCTTCTACTCCGAACCGTCTCGTCCCGATGTGGAAATCCTCAACCTCATCGGGGGAACGATTCTCAACCGCTTTGAACAGACGGATTTTGGCACCGCCGCCGTGATGTTGACCAGCGACATCATCGGACAGTTCGGCATTTTGACCCCCTTCGAGAGAGCCGTTCGGGAAATCCTGAATCTGGATCTGTTCACGGTGCGCACCCAGTTCCTGCAAAACGTCCTGATTGACCGGATACGGGGAGAGAATTTGGTCGAGAACAGCTTCAATCCCCTTGACAATACCACCCTGACTCTTGGAAAGTATCTTGGAACTGATCTGTTTCTGGAGGCTCTGGTGCGATTCCAGAATGTGGAAGATCTCACCTCGTCGAGCAACATCAGAACGGAAGGAGAGCTGAACCTGGAGTGGGTAACCCCCTTCTTTTTGCTTGAATGGACGTTTACACCTTCCCATCCCGAAAATCTGTTCCTGTCCGATAACAGCATCGGGTTGAGCTGGAAATACTCCTATTGAGCGAACCAGGAGCTAACACGAATATGCCTTCAAACATCGAACGTAGAAAGCGCCGTGGTTGTCCCAACGGACCATGTCGCAGCTTGTTCTTGGCCATTGTTTTGATCCTCTGCGCCCTGCCGTTGTCGGCCCAGGATGAGTGGTATTTGGGCAAGCCGATTGCGGATATCACCTTCGTCGGTTTGGATACCGTTTCGGAAAACGAGCTGCTGCCCCTTGTTCGACCCTACATAGGTACGGAGTTCAGCCTGGAGGTATTCTGGGAGATTCAGGAGAGCCTTTACGCCCTAGACTACTTCGAATCGATCGAAGCCAACGCGGAACCGGGGGACGATGCCCGGGAGAGTGTGATCATAGTCTTCACCGTACAGGAAAAACCAACGGTGGAGGAGGTGGTGCTGGAGGGTAATCGTCGATTGCGCAAAGGGGAAATCCTGGAAAAGGTCCTGATCGCCCCCGGCGATATGGTTACGGATATCCAGGCCGATCTGGATGCCCAGGCCATAATGGATCTGTACCTCGAGAAGGGGTACATCGACACCAGTGTGAAGGCGGTATTGGAACCCGGGGAACAGGAAAACACCGTGGTTGTGAAGTTCGTCATCCGCGAGGGTACTCAGACCACGATCAAATCGATTCTCTTCTCCGGCAACAATTTCGCTTCCGAGGGAACCCTGCGACGCCAGATGAAGACAAGACCGCAGTCGCTGTTTTCATCCGGTGTGTTTCAGGAGTTGAAATTCGAGGAAGACCAGCAGCGTATTCTGGACTACTACGCGGAGCGGGGCTATATCGACGCCAAGATCGAAGAGGTCGAGCGTACGATCGAGCGGGACGAAGAGCAGGGCAGGAACTACCTGATCATCACGATCTACATAGACGAGGGCCAACAGTGGACCTACGGGGGGATGGATTTCCAGGGCAACGCTATTTTCACGGACGAACAGCTGCAGGAGTTGGTTCGCCAGCAACCGGGGAACGTTCTGGACAAACTGCGGCTCGAAGCGGACACCCAGAGGGTGGTAGACCTGTATTATGAAAATGGATACATCTTCAACGTAATCAACCGGGAGGAGCACAGGAATCCGGACAAGCAGGAGATCACCTACACGATCCGCATCGTGGAGACGGATCGGGCGCACATCGAAAACATCATCATCAAGGGGAACGAAAAAACCAAGGATTACGTGATCACCCGGGAGCTTCCCTTTGAGGAGGGAGATATTTTCAGCAAGGCCAAGGTTCTGGAGGGTTTGCGCAACCTCTACAATCTCCAGTATTTCGCAAGCATACAACCGGAAACTCCCCCGGGAAGCGCCGAAGGATTGATGGATCTGGTGATCAACGTAGAGGAGGGCAGTACCGCCAACATCAACTTCGGCGTGATGTTCGCAGGCGGCGACTACCCGGTTTCAGGCATGCTCAAATGGGAGGAGAAGAACTTCTTGGGCAAAGGCCAGTCCCTCGGCGTCAATGCCGAGCTGTCGACCCTGCGTCAGCTGATTGCATTGAGCTTCGAGGAACCCTGGTTGCTGGGCCACCGCTGGTTGGGCGGGGTGAGCTTCAGCTTCGAGCACGCCGTGGTGCCCAATGTGCCCCAGGACACCGCACTCGGCGGATTATTCAACGGAGATGAGCCCAATGCGGTACCGGATCCGTTTGACGGCCACCTGGTTGATCCTAGCACCGGTGCTCCGTCCACCGCGGATGATGCCATCACCGATTACGAGTACTATCTGAATCAAGTAGGGTCGATCCCGGATCAGTACCTCATGGACTACGTGCTCTGGAAATTCTCATTGGGTTTCACGACGGGGTACCGGTTTTCAACACCCGTCGGCTGGTTGGGGGTCCGCTCCGGGATCAGCACCAGCCTGGAACAGATCACCTACGACGATACCCTGTTCAGACCCTTCGATCCGGATCTGCGGGCCGGAGAGGGCAACTGGAAGAACGTCAACAAGCTGGGCATTACCCTGTACTGGGACAAGCGGGACTTCTTCCTCAATCCCTCCAAAGGATTCTACATCGCCCAGGGGGTCACTTTTGCCGTCGGCTTTCCCCTGGGAAGCCGCGAGTACATCCGCACGGATTCAACCCTGGAGGGTTTTCTGACCCTGGTGGACGTCCCGGTCTTCGAGAACTGGAACTTCAAACTCGTTCTGGCAGCACACACAGCCTGGTCGTTCATCCTACCGCAGCTGTGGCGGGATGAGGCGCTCACCATCATCAACGATGAGCTGTACATCGACGGCTGGAACATCGCACGAGCCTGGCCGCTGGAGCGGGAGTTGAAGGCCCTGTGGGACAATCGCCTGGAGCTGCGCATGCCGATCGCCGAAAAGCTGCTCTGGGGGGTCTTTTTTGTGGACGGCGCGCTCGGTGCAACTGAGATCAGTGATTTGGGAGACTGGGCTGACACAAACACCTTCATGGAGCATTTCTACTTCAGCTTCGGGGCGGGAATTCGCTTCACGATTCCCCAGTTTCCCATCCGTCTGTACCTGGCCAGACGTTTCGAGTACGGTCCTGACGGATTGTCCTGGGTGATGGTGGACACATCGGAGGGACCCAAGCCGGAAGGTTGGCAGTTCGTCATCTCCCTGGCCGGAGATACTTTCTTTTAGGAGCAAAATATGAGACGAGCCGGAATCGGGGCATTGATCCTGCTGTTCCTGATTGTGTCGGGGATGCCCCTGTTCGCCGATCAGATAACCAAGGTAGGAATTCTGGACATCGAAAAAGTCTACTCGATCTACTTTCGAGAGTCCAAGGCCGTCAAAGAGCTGCAGCAGCTGCGTGCCGACGTGCTGCGGGAGATCAACAGAATCGACGAGGAGGTCCTGCTCCTCGAGTCGCAGAAACTCGATGCGGAGAGCAGGGGCGACGGAGAGGCCGCCCTCAGATTGGATGGGGATATCTTCGAAAAAAAGCAGTACCGGGATGACTATCGGCGTATCAAGATGGACCAGATCCGCAAACGTTCGGAGAATCTCTACAAATCCGACGAATTTCTGGATGAGCTGCTCCAGGCCATCCAATTCGTGGCCGAGAGTGAGGGATTTTCCCTGGTGCTCAACGCCAGCGGCCAGTTCTCCCAATTCTTCTTCTTTTATACCAAAGAGGTGGATATTACGGAACTGGTCATTCAAGAGCTGATGCGGCGGGCGGGCCAGAGCTACGGCGGACAGTAGG
>CAZPQC010000158.1:0-6883 GCA_964588525.1 uncultured Spirochaetaceae bacterium
CCGGGAAGTTCATATTCGGGTTCGGCTGCGGAATCATCACCGTAGTGATCCGCACCTTCAGCGGTTTCACTGAAGGGATTATGTTCAGCATCGTGATCATGAACGCCTTCACGCCGTTGATAGACAATCTGGTCGTAAATCTCAAGTACAGGCCGGCGAAACGATGAAAGACAAGATCCTGATGATCGTTTTCGTCCTCGCATTGGGCAGCATCCTGACCGCCGCCCTGGTGGCGGTCAACTACCTCACCACCCCCGTCATCGAGAAAAACGAGGAGATCGCCACCAAATCGAGTATCCTCAAAGCTCTCAGCATCTCATTCGAACCGGACCAGGTGGAGGAAACTTTTGCGAACAAAGTGAAGCAGAGGCAGCGAAACGGAACGACCTACTACGTGGCCGAGGACGGCAACATCGCCTTCCCCTACTCCGGATCCGGATTGTGGGGTCCGATCGAGGGCATTGTCGCCATCCAGCCGAACTTCCAGACCCTGGAGGGCGTCACCATCAGCCGGCAGGAGGAAACCCCGGGCCTGGGAAGCCGGATCACCGAGCCGCAGTATCTGGCTCAATTCGAGGGCAAGCGCTTCGCCGAAGGGCTGAAGCTGGTGCAGCCGGGCAGGAGCAGCGCAGACAACCAGATCGACTCGATCACCGGAGCCACCATGACCAGCGAAGCCTTCGTCAAAATTCTGAACGAAAACATAGAGGAAACCGTGCCGGAGATCAGGCAGGGAGAGAGCCGATGAAAAGTGCGACCCTCGGCAAAGGCCAGAGCTTGAAGACTTTCCTCAACGGGGTTTGGCGGGATCACCCGATCTTCTCGATGATCCTGGGCATCTGTTCGGCCCTGGCGGTCAGCAACAAAGTGGAGAACGCCATCGCCATGGGTGCGGGGGTCACCTTCGTGCTCCTTGCCACCGGGTTGCTGATCGCGATGCTTCGCCGGCTGATTCCGACCCGGGTTCGCATGATCACCTACATGATCATAATCGCCACCTTCGTGATCGTTGTCGATCGGGTGCTCAAAGCCCTGTTTCCCGATATCAGCCAGGCCATCGGCCCGTACGTGGGACTGATCATCACCAACTGCATCATCATGGGGCGGGCCGAAGCCTTCTACATCCAGAATAAAATCGGCCAATCCCTGATCGACGCCCTGGCCAACGGGTTCGGCTACACCTATACCCTGGTCAGCGTCGCGGTCGTCCGGGAGCTGCTGGGATTCGGCACCATCCTCGGCTTCCAGGTCATGCCGGAGGGATTCACCAAATGGGTAGTCATGGCCATGGCGCCGGGGGCGTTCTTCGTGCTGGCGATCTTCATCTGGATCGGCCGCAGCCTGGCCGGGATGGAAGCGGAATAGGGGGAGGAGCATGATCGCCGTACAGCTGTTGACGATTTTTCTGGCCGCCATCCTTACCCACAACATCGCCCTGACATACCTCTTGGGCATGTGTCCCTTTATTTCTCTGTCCCGGAGCCTGCGTACGGCCAGCGGCATGGGTTTTGCCGTCATCTTCGTAATCACGTTGACGGCGCTGATCAACTGGCCGATCTACAACCTCATCCTGGTGCCCACTGGCAGCACCCTGATCTACTACGTGGTGTTCATCATCGTGATCGCCGCCTCCGTACAGCTGGTGGAGATGATCATGGAGCGCTTTTTCCCCGTGCTCCAGGCCGCCTTCGGTATCTTTCTGCCCCTGATCACCGTGAACTGTACGGTTTTGGCCGTTTCCCTGTTTATGGTGATCCGCCGATATGATTTCCTCACCACGATCGTGTTCGCCGTAGGATCCGCCGTGGGCTGGACCCTGGCCATAGTGATCGTAGCGGCGATCAATGAGAAACTCAAATTGGTTGGGGACATCCCCAAAGGAATGCGAGGTCCCGGAATCATCATGGTGACGGCCGGGATCCTGGCCCTCGCCTTCCTGGGCTTTTCGGGAATGGTGAACGTGCAATGAACTTCATGCCTCTGATTCTCATGAACGCCATACTCCTGGTCATAACGATCCTGCTGGCCATTGCGGACCGGCTCTTGGTGACCTACGGCCGCTGCAGGATAACGGTTACGCGGGGGGAGGAGAAGCAGGAGCTCGACGTGCAGGGCGGCAACACCCTGCTCTCCTACCTGATCGACAACAATGTGGAGATCAACTCCTCCTGCGGCGGCAAAGGCAGCTGCGGCTACTGCAAGGTCAGGGTACAAACCGGGGGGGGACAGATCCTGCCCACCGAGGAGATCTTCATGAGCCGGCAGGAGAAGCTGGAGGGCATGCGGCTGGCCTGCCAGGTCAAGGTCAAGAACGACGTGGCCATTTCCATTCCGGATTATCTGACGATCGTGCGTCAGATGGCCTTGAACAACAAATTCGACACCAAGAAGCGTTGGCGGGTGATTATTCATTAGGGAAGGTTTTAGCAGACATGGCAGTGGAAGTTACGGAGAAACTCCAGTCGATCGTCGAGCGCTACAAGAGCGGGAAGAGCTCCCTGATCGCGGTGATGCAGGATATCAGTCAGGAGTACGGCTACCTGCCCGAAGATGTGCTGCAGGAGGTATCCAGGCTGATCGACGTGCCGATCAGCATTTTCTACAGCCTGGCCACCTTCTACAGCTCCTTCCGGCTGGAGCCGATCGGCAGGAAGCACATCTGCGTGTGCGTGGGCACCGCCTGCCACGTTCGCGGAGCCGCAAAAATCGTCGAAACCGTCGAACGGGATCTCCAGATCAAGGCCGGGGAGACTTCCATGGACGGCGACTACACCCTGGAAACCGTAAACTGCGTCGGGGCCTGTGCTCTGGGACCGCTGGTCACGGTGAATGGAGAATATCACGGCAAGATGGACCAGAAGAAGGTCACCAGATTGATTAAATCGATACGGCAGGAGATCAGCGAGAATCAATGAAGTTGAAACCTGAGGACATCCGGCTCATTCGAGAGAAATACGCCTCCGTTTCCGCGATTCGAAGCGGGGAAGGCACTCGGGGGAAGAACATCGATCTTCTGGTCTGTGCCGGTACGGGCTGTGTTTCGAACCATTCGCTGAAGGTGAAGGCAGCCCTGATCGCCGAGATCGAAAAACACAAGCTCCAGGACCGTATAAAGGTGGTAACGACGGGCTGCAACGGCTTCTGTGCCAACGGGCCGATCGTGGTAGTCAAACCGGAGGACATCTTCTATCAGCTGCTCAAGCCGGAGGATATACCCCATCTGGTGGAGGAGCACTTCCTAGAGGGCAGGCCGGTGGAACGGCTGATGTACAGGCCGGGTGAGGGAAAGCCGATCCCGAAGATGGCGAGCATTCCCTTTTTCGGCAAGCAGCAGCTGATCGCCCTGTCGAATCGGGGGACCGTAGATCCCGAGAAAATCGAGGAGTACATAGCCCTGGGCGGCTACCAGGCTCTGGCCAAAGCCCTGACCGAGATGAGCGCCGAACAGGTGATCGAAGAGATCAAGGCCTCGGGCCTGCGCGGTCGCGGCGGCGCGGGTTTTCCGACCGGGAAGAAGTGGGAGTTCTGCAGGAACGCGCGGGTGGTGGAGGACGGCGACTCGGCATTTGCCAAATACATCATCTGCAACGCCGACGAGGGGGATCCGGGAGCGTTCATGGACCGCTCGATCGTGGAATCCGATCCCCATGCCCTGCTGGAGGGAATGCTGATCGGCGCCTACGCCATCGGAGCGACCCACGGCTTCATCTACATCCGCGCCGAGTACCCCCTGGCCCTGGAACGGCTGACCCAGGCGCTCGAGCAGGCCCGGGAGTACGGGCTGCTCGGGGAGCGGATACTGGGTTCGGATTTCTCATTCGATATCACGGTCAGCAAGGGAGCCGGAGCCTTCGTCTGCGGGGAGGAAACCTCCCTGATCGGGTCCCTGGAGGGAAAGCTCCCCGAACCGCGGGTCCGCCCCCCCTACCCCGCACAGTACGGCTACATGGGGAAACCCACGAATATCAACAACGTGGAAACCTGGGCCAACGTGCCGCATATCATCATTCGGGGAGCCGAGTGGTTTTCAGCGATCGGCACGGACACGAGCAAGGGCACCAAGGTCTTCTCCCTGGTGGGCAAGGTCAACAACACGGGCCTGGTCGAAGTGCCGATGGGCATCACCATGAGGGAGATCGTCTTCGATATCGGCGGCGGTATTCCCGGCGGCAAGAGATTCAAGGCGGTCCAGACCGGCGGGCCTTCGGGGGGCTGCATCCCCGAGAGCCTGCTGGATACACCGGTGGATTATGAGTCTCTGGTCCAGGCCGGCTCGATCATGGGATCCGGCGGCATGATCGTCATGGACGAGGACAACTGCATGGTCGAAGTGGCCCGCTACTTTATCTCCTTTACCCAGCAGGAGTCCTGCGGAAAGTGCACTCCCTGCCGGGAGGGTACCTGGCACATGCTGAACATCCTGGAGGATATCACCGCGGGCAGGGGTCGGGAGGGGGACATCGAGCTGCTTGAGAAAATGGGCCGGCAGATCAAGGAGACCGCCCTCTGCGGGCTGGGAAACACCGCGCCCAATCCGGTTCTGACCACGATCCGTTACTTCCGCGACGAGTACGAGGCTCACATCCGGGATGGGCGCTGTCCGGCCAGGGTATGCAAGGCCCTGATCACCTATTCGATCGATCCGGTAAACTGCACGGGCTGCACCGCCTGCGCCAAGAACTGCCCGGTGGCCTGTATTTCCGGAGAACGCAAACAGACCCATGTTATCGATCAGGATCGATGCATCAAGTGCGGCATGTGCTACAGCGTCTGCAACTTCGACGCGGTGAGGGTCGAGTGATGGCCACCATGACGATCGACGGAAAGAATCTGGAGTTCGAAGAGAAGCTGACGATACTGGAGGCGGCAAAGAGGCTCCAGATCAAGATTCCCACCCTCTGCTACAACGAACACCTGGCTCCCTACGGGGGCTGCCGCATCTGCCTGGTCGAAGCGGCCTCCCGGTCCGCACCGAATCGCAGCCGGCTGGTCCCCGCCTGCACGGCACCCGCCGAAGACGGGATGGTGGTAACCACCGGCTCTCAACGGGTTCTGGAGTCGCGGCGTTTCGTCATCGAGTTGCTCCTATCCCGCTGTCCGGAATCACAGGTGATACTCGAGCTGGCTCGGGAGATGGGCGTCGAACCCGACGGGCAAAATCTCGACGTGGTGGGCCACTATCTCCTGCACCGGGCGCCCAGGCGGGAAGTCACCAACTGCATCCTCTGCGGTTTATGCGTGCGCGTCTGCCAGCAGATCCCGGAGCGCTACGCCTTGAGCTTCAAGGATCGAGGCATCACGCGCAAGGTTACCCCGCCCTTCGAGAGGGTGGCGGAGAGCTGTATCGGCTGCGGCTCCTGCGCGTACGTGTGTCCGACCAAGACCATTACGATCGAGGAAGCCGACTGATACCAGCAAGAGAGTCGGTTGGGGGGCGCGGTGTTGTGAGAGAATCGGCTGCAGCCATACTCAAGCAGGATCTCAGGGGGAAAATACGCTGGTTCATCGTCCTGCGCTGGCTGGCCGCGGCCGGTCTTGCCCTGGTTATCACGGGAGCTCGCTTCCTTTTGCATATCCCACTTCCGCTCCTGCCCCTCTACCTGGGCAACCTGTTCCTGGTCTTCTACAACGGCGCCTGCTACGCCATCAATCGTCGGCTTCAACGGCAGATCGATACGCCGGGATGGATCGACAAGGCCCATCGCCTGGCGAATGTTCAAATCCTGATGGACCTGAGTCTGCTTACCTATCTGATCTGTTTTTCCGGCGGTCCGGAAAATCCCTTTGTCTTCTACTACATCTTCCATATGATCATCTGCGGTATCCTGCTCACCAACCGCTCCGCCTACCTGCAGGCCACCTTCGCCTCCCTGTTGTTCGGGCTGCTTATAGCCCTCAAACTCCTGAACCTGCTGCCCTACCCCTCGCTGTCTTCCGCCGGTGTTGCGGCGGGGGTCGTGTCGTTGACCGGCTACATCGGCCGGTTCGTCGCATTTTCTTCCACTCTCTACATCGCCGTATATCTGACGACGACCATCGTGAAAATGCTCCACCAGCGGGAGCGGGAGCTGGAAGTCTCCAACCGGCTTTTGGCGGAGCAGGACAAGCTGAAATCGCAGTATGTGCTGGTGGTTTCCCACGATATTCAGTCTTCCCTGGCGGCTATCGACGGCTGCCTGCAGACCGTGCTGCAGGGCTTTACCGGTACGATCGGAGAAAAGACCCGTGACATGGTTCAGCGCGCCAACGTCCGCACCCGGCACCTGCTCGGCTTCGTTCGCGATCTGCTCGAAGTCTCGCGGATGCGTACCGAGAGCGAAGTGCCGAAGGAGACGGTGAATCTGGTAGAGGTGATCGAAAAAGAAGTAGAGCTGTTCCGGCAGCAGAGCCAGGAGAGAGGCATCTCTTTGAGTTTCGAGAACCACGGGGGCGAGGTGATTCTCCGGGCAAATCGCATCTCCATGGAGCAGCTGTTCAACAACCTTCTCGGCAATGCCCTTCGCTACACTCCCGAGGGGGGAAGGGTGTCCGTGTCCCTGAAGCATACGGACAAAAAAAATACGGTCGAAGCACGGATCACCGACAGCGGGATCGGGATTGCGCCCGAGCATCTTCCTCGGATCTTCGACGACTTCTACCGGGCAGGCAACGCCAAGGCATTCACGGAAAATGGTACGGGTTTGGGACTGGCGATCGTGAAGAGAATCGTCGAGCTGCACGGCGGGGCGATCCGAGTGGAGAGTGCGGTGAACAGGGGAACGACCTTCATTGTGACTCTTGCCGCGGATGAGGCTTGCCACGAAGCGGAAGTCGATCTACATTAACTACGTTGCCTTCGGAGACTACGCCAACTGCGTCAAAGGGACACGGCATGAAAAGCAAA
>CAZPQC010000158.1:6983-8255 GCA_964588525.1 uncultured Spirochaetaceae bacterium
GTTGCCTTCGGAGACTACGCCAACTGCGTCAAAGGGACACGGCATGAAAAGCAAAGAACTGTTCACCTCGATCTCTTCCTACCTCGGGGCTGTAGAGCAACAGATCAACATTCAGGCTGATCTGATCGTAGAGAGTTGGGGAACGAACGGTGAACAGGCCGTACACATAGACCGCGTTGTCCATCACCTGCTGGATAAACCGGGAAAGATGCTCCGACCGGCCCTGGTGCTGCTGTCCGCCGGCATGGTCGGATGGGACCCGTCGGGGGACTCAAAAGAGTTGAACGCATCGCTGATAACGCTGGCTGCGGCGGTGGAACTCATCCATTCCGCCTCTTTGATCCATGACGATATCATTGACGGCGAGAAGGTTCGGCGCGGTCAGAGTGCGCTGCACCGCAAGCACGGGAATCAGACAGCCGTGCTGGTGGGGGACATCCTCTACGCTCAGTCTTTTTCCCTCATCACCCGCCTCAAGCTTCCGAGTTGGGAGCGCCATCTGGCGATCTACCAGCTGTACTGCGATACGACCCGAAACATGTGCCTGGGAGAGATCATCGAACAGCGGACGATCGACGAGAAACTATCCCTCGACTTTCCGGATTACCTCAACATCCTTAAAAACAAGACCGCCGTGCTCATGTCTGCCTGCTGTCACAGCGGTGCCATCCTGGCCGGAGCCGATACGGAAGTGACGCGGAAACTGGCCGAGTTCGGAATGGCCTTCGGGCTGGCCTTCCAACTGCTGGACGATCACAGGGACCACGATGCTTTGATCAGCAGAGGAGTCGATATCGTGGAGAAGGCTCTGCAGCAGATGGGGAGAGCCCGTCGCATCCTCGGGCGGCTGGACGACAGTGTCTACCGGGAGGAGTTGATCCGGGCCTGCGATTATGTCGCGGAGGCCGTGGGCGTTGCTCAGATGTAGTTGCGGATCAGCTTGACCAGCCTGTCAATCTTGATGGGTTTGTTGATGAACTCATCGGCGGGTACGTCCTTCTTATCGAAATCGAAGGCATACTCCCGGTTGATGGCGGTGAGCACAAAGATGGGAATTTTCGGATATTTCGACCTGATCTCCCCGGCCGCCTCGAAACCCCGGGTTTTTTTTTCGGGGAACATCACATCCAACAGGATCAGATCCGGAGCGATCCGGTCGATCATCTCCATCCCCTTGTCCACGGTATCCGCGGAATGGATCTGGAAACCCTCATACTCCAGCAGGGAACCCGTTGTTTCCAGAATATCCAGGTCATCGTCAATGATCAGAAT
>CAZPQC010000159.1:0-8240 GCA_964588525.1 uncultured Spirochaetaceae bacterium
TCAGCTGGCCCTTGACCGCGGTGATCACCAGGCTGCCGGCGCTCCGATCGCGGCCGCCTCGATCGGGGTGAACAGACCGACGAACATCCCACCGATAACCGCTATGAACAGGAGCATGGTTTCCACCGCACCAAGGCTGGAGACGATCTTGGCGGATAAACCTGTTGCGCGGATCTTCATGGCCTCCAGTTCCCCGATGCTCCGCACCGGCTTCTTGGAGGCCAGGATCCCGGAGCCGTGGGCATGGAGGGTTGGTGTCCCGCATTGTACAAATCTCCGGACGATCGTCCGGGTCGACGGCGGTAGGATACAGAGTTCCGGGAAAAAATGCAAATGGTCCTACGGCGCACCCATCAGAAGCTGCTCCGAAAGCACCACTTGCTCCCCCTCGATCCTCTCGAAACCCTGGTCCAGAAGCACCGACCCCCGGAAATAGGCCAGCTGCATCATAGCTTCTCTCAAGGCGGCGATGCTCTCCAGCTCCCAACGCCGAGCTTCGGTCAGCTTCTCCTCCGCTGCATAAATCAGCTGGCTGTTGCTCTTTCCCGCCTCCATACGGGACAACTCCGTCTCGAGCATGTGTTCCCTGAACTCCACGACTTTGTGCGCATTTTCCACACGCGACCTCAGAGTCGTCACCTTCAGAAGAAGGGTTTCGATGGAGTTCATGATCTCGTATTCCATAGCCTCTAATCGTGCCTCGGCGAGCTTTCCTTTCAAAATCGCTGCCTCCAGCCCGTATTTCTCGCGGATGCCGAGCAGCACAGGAATCCTGAGCTCCAGCCCCACGGACCAGGCTGGGTAGTCAAATGATCCGATCTTCTCCATCGATTCCCCAAGCGAGTCGCCTAAACCGTTGAAACCCGCACTTCCTTTGAGATTGAGCTCCGGGAGCCGTTGATCCTGCTGGAACCCCAGAATGATCCTCTCCCGCTGGAGCTCTTCCAAACGCATCATAAAGTCAGGCTGCGCCCGCAGAGCCCAGGTCAGGGAAAAATCACGTTCTTCCTCCGGATTCCACCTCTCCAAGGCAGTCGGAACTGTAGGATCTGCGGCCATGAGACGCTGGTCTGGGCGGATCCGGGTATCAAAAAGCAGAAGCTTGAGCTGAACCATACTGTCGAAGAGGTTCTGTTCGGCATCCGCGAGCTGGGACAGTCGGACGTGCAGCTCCGCCTCCGTCTCCATCAGATCGAGCTCCGTCATTTTTCCGGCCTTGACCCGTTCTCGGCTGTCCTCCAAAATCTTGCGGGCTATATCTACGGAGTCGGACATCATCCGGAGCTCTTCCTGGGCAAAGGCCAGATTCCAGTAAGCCGATTCGGCCATGGTAACCGTTTCCATCAGCTGCTTCCTGTAGCTGTGAAAGGCAACGAAACGGTCCTGGCGGGCGGCACGTAAACCCGCCGTGGGAGCCCCGTGGGTGAACCCCTTGAGCAAAGGCTGCTCAGCGGATATTCCCAGGAACGTTTCGTACTCTCTCCCGTCGGTTTCGCTGTTATTCATCCGGTTCAGAGAATACCCGATCCTGTAAGTCCCACCGCTGAGAAAGGTGCCCTCGATGCCCAGGCCGTATTCGTCGTTCTTCTCCCAGAAATCGTCACTAAACAGTTGCAGAACCTGCAAGGTGTTGTTCTCCCGCTCGAGCTCGGAACGATCATACCGGGCAACCAGCTCGGGCTCGAAAGTCCCCCACTCCGCCCCGGCTTCGTTCCGACTGATCAGATACTGGAGGCGGGCCTCCCGTACAAGCGGGTTGTGCAGAACAACATCCTGGACAACCTGGTCCAGGGTCAGGTCCAGGCCCTCCTGTTCATCCGCGCTCGCCAGCGGTGGAACGGCCAGGCACAGCGACCCGATCAATGCAAACACGATAAGCTGAAAACGTATCATAGGGACCTCCCGGTACACTCCAGGACCATTATAGAAGATGGCGGGGAAAAAGAAAGCAACGCATACTATTTTGAATATGTGCGTGGGATTTATATGTGTTTGCTATACAATACATAGCAATGCAATTATTGTTCTTCTATGATCTAGTGTAACAGGACGGGTTATAATCTAGTGTAAAAGGACGGGTTTCCCCTAGGAGAAACGTTGATGCCTGTATTGCGAGGTTCTCGGGTGTTACGGCTTTTAATTATTGTATTCTGCATGTCGGTTCCACTGATGTCCTGGACGCAGCAGTGGACTCCTCGGGGAATCACCGAACCGTACAGAGATGCCACCCTGAGCGCCACTGTGAGCGAACGAGTATCGGCAATCCTCTGTGCGGAAGGACAGTACGTCGAGGCGGGAACGGTGATACTGGAGCTGGAACGGGAAGAGGAGACTCTCGAGGTGGACCGCCGCCGGCTGATTGCCGAGAGCAAAGTGGAGGTTACGGCGGCCCGGCAGCGCCTCGAGACGCTTCAATTGGTCCTGGAAGCTACCCGACAGTTGTACGAAAGCACCCAATCCGTGTCCCGCGAGGAGCTGCTTCAGAAAGAGCTGGAGGTCAAGCTGGCCGAGGCCGAGCTGGACGGCCTGCTCATCGCCGAGGAACGAGAAGAAATCGAATACCACATCGCCCAGGTTCAACTTGAAAAGCGCCTGATCCGGGCGCCCTTCGACGGCGTCATCGTAAAGATTTATCCCGAACTCGGGGAAAACTGTACCCCCCAGGATCCTCTTATCCGCATTGCCGATATTACCAAGTGCCGTTTGATCGTACACCTGGACGCTTCGGCATTCTCCCAAGTGAAGGAATGGATGAATGTTCGCATACGAATTGACGAAGTGGGTAATCCGAAGATCCTACAGGGAACGGTGGAACACATTTCTCCCGTCGTCGATCCCTCCAGCGGGCTGCGGGAGGTCAAGGTCCTCTTCGACAATGGCGACGGTCAGGTGAATCCCGGCATGACCGGGACCCTGCTGCTCAAATGAACCAGGGACGGTCCTGATGGCCAGAAGTCGTCTTGGGCAACGCACGATCGGTCGTCCCGACCAGGTGTACCTCCGCTCCCTCGAAGATCTGCAGCGGCTGCGCCGCTTCGGCGGCGATCCGGCCCAGTTCTGGTCTTCCTATCTTCACATCCTTCTCAGGATCGCCAACGCCGTCAGCGGAGTCATTGCGCTGCGGGACGGACACAATGAAAACGGCTGGCGTTTCCTGGCGGCTTCCAGGCCCGGGCTTACCACGGGCTCCGGAGCAGAAACCCTGATCGCGCAACTCGGCGATCTGGCCGAGGAGTGCTTTGAAAACGGCGCCGCCTGGGGAACTGATCACGATGGAGAAGAGATCCTGGCTATCCGCCTGTTTACCGGCAGCGAAGGCGCGGATTGCCTGGTATCCCTGTCGCTGAAGAGGGGCCAGCGGCTGGAAAACGTGGAAGCTTTGAAGCGGGTACAGCTGGTAACCGATGTTCCGGCCAGCTACCAGTTGCAGAGAATTGCCTCTGAGTCAATTACCAAAGTAGAGCATTTTGCCAGCGTACTGGATCTCATGGTGCTGATAAACGCGGAGAAGCGCTTCTTGGCCGCAGCCATGACCTTCTGCAACGAGCTGGCCTCCCGCCACAACTGCGAACGGGTCAGCCTCGGCTGGCTGCATAGGGGTTATGTACGGCTGCAGACCATGAGTCACGTCGACCACTTCGATCGGAAGACCGAATCCGTGCAGAACCTGGAAGCGGCCATGGAAGAGGCGCTGGATCAAAACTCCGAGGTTGTTGTTCCCGGCGGCCACGGCGGTGTAATCAACCGTGACCACCAGAGCTTCGCCCGCACCAATGACGTGCCGTACCTCTGTTCCCTGCCGCTTCGCGAAGACACCGAACCGGCGGCTGTCTGCACCTGTGAACGCAGCTCCGCGCCCTTCAGCGAAACGGAGCGGCGCCTGTTGCGTCTTTCCTGCGATCAGGCTGTGCGCCGGTTGGCGGATCTGAAGCGTTCGGACCGCTGGTTCGGAGCCCGCCTGGCCTCGAGCCTGAGGGATAAACTCGGACGGATTTTCGGCTATGAACATACAGGCATCAAGATCATCGTCGTGCTTATCGCGGCGGCTTTGGGCATGGCGATATTCGGCCATTTCCCCTACCGGGTGAAGGCTCCCGTGATCCTGCGCACCGATGATTTAGCCTATCTGAGCGCTCCCTTTGACGGTCACATCGAAAAGGTGCTGGTTAGGGTCGGAGACGAAGTGGAAGAGGGAGAGGAACTTCTAAGCCTGGACCAGACCGAGCTTCTTCTGCGGGAGGCCGAGCTGATCGCGGAGGAGAACCGCTATTCCAGCGAGTTCGAAAAGGCCCGGGCTGCCGGATCCCCAGCGGATATGCGTATCACCCAGGCTTTGTACGATCAATCTGCGGCCCGGCGCGAGCTGGTTCGTTATCAACTCCGACGCTCGGCGGTAAAGGCACCTTTCAGCGGCATCATCGTAGAGGGAGACCTGAAGGAGCGGGTCGGTTCACCGGTCAGGCAGGGGGATATGCTGTTCAAGCTGGCCCGGATCGAGAGGCTCTACGCCGAGCTCAAGGTGAGTGAAAACGACATCCATCAGATCGAGCAAACTCTTGATGGAGAGATAGCCCTGGCCAGCCGCCCCGAGGAGGTCTATCGGATCGAGGTGTTCCGCATGGAACCGATTGCCGTTCCCGAAGAAAAGGGCAACGTGTTCGTCGTTCATGCCAGTTTCCCCGCCGGTCCTCAAGCGTGGTGGCGCCCCGGGATGACGGGTGTGGCCAAACTGAATATCGGCGATCGCAGCCTGGTCTGGATTGCTACTCACCGCACGATCGACTTCCTGCGCCTGAGACTCTGGTGGTAGGAGAGGCAGATGATCGAAGAAAGCAAGATATTCCACGAATCATGGTACAGGATCGCCAACGAACACATCTGCCTGCGGGCCAGCGTGCAGATCAGGCGCCAGCGTTTTCGGGGCTCTCTCTGGTTCGTGCTCTACGATCCTTTCAACAACGAGTTCTTTCGTCTGAGACCCGCGGCCTACCGCTTCGTGGCCCGTCTGAACCTTGCCCAGACCGTCGAGGAGGTGTGGAAAGAGGTAATGGCCCAGTATCCCGATGATGCGCCGGGGCAGGAGGATGTAATCCAACTGCTGGCTCAGCTGTACTATGCCAACCTCCTGCACTACGACTTACCCGCGGACAGCGCCAAGCTGTTCGAACGCTACAAGGAGCGCAAGCAGAAGATCCGGCGAGCCACGTTGATGAGCATCATGTTCTTCCGCGTCCCCCTCTTCGATCCCGATAACCTGTTGAAACGCCTTGCTCCGCTGGCCCGGGTGGCGCTGAGCCCCTTCGGGGCGGTTGTCTGGATCGGCGTGATCGTCGGAGCAATCAAGGTGCTGATCGACAACTGGGCTCAGGTGGGTGTTCAAACTCAGGCCATCCTGGCTCCGACCAATCTTCCCCTGCTGTACCTGGCACTGATCCTGATCAAAACGCTTCACGAGTTCGGACACGCCTTTGCAGTGCGGCGCTTCGGGGGGGAAGTGCACACCATGGGCATCATGTTCCTGATTTTCAATCCCCTGCCATACATGGACGCAACATCTGCCTGGACCTTCCGCAGTAAATGGAAACGGGTCTTCGTGGGTGCGGCCGGGATGATCACGGAGGTGTTTGTAGCAGCCTGCGCCGTGTTCATCTGGGCAAATACCGGACCCGGGGTGATCAACGCCCTGGCGTACAACATGATGTTCATCGCTTCGGTATCAACGGTCCTGTTCAACATCAACCCGCTCCTGCGTTTCGACGGTTACTACATTCTTTCGGACCTCCTCGACATCCCGAACCTGCACACCCAATCTTCCCAACATCTGCGCCATCTCGTTGAACGCTACGCCTTCGGGTACAAGAAATCTCAGAGTCCGTCGGCCAACTTCTCTGAAAGCTTTTGGCTCACGGTTTTCGGAATACTGAGCGGCCTGTACAAGCTGGTCGTTTTTACCACAATCCTGCTGATCGTAGCGGACCGCTTTCTGCTTCTGGGCATCCTCATGGCCGCGGTCTGTGCCGTCACCTGGGTCATGGTCCCGCTGATCCGACTGGTCCAGTATCTGGCCTCCAGCCCCAGGCTCGAACGAACGCGATTGCGGGCAATTCTATTGTGTCTGGTGGCGATAGTCGGAACGGTGAGTCTGCTCTATTTCGCCCCCTTCCCGCACAGCTTCAAATCTCCCGGAGTGCTCGAAGCTGCCGAACATACCGTGGTGGTAAACGGTGTTCCCGGGTACGTTGAGGAAATCCTCCAGTCCTCGGGAACAAAAGTGGAGCAGGGGCAGACACTGGTACGCTTGCGTAATGACGAGCTTGCCTTCGAAATTGCCGAGGTTCAGGCCAGCCTTCGGGAAGTCGTGGCCACCAGACAGAAGGCTCTGTTCAGAAGCCAGGCGGACCTGAAATCCATCGACAGCCTGATTGCCACGATCCGCAGCCGGCTTGAACGGCTGGCAGAGGAGCAGAGGCAGCTCGCGATCCACGCGGAGTTTACGGGAACCTGGGTTGCTCCTCATCTCGAGGACTATGTGGGTATGTGGATCCAGAGGGGCACACCAATCGGCCAGCTGGTGAACGAACAGGCCTATTCCTTTTCTTCAGTTGTGTCCGAAAAGGAGGTTTCCCAAATCTTCTCGGGCCAGGTGCGCTCCGCGGAGGTTCGGCTGTCCGGGCAGACGGACTTGACGCTGGCCACCGGCAGCATGATCCAGGTCCCCGTAGAGCAGACCGAGCTTCCCTCCGTGGCCCTGGGATACGGCGCCGGCGGGGAGGTCGCCGTGGATGTCAAAGATTCCAGCGGGGTGATTGCGGCGGAACCCTTCTACGAGGTCCGTCTGGACATTGTTCCCGATCCGCAGGCGACTCTCTATCACGGCCGGTCGGGGCGCGTGCGCTTCAAGCTTCCCCCTGAACCGCTTCTACAGCAGGGTTATCGAAAACTGCGGCAGCTTCTGCAGGAACGCTATCAGCTGTAATCCGGAATCGAGCCTATGAGTTTCTTGACCGAAGATTATCTTCGCACCATGATCCGCCAGCCCACGGATCTGCTGACCGGCCTCGACGCTGCGGTTCACTCCTTCGTCGGCAGCTACAAGTTCAACCCCGGCATGATCGGTGAGTTCCTGGCCCGGGCTCAGGAGGTCGACGGGCTGGCACCGGAGTGGAAGGACCTGAGCGATCACGTGTTGAGGCGCAAACTCCTCGAATTCAAAGACGCCTTCCGTCGCAGGGAAAAAAATTACGAGGCGTTGCTTCCTTCGGCCCTGGCGGCGATCCGGGAAACCGCCAAGCGGCGCGTGGGCTTGAGTCCCTTCACAGTTCAGCTGGCCGGAGCCCTGGCCATGTACAGAGGCTACGCCGTGGAAATGGCCACCGGCGAAGGCAAGACCCTGACGGCCGCTCTGACCTGCGTACTCAATGGCTGGAGCGGGTTTCCCTGCCACGTCATAACGGTCAACGACTATCTGGCCGGCAGGGACGCACGCTGGATGGGACCGCTATACGATTTTTGCGGCGTGACGGTGGGATGCGTTACCGGCGATATGGAACCGGCGGCCAGACGGGAGGGGTACAACCATGGGGTGACCTACACCACCAACAAGGAGATCGTGGCCGATTTCCTGAGGGATCGTTTGTGGCTGGGGAACTTCCAGCAGGCCGAGCGACGACAGATCGCCCACCTGCTGGGCCGCAGCACCAATATCGAACGGGGCCTGGTCATGAGGGGCATCCACACGGCGATTGTCGACGAGGCGGACAGCATCCTCATCGACGAGGCGGTAACTCCCCTGATCATATCCAGGGCTTTCCCAAACGAGGTGTTTACCGATGCCTGTATGGTGAGCAACCAGATAGCCTCGAATTTGAAAGCCCATGTCGATTACAGCATCGACCAGCGATACAAGGAGATCGAAATAAATCCCCGGCTCAAGGAAGTGCTGGCCGAGCGGATCAAGAGCTCTCAGGCTCAGTTTCGAGGGGTCGGCGGACACATGGAGCTGATCCAGCAGGCCCTGACGGCTCGTGAGTTCTTCCATAAAGACGACCAGTATGTGATCCAGGACGAGAAGGTGGTCATCGTGGACGAGTTCACCGGACGGCAGATGCCCCAGAGAACCTGGCGGGCGGGACTGCACCAGTTCATAGAAGCCAAAGAAGGCCTGCCCATGAGCACACCGACGGAAACCCTGGCCCGGCTCAGCTTTCAGCGCTTTTACCGTCTGTTTCACAAGCTCTCCG
>CAZPQC010000160.1:0-8219 GCA_964588525.1 uncultured Spirochaetaceae bacterium
GCGGAGAACGTTAACGACGACGGAGAATCGACAAGCCCCTGGAGGACTGCACTTCGATTTTGACCTCTACCGACATGCCGGGCAGCAGCACCATGTTCTCCGTACTATTCTCAAGCTCGATCTTTATGGGAATACGCTGCGTGCTTTTTGTGAACTCCCCGATCGAAAAGGGAGGCGGAACGATCGCAGCACCAATCTGAACCACCCGGCCCGTGAACGGGTAGGAGGCGTAAGCGTCCACGGTGATCTTCACGGGATCATCCACCCGGATTCGGCCGATCTTGGTCTCCTCGAAGTTGGCGGTGACCCAGAGATGCTGCAGGTCGTTGATGGAAAGGATGGTCTGTCCGGGCTGGACCAGCTCTCCGGGCATCAGGGGCTTCTTCGCGACCGTTCCGGAGATCGGGGCGGTGATCCTGGTATTGAGAAGCTGGGCTTCGATCACCCTAAGCTGCGCGTTGGCGGTGTCGATCTGGGCCTGGGCGATGGAGTACTGCGCGTTCGCCGTTTCCAGCGCCCTGCTGGCATGGTCGTATTGCTCCCTGGTGGCGGCTCCGCCCTTGAACAGGGTGTTGGTCCGGTTGAAATCGTCCCGTGTCTTGTCCAGATTCACCCGCGCTAGGACCAGGTTTTCTCTAGCGTAGTTCAGGGAAGAAGCCGCCTGCGTTTCCTGGGCGCGCAGGTCCACATCGTCGAGCAGAACCAGAAGCTGCCTGGCTTCGACCTCGGTCCCTTCCGCTACCATGACGCTGGCGATCCTTCCCAGCATCTTGGTGCTGACGTTGACGTGGTCGCCGTCGATGGCCGCATCGTCCGTGCTCACGTACTTGATAGAATTAAGGATCCAGATCGTCCCGAAGGTGATTCCCACACCCAGCAGGACCAGCAGGATCAAGGCGCCGACGATGATAGGAGCCCTGCGGCCCTTTTTCTTTCTCAGTGGTTCAACCTTCTCGTTCAGCACTTCCGCGGCCATGTCCGCATCCCTGGATTTTACCCGTGTCGCACCACCGGCTTCGCCGGTATTCGTCCTGCTCATGTGTCACACTCCTTGCGATACGACCTGCTCGTCCACGAAGGCCCCGGCGAACTGACTGTTGTACAGCTCCGCATAGAAGCCTCTCCTGGCGAGCAGCTCGGCGTGATTGCCGGTTTCGATTACGCTCCCGTTGTTCATGACGAGGATCAGCTCGGCGTCGCGGATGGTGGACAGCCGATGGGCGATCACGAAGCTGGTCCTGCCTTTCCTGAGTTCCTTCATGGCGTTCTGGATGTAGACTTCCGTCCTTGTATCGACGCTGCTCGTCGCCTCGTCCAGAATAAGAATCGCCGGGTTGATCAAAATGGCCCGGGCGATGGTGAGAAGCTGCTTTTCCCCCTGGGAGATGTTGCTCGCTTCCTCGTTCAGGATGGTGTCATAACCATCGGGAAGAGCGCGGATAAAGTGGTCAGCGTGGGCTGTTCGCGCAGCCTGGATGATCTGCTCCAGAGTCGCCTCTCCCCGGCCGTAGGCGATGTTCTCCTCAATGGTGCCATTGAACAGCCAGGTATCCTGTAGCACCATCCCGAACATGGTGCGCAATCGGCCGCGCTGCAAGTTCCGGATGTCGATCCCGTCGACGGTAATCCTTCCGCCGTCGATTTCATAGAAACGCATCAGGAGGTTAACGAGCGTGGTCTTTCCCGCCCCTGTGGGTCCGACGATGGCGATCGTCTGGCCCTGGAAAACGTGGATATTCAGATCCTTCATCAGAGTGACTCCCTCCCTGTAGCCGAAGGTCACATCCTGGAAGTTGACCTCCCCTCTCGGCGACTCGATCACCAGGGCGTTTTCGCGCTCCGGGATCTCCTCGACCTCATCGAGGATCTCGAAAACACGTTCCGCACAGGCGATCGTCGACTGGAGGACGTTGGCGATATTGGCGGTCTGGGCGATCGGCATGGTGAACTGTCGGGAGTACTGAATAAACGCCTGGATATCGCCGAGCTTGAGGGCCTTGTTCGCCACCATGATCCCGCCGACCACACAGATGAGCACGTACCCCAAGTTGTTTACGAAGTTCATCAGAGGCATAATGATGCCCGAGACGAACTGGGCCTTCCAGCCGGCGTGGTAGAGCCGGTCGTTGATTTCGTCGAACTCCTCGATGGCTTTGCGTTCGTGTCCGAAAACCTTGACAATCGTATGGCCGGTGAACATCTCCTCTACATGGCCGTTCAAGATGCCGAGCTCCTTCTGTTGGGCCGCAAAGTTCCTCTGCGACAGCCTGGCGATGTTCGCCGTGGCAAGGAAAGAAATGGGCAGGGTAATCAGGGTGATCAAAGTCAGGATGGGACTTATGGTGAGCATCATTATCAGAACACCGAGAATCGTGCAGACGGACGTGAGGAGCTGTGTCAGGCTCTGCTGCAGGGTGGTACCTATGGTGTCGATATCATTCGTGACCCGGCTCATGATCTCGCCGTGCGTTCGCGAGTCGTAGAATTTTAAGGGAAGCCTGGAGAGCTTTTCGTTGATATCGCTGCGCAGCGCGAACACGATCTTTTGGGAAATGCCGGCCATTTGATATTGCTGGATGTAGGTGAATAGTGCACTAACGAGGTACAGCCCGATCAGCGCAACAATCACTTTCCCGATGAAACGGAAATCGATTGATGGAGCGGGTTCACCCAGGTGAGCAGCGGCAAACTTGCCCATGATTCCCTCGAAAATCTTGGTTGTCACCTGACCCATGATTTTCGGTCCCACGATATTGAACGCCGTACCCAGAACCGCACAGACCAAAATAACGATCAGTGCGTTTCGGTAAGGCCCGAAGTACACGAGCAGTCTCTTCAAGGTACCGGTGAAGTCCTTTGGTTTCTCCGCCGGAGCTCCGCCGCCCATCATCCCACCGGGGCGCCCTCTGCCCCCGAAAGGCATGCGGGGCGGACCCGCGGCAGAGCGCCCGGTCCGCTGATCGCTCATGCGATTTCCTCCTCCGAGAGCTGAGAGGCCACGATCTCGCGGTAGACATCGCAGCTTCTGTAGAGCTCTTTGTGGGTGCCTATGCCTGCGATCCGGCCTTCTTCCAGCACTATGATCCTGTCCGCGTCCATGATCGTGGCTACCCTCTGCCCGACGATCAGGATGGTGGAGTCGAGGATCTCTCGTTTCAGTGCCGCCCGGAGCCTGGCGTCGGTTCTAAAATCCAGGGCCGAAAAACAGTCATCGAAGAGATAAATCTCGGGTCTGCGTACTATGGCCCTGGCTATGGAGATACGCTGTTTCTGCCCGCCGGAGACATTGGTGCCGCCCTGGGAGACGATCGAATCAAATCCTCCCTTCATCTCGCTGATGAACTCGTTTGCCTGCGCGATTTCGGCGGCCCCGATCACCTCCTGCTCCGTGGCATCCTCTTTCCCGTAGCGGATGTTCTCCGCGATGCTTCCTGCAAAGAGGACCGCCTTCTGCGGCACCAGACCGATCTTACCCCGAAGGGTTTCCTGCGACAGCTCCCGGATGTCCACGTCGTCGACCAGGATACTTCCGGAATCGAGATCGTAGAAACGTGGGATCAGATGGATGAGTGTGGATTTACCCGACCCTGTGCTCCCGATGATCGCGGTCACCTCACCGGGTGCCGCAGAAAAGGAAATGTCGTTGAGCGCGGGCTTCTCTGCACCGGGATAGCTGAAAGTGACATTCCTGAACTCAATGCTGCCCCTGGTCTGGGCATCGGTTTGCCGTGGTTGCCCGGGGTCCTTCATTCCAGGCGTCGTCGCCAGAACCTCATTGACCCGCTCCGCCGACGCCTGAGCGCGTGGCACCATAATGAGCAGCAGAGAGGCCATGAGCAGGGCGAACAGGATCTGCATGGCGTATTGGAGAAAAGCCATCATATTGCCGACGTTCGTGGTCCCATGATCGATACGGATACTTCCGAACCAGATGATGGCGACGGTGGTCAGGTTCATCACCAGCAGCATGATGGGCATAACCACGGCCATCAGCCTGTTGACCTGAATCAGGGTCCGCGTGAGATCGAGGTTTGCTTCCTGGAAGCGTTTCTTCTCGTCATCGATGCGGTTGAAGGCACGGATGACCCGGATGCCCGTCAACCTCTCGCGAAGGACGAGGTTGATCTTGTCGACCTTCTTTTGAATCGCCCGAAAGAGGGGAAAACCCCGGGCCGCAACGATGGTAATCGTGGCCACGAGGATTGGAATCACTACGATGATGACCCAGGCCAGTTCTCTGTCCTTGGATACGGCCATGATGATCCCGCCGATGGCCATGATCGGCGCGCTGATGATCATCCGCATCATAATTAAGAGCACCATCTGGATCTGGGTGACGTCGTTGGTGTTCCGGGTCACAAGGGAGGGCGTGCCCAGGATATCGAACTCGTGGAGCGAGAATCGCAGCACATGGGTGAAGATCTTTCTGCGTAAGATCTCACCGAAGCCCATGGAGGCATGGGAGGCTAAATAGGCAGCCGTGATGGCACAGGCGGAACCTCCCAGCGCCACCAGCAGCATGCGTCCGCCGATCCGTATGATGTAACCGATGTCGCCGTTGGTGATTCCATTATTGACGATATCCGACATCAGTGTAGGCAGGTACAGATTCGCCATGCTCTGGAAAAAAACCAGAATTATGACCGCATACACCGGCAACGCGTAGGGTTTCAAGAATCTGAGCAATTTGACCATGGGTTCTAATTCCTTCCGAGGTCCGCGAAGTTCCGGAGCATCACGGAAGGGTATCCAGCGCGGTTGCCCGCAGCAGGTCCGCGGCTGCGATCTGAACGTCGATTTGCTTATTGAAAACCGCAAACTGGGCCCTCAGCAGTCCCAACTGCTCGCTGAGCCTGCCTACCTCATTCAGCGTGCCCGCTTCGTAGCGCCTCTGGGCGACGCGAACATTTTCTTCCGCCTGGGCGACCATCTCGCTGATCAGCTGGAGATCCGCATGGGCTCGGGTGAGGTTGAGAAAACAGCTGCGCACATCCAGAGCGACCGCGCTTGTCGATTTGGCAGCGTCCGCTCGGGCCTTCTTAACCCCCAGCTCTTGTGCTTTCTTCTCCTCGAGGTTCGCAGGAATCCCGCCGATATCGTAGCTCAGCTGGATCCCGAGCGACCAGGTGCCGGTGAATTGCCAGGGGTCGTTCTGAAAAGCGACACGCGGGTTGGGATCGGCAAGGGTATAGTTCCCTGTGATCGCTACCGTCGGATAGAGAGGGGCAGCGGCAAGCCTGGCGCTGTGCTCGGCTGCCTGGGCCGCGAGGGCCGAACTGCGGGTTTCCGGTCGCCGTACCAAAGCCATGTCGATCAACTTCCTTTCGTCGAGCGCACCGGCGACCCCGGGGGAAAGCGGTTCGTCCGCCTGAGTGGAAAGGTCGAACGGCATTTGCGCAGTGGTAGGATCCGCACCCATGTCGAGATCGGCCACATCCCGTCCAATCTGCGATGCCAGCAGCAGGTAGGCCCGCTTTCTCAGCACTACAGAGCCGCCCAGGTCGATTTGCGCTTGTTTTCGCCGCGTATCAGCAGCGAGCAGGTCCGCCGCCGTCGCCGCACCAGTGGCCACCTGGTCGCTCATGAGCTTGTAGTTCGCTTCCATCAACTCCAGGTTCCTCTGCAGCGTCCGGACATTGTAGTCAGCGCGGAGGGCTTCCCAGTACGAGCGCCGCACTTCAAAAAGGAGGGAGCGTTTGACTATCTCGAGCGCAGACAGCTTGCCGTCTGAGGTAAGTCGGGCAATGGAAAGCGACTCCCGGAGGCGGTAACCGGCGAAGACGGGATACTGGAGATTGGCGCCAAATGCGATTACGTTGGTGAGAGAAGCGGGAAGCTCAAACCGAACTGTTCCCGGCCCGGCTGGGTCCGGAAGATCGACGGCCGTTGCAGGCAGAGTACTCAAGCGCTGATAGCTTGCGGAAAGCGACAAAGAAGGGTACAACCGGAAGCTTGCGGCGTCAGCCTTCGCGGACGCCGCAAGCCAGTCCCAGTTCGCACTCTGCACGTCCGGATTCTGCCCGAGGGCTGTTTCCTCGGCCGCAGCGATGGAAAGTATCTGCTGCTGCGCCTGGCAGACCTGAACGGCCCCCGCAAGCCACAGAATCACTATCACTGCAGCGATCGGAGCACCCGGTTTGAAGCACCCCGCGATTCGACTACTTGTTGATTTTCTCATCGCAATGTCAGTCCCTTCCTTACCGCAGACCCACACCCCTCACAGACACCGAATCGGCCGGTTGCAGTCTTGGTCATTTCGCAACGGAACTCTGCTGTTCCAGCGCTTTGAGAATGAATCGCAGATCCTCGATAAGCCTCTGCGTGCGGGAATCCGGGAGCGATCTGAACGCCTCTCGAAGCATGCCCTCCATGGAAGTCATCAGGTCCGCAACGAAATCTTTGGTTTTCTGAGTTATCGTTATCAAAATACTCCGGCGATCATTCGGGTCCCGGCGCCGTTCCAGGAGGCCACGCCTTTCGAGGCGATCGAGTATCCCCGTGACCGTACTCGAGGGGATGCCGATCATCGCAGCGAGTTCGCTGGCCCGGCAGGCAGGAGGCCGGTTCATCCTCATTAGAACGGAGATTTCCGCAATCGAAAGTTTCTTCTCCCGAAAGATGGGCACTAGCCGCTTGGAGATCTCCTTGTTGATCTGCCGTAGCAGTTCCACCAGTTGCATCTCACTGTTCATGCCCCTCTCTCCTCGATCACTTCTATTCCGGATCTAGATTATCCGGTTCCGAATATTCCGTAACCGTAGCAGTTAAGATCCTCAGATCGAATGGCGAAGTCAAGTAATTTCGTACCTTGGGTCCTCTTCCTTTCCGGGACCGGAAGCTCAGACATTCCATTAGAGACCACGGTCATTCATCGCAGATTCGGATCGATTCAGGGCGGCTTTAAATAGCAGTCTCTTTAAAACGGGCAGGTTCCGGGAGCCGGTGAAGTAGCCATCGTCGAGGTAGAGTCTGCATACTTTCCAGCGCTGGTTTTGTGCGTGCGCGCGCAGTGCCTGGGGTCAAGTAAGTTCTTCGGGAAGCAATGTTAAGGGAATAAATATCATCTTTCTGTTCAGCAGTCGGAGCTCCCTTTGTTAAACGTGAATGATTCTCTGACCGAGCAAGTCACGGGGAAAAAAGAGGTGGTCGCCGTTTCAACGCCACCTCTTGTCTGGGCATACGCCCGAATAACCACTAGGCGAATCGAACCAATACTCCCTGACAAAACAGGGATCAGTTGTTGGACCCTTCGATTCCCAATTGTCTTCGTATGAGGTTACAAAGTGATTCTTTCACTTCGCGATGCCTTGGAACAGGAGCCATTTTACCGTTTTTTGGATTTGTATAGATATCATGACGTGTGCCATGTCGACGCAAATAGCATGCAGCATGCACAAGCTCTTTTATGAATTGGTTTCTTTTCACACTTTGAAGGAGAGTTCTTTACTTTTTATTTCCAGAGAAGGTTCATATTCTTCCTGTTCAGACATTATCATGCGATAAGCGTCTTCGATGTTTTCTTCGAGTTCCTGCAGGCTGGCCCCTTGGCTGAAGACACCTGGAACTTCCTTCAATTTCCCTACATACCATTCGTCGTCAATCCAATATTCAAGTGTAAATTTTCTCTCCACACAAAGCTCCTTTCAATCTAAGATACTACAACAAACACAATCGTTGCCATATCATTCATTCCAAACGAGATTCTTATGGCGAAATCATGATCCCATGTCTCCGAAGGAGAATCGAATCGATGCAACGTCTCCGGATCTTACTCGGCCACTACCACCACGACGGCAAGCCTTACGGTTCCTCCATGAGTGCGCGTACTTCAGAAAGCAGTATAGGGATATCGTTGGTTACGATTCCCCAGACGATCGTGGGTGACACAGTCGCATACCCATGGATGAGACGGTTGCGAAACGCGATAATGCGGCGGATTGGAGCATCTCATTATTGAGGAAATCATCCAAACTACGAGTTGAGACGAATTTCTCGATACGTTTGCAGGCTTTCTCGACATCAAATAGCAGTTTTTTCAGATTACGGTGTTCCATACAGAGGCACCTTGCTTTCTTCAACCGCTTCCTTGAAATATGGATTGTCGATTACCTCGATTTCTACGAGATCTATCGGAGAGTGAAAAAGCTCCTCGAGCCTCTCAATCCGTAGTACTTGAAGCGAGTCTTGGGCTCGATTCCGGGATAGGTGACATGCATTGC
>CAZPQC010000161.1:0-8192 GCA_964588525.1 uncultured Spirochaetaceae bacterium
ATTGACTCCGGCGTGTTCGCCCTCATCGAAAGCATCCGGCCCCGCCGGATACCGGTTGTTGACGAGGAGAGAGGCGTCACCTGGGGTGTTTATATGTTCAACCACCAGGGAGTGGAAACCATTACCATGCCGGACGGCAGCACACAGCCGGCCGCATACTTCGTCGGACAACCGAACAGCATGCCTATGTCGGAGCTGTTTAAAATAAAAGACGGTAAAATTCGGGACATCATGGCCATCGGTGTCGTGAACGAATACGGATCCGACAGCGGCTGGGAATAGCAAAACAGGGCGCTAGCCCTGCCCATGACCCATAAATAATGCTGGACAAACTCAGCCATTATTCAACGCAAATCCAAGGCACATGAACTGGAGTACTGCGTAACCCTGCCGGATCAGTTGATGCCCGGGTGGCGGATCGTTGTTTCGTCCAAGATATCCGCCTATCATGGCAACAAGACGTACGGCATCCCCCAAAAGCGATGGAGGCTTTATTCGTTTTTTTTAGCGTAAGCATGCAATGTCCGTAACTCAATATCTGAGAATAACACTTCAGCCGGAAGATTCGGCATTTCGCGGCCCAGAAGCGTCATCACCATAATTCGCCAAGCGATGACCAAGTTAATGGCAATCGCTCGCCGCATGCGGTCTGCAGTTTTGTGCGAGAGCTCTTCAATAGCGCATCCGCTTTTTAAAACCCGGTGCCAGTCTTCTATGCGCCAGCGCAAGCAATACCACCGCAAACATTGTTTGGCTGCTTCAGGCGAAGAGATGTCGACCGTAGTCAGAAGAAACCATTCCACTGCCTGGGTGCCTGTTGGCGGATTCTCCTCCAGCGCATGAACCACCCAGATGTCGATTGGCAATTTGTCGTTATGATAGCGTGCCGGACGAAGCTGGATGCGCACATAGCGTACTGCCATATCTGTAATCCGACCGGGTTTCTTGGAACGTTTTTGTTGTTTACTTCTCTTCGGACGGGCGCTCTGGCGCGGGATATTCACCCGGACTCGACTTTGAACCGGCGTTTGACGAACCGCCTCAAACAGCTTGGATGGTTCCTCAGTTATGACGCGATTATAATTAGCTCGGATCAGCAACTCGACTTGCGGATTTTTACGCTGCTCGTCGAACAACTCGAAAAAATCCGCCTCGCGGTCACAAACATCAATTAGTTGAGTATGAGGCATTTCCGTAGCAGCGGTCACCATGTCGCGATGATGCTCGATCCAAATGAATGTTTTTTTCTCCTCAATCGGAATCGCGTATGAAGGTCTATCATCCTCAATCGGTCTCGACTCTGGGGCAAGACACTGGGCATGCAGTACGCCCAGCGGCAAGCCGTTTGAGGCGACCGCTAAAGTAGAATGCAAATGTAACCCTCGACTTTTGGCGCCAGTCTGATTGGTCCCAATCTCTCCAAGCCCTTCGCACTCGGTAAGACCGTTGTAGTCCAGATCGCTACCGTCCTGAATACACAACACCGTTCGCTGTCCCTGCATGCGTCGCATAGTGCGCTCACGGTGAGGCCGAAGAATGTTTGCCATCGTCACTGCTGATTCATCCGGCGCATCAATCAGCCGGTAATACCCCTTTACTGCAGCCCAGTCTCCTTGGGCGACACCACAGAAGGCTCGCCAAGGTTCATCGGCTTTTGCTTCGGCTGCTTTCACAAGTCTTTTGCTCAATCGCGCATCCCCCAGCGGCGCTCCACCAAACTCTTTTTCAGCCCAAGTGTCTTCCTCCAAGCCGTCGGCAGGATCCAAAATGCTGCGTCCGGCATCTATGGCCAATCCCAGCTTGGATCGGAAGTCTTTCTCCAGCGGAAAGACATAGATGTCTTTGGCCGTCTCCGTCGCTTGTCGAAAACGGTCCTGGCGGCCACGGCCCTGCGTACGGCCTACCCGCAGCCAGTTCGCTGCCCGATAGCATGTATTATGTTCCGAGTTTCTGTAAGTTGTTGTTTATCTATCGGTTATGTCTATATTGATGGTTTGGGCGTAACTCTTGTAGAATCAGTCAGTAAACTATTGCGGCGAAAAATCTCAAAACATTATTTTTCAGGCGGCTCAACACTCATCCAAGCCTCTGGCGCAGGTTTTACAGCGATTGCAAATACGCCAGGAGATCCGGATGCAGATTCCAATCCACCCCTTCGAGCTTGGCCTCTTGCCAAGTCTGCTCGAAGAGATAAAACTTACGCAAGGCTTGCCGCTTCGTCTGCATTGGGATTGCTCTGTATCCACAGGTGGTGTTGATCGAGACATGGCCCAGCCACTCTTGTACAACTGTCACATCGACACCGGCGAGACCCAAATGAGTCGCCGTGGTGTACCTCCATGCATGAACGGGATGAATCTTTTTGCGTTCAATGCTTGGCGCCTTGCAAGCGGCCTCCGCTATGTATTGGTTGCAGAGGTGGTAGAGACCGGAACGCGTCAGTCGAGAACGGCGTTGGTTGATAAAAAGAAAGTCCCGGAAGGGAGGCAGGGGAACGCGCCGCTCTGATTTCAAATAAGTGCGCAAAAAAACAATCGTGGAATCCCACAGCGGAACCATGCGTTCTTTTTTCCCTTTGCCATAAATAAGCACCTGCTTTTGGTCGAAATCAAGATCCGGGATGCGGATGCCGCATAGTTCTGATGCCCGTGCGCCGGTGTTGTACAAGGTGCGCAAGATGCAGAGATCCCGGTATCCATCCTGAGTTTGAGCGTTAACGGATGCAAAAACCGCATCGACTTCATTCTTCTCCAGGAAGTCTGGTTTCCGGCGCCGTGTCCTTTTCAGTGGAAGCGCTAGAATCTGGCGGCATTGGCTTTGGTATCGGGGCTGCAGAAGGCTCACCATCTTAAAAAAGGACTTTACGGCAGCCAAACGGGTGTTGCGTGTAGAGGGGGTGTTGCCGAGTTTTTTCTCCAGATGGGAGAGGAAGTCCAATAAGAATGCAACCTGAAATTGATCGAGGCTGGGATCGGGTTGATCCGGAAAACAGAGGCTGCAATAGCGCAGCAACTGGATAAAGGTCTGCTTGTAGCCGGCCAGCGTGTGGGGCGAGACATCCCTGTGCTGAGGCAAGTAGCATGTAAAAAAATATTGCAGGTAATCGGAGAGCTTATCAGAGCTCGGAATCATGGTTCATCCAGTCCAAATGATCAAAGCCGTGGGCAAATCGATGCCCTGCTTCGGAGAGCAGCTGTTGGGTCAACGTCAGATAGGTCTTGGTGTATTTGAAGGAGCAGTGCCCCATGTGGGTAGCCAAGAGAGGGAGTTTGGCGTCCACATCCGCTTGCTCACGATACCATTTCATGAGGCGGTGCACGGCAAAGGCCCTGCGCAACTCATGAAGATGAGGCGTGCCGTGCATGCAGCCTCGACGAATGATCTTCGGGCGGTAGATTCCCAAATGGCGCATCACTCTTCGAAAATGATTCCCGGCGGTAAAGGTGGTATAGGGCCGGCGCTCGGGCATGATGAGGAAAATCGATCCCTCAGCAGGAATCCCGAACAAGCGTTGACGCAGTTTGAGAAGCAGATTGAGATTTGCGGCCGATCGGTCGCCTATGGGGATCAGACGATCCTTGAGGAATTTCGAGGGCTGAATAAACAAGGTGCGCTGTTCGGCAGAGTAATCCGCGGCGGTGAGGCGAACGCCTTCCGAAACGCGTAATCCGCAAGAATAGAGGATGTGAAAGAAAACGTAGCGGGATCGAAACTGGAATGAAGTAAACGGATCGCGAGACTGATCTGCCTGCTGTTGAAGCCAATCGAAAAAGCGCCGCAGTTCCTCAATGGAAAAGACGTAAGGGCGGTAGGGCTGAAGCTTGGGAACGGGAAAGGTCGCGACTGGATTTTCGGACAGCCACCCCTGGCGCACCAGGTGCCGGCAGAGCCCATGGAAAGCACCCCGCCAGTTCTGCAACGTCTTGGCCCTGACGCGGCCTTGGTGTTGGGCCAAAAAACCGAGCCAAAACCGGTCATCGCACTGTTGTATGGAGGTGATATTGCTTCCGGCCAAAAAACGGTCAATGGGCTTGAGACTGTTGGCCGGCGCCGCGATGGAAAATCCAAGGTGGTCAAGATAATAGAGGTAATCCCTCATGGCTTCGGCAAGGAAACTCCGGTAGTTCAACTCATGCACTTGTTTCATATCACATATCCTCGGCGTCGTTGTTGGCGACTTCCCTCAACTGGGCCAGATCGATTTTGGTGTAGACCTGCGTGGATGAAAAATTACTGTGACCCAGGAGCTGCTGCAGCGTTGAGAAGGGAATGCCGGATTTGAGCAATTCACAGGCAAACGCGTGACGAAGTCCATGTCCTCTCCCTCGGATTCCGGCTCGGCGCATTCTTCTGTTAATGAGACAAGACACCGCAGTCGGACTCAGGGGACTAAAGGGAGGGTTAAAGCTCAAAAAGACGTTACGGTAGTGGCTGTCCGCGGGCCGTTCGGTTTTTAAGTAATCAGCCAGGGCTTCGATCAAAGGACGGGAGAGCGGGAGAGGCAGATCGTTTTTGCTTTTAATGGGGGGGAAGGAAACCACCGCCTGAATCCAATCGATGTGTTCGAGACAGAGCGCGGCGATCTCGCTGGCGCGCACACCCAGGCTGGCCGCCATCAGTATTATGGCAAGGTTGCGTTTTCCTCCACGACGTCCCCGGTCGATGCTTCGCAGTAGCTCCAAGACTTTCTCGGCCGGCACGGCACGGGGCGTGCGGGCCAGGCTGTATCGGCGAGGCGAGAGCAACGCCGACGCCCAATCGCGGTCCAGGCAGCCGAGACTGAAGAGGTAACGGAACAACCCGCGTAAAGCAGAATGAATGAGTTGAATCCGCCTGATGTTGTGGGAAGCCTGCTCGCGGACAAACATGTCGATATGGCAGATCTGCAGCTGATTCCAGGAAGTCACCGGGACAGAGCGCAGGAATTGGTCGAAACGGCGGACGAAGAGTTCGTATTGCATCCATGATTGTTTAGCCAAGCCCTTATGCTCTTCACAGAAGCGCAGATAATCAGGCATCTCCGGGAAGGAGTATCCTCCTCGAACGGGAGGCGTCAAAGGAAAGGGATCTCGTTGGATACGTCCCGTGGAATGGGCCCAGCGAAGGAAACAGCGCAGGCTATATTGGATTGGCACGTGGTGGCCGATTCCAAATCTCGACTTGTGGTTGCCTCCCCTGTCAGGTCTGGCGCCATGCCCATGGGAGATCCAGAAGTCGATGAAGTCGCTTGCCAATTGCGGATTAAATTCCTCCAGAGTTTTCAGTTCTATGGCATCGACAAACCGCTGCAAACAACTCAAGTGCTGTAATCGAAGCACGGTCTTCGTTCTGGCATACCCGTGCGCTTCGAGATAGCAGGCGTAATCGGTGATCCATGGTGTGAGGTCCACTGCGGCTCCTCTCAATTCTATCCAGTCTCAGTGCGGTGCGGAGGGAGGTCCAGAACTTGGTAGAGGCCTTCCTCAAAGGCAATCAGGTCCCGCGCAATGAGTTCATTGCGGGCGCCAGTGAGTTCATGCGCATGGCGAATATCGAGTATTTCCCCCAAGCGCCGGTCGGAATAAAAGCTGACGCCGTCCCGATTGGAAACGGCGATGAGCACAAGGTAGAGAAGCTTCTCCATGCGAGTTAACCCCTGGTCGAATCCTTGGCGGAGGAAACGATGGTCTATCCAACTGAAGGAACCGCGGATGGATCGAATGCGATCAGGCCGCAGCGGCTGTGGACGTTTGGTTAACATGCAGCCAGATTATTGCCAGACGGCGCGGCAGGCTATCGGAACTTGTGGAACTTACCCGTGCAATTTTAGATTAAACCTCGTTCTGGCATACAGTTACGAAGATATCACGACTTGTGGAACTTACCTGTGTAATCGAGACGTTACTCTTTTGGGAGCAAACAGTTAGATGCAGATCGCAACTTGTGGAACTTACCCGTTCAGATTCAATTTTCTGCCGGCGCGCTTTGCATTTTTTGACAAAAGTGGCGTTGCGCCGGACATAATCGGGATGTTCCTTGCGGTAGCGCTTCCTGTATTCGGCGCGAGTACCATAAACTTGCTTTTGCTGTGGGTACATGCCACGAAAGTAATCTCGATTCTGCAACCGCCACCGCTCATCCAACTGCCGTTTCTGCTCGTGGCGACAATCCTGGCGGCCACAGGTATTTTGCCGTTCTTTGACCCGAGAGTTCGGAATAAACAGACGATGACAAAAAGGACACCTCCGTCGTTTTGGCATAAAGACTCTTCCCCCGGATTACAGACCCTGGACCATTTATCAATGAGAGTATTGGAAGCATATGGAATCAGCGGAGAGAAGAAAAACGCGGTGGGGAAAAGCAAAAGCTCTCTGTTGCTCGATGTAGCAAAGGTTCCCAAAGAAGAATAGAATCGGTGAAGGAAAAAGAATCAACCAGCCAAAAAAGCAGATGAACCAAAAAAGGAAGAAGCAGGGACAGCGAAGAAAAAGCTGAAGAAAAAGGGAAAAGCTTTCTAGCCTTCTTTAAAGCTTATGAGAAGAAAATGGAATCAACCTCAGCACATAATGGAACTCGGAACATAACATGTACCCAAGAAACGAGATCTGTCTACAAAACTTTCTATGAGCCACGGACGGTAGTTGTAACGTTTCTCGAAGTCCACGGGTAGCCGCTGAACTGCCATTGCCAGTAGTCGTGAGGCTAGATTGGTGCAGTGAACGCTCGACCGGATCAAAAACCGGCTCATATTTACAATCGTGTGCAAATGGGCTCGCCGCTGTTCCACATCCCAGCCAATCCACCGATCCCGTTCCGCAAGTTTCAACGCCGGCGCAGCAAAACCCAATGCTCCAAGCCAACCATGTTCCGAATTGACCAGATAACGTATCTGCCGCCCTACCAATGGCCCATGCCCTCGCGGATGTTCCCGAATCATCAGCTCGTTCCAGATCCGCATTTGCTCTTCATGGCTCACTTGGATCAATTCCAATCCACGGACTTCCCCTGCTTTGACAGGCACTCCCACCGGATCCGCAACTGCTTGACGTAACCGCTTGGGCGTGTTCGGTCCCGTTTTGCCTCGGGCAACAGGCAGCGTATAGTGGCCCGCTGCTTCCAGTTCTCGCAGTGCCTTAATGCAGCCATCTCGTTGTGCTTGCTTGCGAGCGTCGTAGAACCTGTATCGCTCGCATATATAATTTGCCAACTCTCTTCTGCTGGTAAACCGGTTGACTTTTAATAATCCGGCAACATACTTAATGGCATCAGGCTGCGACAACGTCCGTTTGATCTGATTTTGTAGGTTCATGCTCATGAGTATGAGCAGAAATGCCTGCTATGTCCAGCATTATTTATGGGTCATGGGCAGGGCTAGCGCGGCTGGGGCACCGGCAAATCGCCGGAGCGCTCCAGCCGCTCCCTGGGATCAATCCTAACTACGGAACGTTTGGCGGCTTTTTGCTTCCCTGTGGCGGCTTTTTGCCGCCCTGGAAATTCGCCTGCAGCAGATGTGTCAGGGTGTGCACGTAACGCAGCTTTCCATTCTCCACACGGAAGAGGTGAGAATCGGGCGCACCGCTGCCACCACCCGGACTTCCAGCGCCAAAAGTACAGTACACCACGACCGATCCGATTACCTCGTCCACCACGAAACGGCGGTTGGCGATATTGACGCCGGCCGGGACGCCGACCTCGCAGCTGTCATTGGGCGAACCTGTGCCGGTGTATGCGCCTCCTTCGGTACGGACACAGGGGAATCCCCATGGCACCAGATCGATTTTCCCTTCCAGGAAAGCGTCGAGGTAGGCGTTTGCCGCACTCACCAGAGTTCCGCGCGTGTCGCGCTTTTCAGCGGGAATGGGCCCCCAGTCTTCTGTCGACGAATACTTCAGATAGGTGTCGGCGTTAAACAGCCAATAGCCGGTGGTGGTCCACAGGGTCTCCACTTCGGCGATCTTGTCGTGATTGATTCGCAATCGTGTGCCAATGACGTAAGGTTTTTCCTTGTCCGTCACGATTACCTCGGTAAACGTCTGACACGAGTCCACATCGAGCAGACTGAAGTGATGACGAATCTTTAAAGGTGTACTGACTAAACCCTCCTTGATGTCGGCAGGCGCGATGTTCTCCATATAGCCTACGCTTGCCGGCAGCGGAAGGACGGATAAATCACCCTTGGTCTGGGCTTCGATGTAAAGGGCAACAGCGTTTTG
>CAZPQC010000162.1:0-8141 GCA_964588525.1 uncultured Spirochaetaceae bacterium
ATATCATGGACCAACGAAGTTATTTTGTAAAGATTTTAAAGAAACGTTATACTAGGTTATCGATTTCGCTAGATACGATCTTCTTCGTGAGGTTCTGAATCTTTCACCTTCGAGAGAGCCCTCTCAAACCTACTTCGACTCCCCCGTTTAGCCCGTTCCTGCAGATACTCCAGGGTCATAAGTGCAGATACTTTCTCGGCTAGGGCGCTGTTGACGAGTTGATTGATTGAGATTCCTTCTTTTTTGGCAAGTTCCCTAATCCTCTTATGAAGAGATTCTGAAAGACGTAGACTTATAATACTCATGATATTTCTCCTATTCTTTCAAGCAACTGTCTTGGAGTAATGGTCTCGAGACCGAACTGTTCAATCCCGGCGAAATCCCGGACGTTGTGGGTCACGATATAATCCGGCTCACTCTCTACCGCTACTTCCAACACCATATCGTCCTTTGGATCCTTCAAAAACGGTCGCCATAGATAGTAAATGTCTCTATGCTCAGCAACTTGGCAGATGTAATCCACGATGTCGTCGATGTCCGAGTACTTGAGACCCACCAGTTTACTGATCCGTTTTACGGCGCTTTCGTATTCGAGAACCAGCGGAACCGAGATACTTAACTGAAACAAACCCTTGTCGATTAGGCTTACTACTTTGAACGAAGCGCCCTTACGTGATCGAAGTGCTGAGACAAGAACGTTCGTGTCAAGAACTACTCTCGGCACCATAATGGTATTATATATAATACCACGTCTTTATTCAAGAATTTTTTAACATTCAGATCACGATTGATTGATCCCACTGGGTCATTATGATGAAAGTCGAACTGCCTGTTGGATTATGCTTTGTAAGATGTGGCGGGTGACTGTATGCTGCTCTTAACCCATATTCCGGGAGAAAAAGGGGAAGGGCAGCAGATGACCGTAACGCGTGCACTCTTGCGAAAAATCTTTCACACTTTGTTTCACACTCTGTGATCACCCCTCCCAAATCGAATCCACGATGTCCGCCCACGCCTTCAGATGATCCAGGTCCCAGTGGGTGTAGTTCTCCTGAACCGCTTCGTCCATCCATCCCAGTACGGCTCGAATCTTGGCCGGATCGTGGCCTGAGTTCCGCACGATCGTGTTGATCGTATGCCTGCTATTCCGACATCGGAATAGTGCCGGAAGGAATGAGCTGTCAGGCATCGGGATTGCCGGTCAATTTCAGCCCGATCCAGCGCCTTACAGAACCGCTTCCGCCACCAGGTCTCGCCTACACGGGAACCGTCATCGTAGGCGAATACGAAGTCCTCCGGGGCAAGGCGGATGGATTCCATCTGAAGCTGACGGAGCTTGTCAATCGTTCTTGAAGAAAGCGGCACCATCCGCAGGTGATCCCACTTCGGCGGGCCGATCTCCCTGCCGCCCTTCCACGCCTCACATAAGGTGAGGGCCTGCCGTTCAAAGTCGATATGCCGCCACTGAAGGGCCAGGATCTCCCCGCGTCGCAGCCCCGTGACAGCAGCCAGGTAGAAGCAGGTGTAGTCCTGTATGTCTTTCCAGGGACCATATCCGTGATCGGGGAATAAAGTCCGCAGCTCTTCCGCGGTGAAGATCCCCCGTTCAACCTTGCAATACTTCACCCTTCCCACTCCTGCTGTGGGATCGCGGTTGATCTCCTCCCGGAACAGCGCCTCCCGGAAAATCACCTTCACAATCCCCAGGGCTTTGATCACCCTGGCTGGTGCATTCTTTGCCAGCAGCCTGGAACGCAAGTCCAGCACATTGGCCCGGGTGATCTCGGACAACCGCTTTCTTGCGAAGGGATCCTTGAGGATATGCTTTTTTAGATGCGGCTCGCCGATGCGGATTCTTGCCGTGATCACCGAGCCGCAAGAGGTCAAGAAGATCCTACGGCATTTGGTGAAGGTCGGTCGGCCGCCCCCGGGGCTGGATCCCAACTTCGTGTAATCACTTATCTGTCCCTCTGTCTGCTCCGGGGGCACTCTATCGCTGCAGCTCCTCCTGTCTCCTTCCAGAGGGGCGTTTCTTGTGCACGCACAAGGGCGCGGAGGGTACCCAGAGTAGCGACCGGCGAGATCTCGTGCCAACAGCAAAGGGGACGCGACGTAATGGCTCCGGTCACGACGAAAACTACGGATGTTGAGCGATTCCCCGGCCAGCGCCAGTTTTAACTTTTGCTATCACTTTTTCTCCCTCCTAACGGATGCTACCGGATCAGCCTGTCTGCCAGATCGTTCAGGTCTGAGGCGGCGAAATCTACCGAAGGATTTGGGGCCAGGTCGGAGGATTGACCGGGTCCGTATTCATAGGTGCGATAGATAAAAGCCGTTCGAAAGCCTACCGAGCGGGCAGCGTCGAGATCCGTGTTATGCGCCGCCACCATCATAACCTGCTCGGGGTGCAGTCCGAGGAGCTCCGTGGCGTACAGGTACGGCGCGGGATCGGGTTTGTAGCGTTTCACCAGTTCCGACGAGAGGACGCAGTCCCAATGAATACCTGCATGTCTAGCCAGGTCGACCAGCAGGCCGACGTTTCCGTTGGACAGAGGTGCCACGAGGAAATGCCGACGCAGGCGCTGGAGCCCTGACGACACATCGGGCCACGGATCCAGCCGGTGCCATATTCGGTTCAGGTACTCTTTGTCCCGTTCTTCCAGTCCGATGATGCCGAAGCGCTGAAGCAGATCCTCCAGGATTATGCGGTGAAGTGCATCGATGTTCTTCCAAGGCAGTTCCCGCTCGTTTACTCTTCGCATCGAAGGGGCGTAGCCGGCTCTCCATGCGTCGGCGAACCGTGCCCAGTCGACGGTCAGCTTTTTACGAATCCCGAAATCTTTGCCTTCCCGCATGAGAGTTCCGCGCCAATCGGTGATCGTTCCGAAAACGTCGAATGTCAGCGCCTTCACAGATGCTCCGGCGGTGGTGTTCGTTTTGCCGCTCATCATAGCTCTTCCGCTTGTAGCCAGTTCGCGAGGCCGTGGCCGATGCTGACCATGCGCACGACCAATCCGGGGTTGAGCACATAGCTGGCGATTATCCCGCGGGCGGGTTCGGGGATCGAAAGCGTCGTTGGGCGCAGCCCGACGATGCGCTGCGCCTCCTGCCCGGTAACTTCGAGCAGCTGCTCGATCGACCGCCGGATTGTTCCGTTCCGCTCCAGCGGCGCCAGGGCGGCGTGGACCACGGCGAGGAAACCGGGCCAGTGAGCAAGGTGACGCCAGATCGTGGCCAGGCCCGGTTGATCCGGTACGCTTCCAAAGCGGTTGATGCGCTCGAGAAAGGCCCACGTCTGCGGCGAAAGGTCATTCTTCTCCGGCAGTGGAGGCAATTCAGGCCACGGAAGTGGATCAGCCGGCGGCGAATCGGCCGGCTCCGGGTGCTGGGGTGACTGCTTGGCGGCCGCATTACCGGAAGGATCGATCACCAGCGCGGTGAGCGTAATCAGGTTGATGCCGTTCGAACGGTTGTAGGCGTCGATCAGCGAGCGGATCAAGAAAAGCTGACTTTCCTCAACTCCGGCGCAGGCGAGTTGCCCCTCAACCAGGGGCTCGGGTACGGGCAGCTTGTTTGGATCCCTTAGCTGCTGCACAGCGGCCGCAGGTCGCCCGCTCTCGACGAGCGGCTTGGCCGCCCTCCAGACGGCGCTCAATCCGCCCTCAATGCCCGCCAATGTACGCCAGATCGATGTGAGCAGAGGAATCTTCATGCAGCGTCGAATATCCGTGAATATGGCGGCGGTTTCACCGGTGGCCTCGGACTCGCTGATAGCAGAGACCGGATCGTGTACATGCTTGCCGGCTTCCGGGGTTTCCATAAGCTACTTCTGTTTCCCTGCCGCGCAGAGCCTGTCGGCGAGGTCCGTGTAATCTGCGGCGATGCAGTCGTAATTGGATGTATTGACCTTGGAAGATATTCCGGATCTCTCGGGCTCCCGAAATTTCGGGCGCACCAAAGCGGTTTTTAGTCCCGCCCCCCGCGCGGCCTCCAAATCGAGCGGGTGGGTGGCCACCATCATAACCCGGGCCGGCTGTAATCCCAGCAAATGGCATGCCTGCAGGTACGCTTCAGGATTCGGTTTGTACTGCCCGAGGAACTCGCAGGACAACACACCATCCCAGCTGATGCCGTTATACTTGGAGCTGTCCACGACACTGGCAAAGCTGAGAACGGTCAGTACAACCACGCGATAGTGCTCGCGCAAACGCATCAACGCATCCGGGAACTCGGGCCACACCGGCATGCGGTGCCAGACCGTATTGATTTCATCAAGCTCGCCGGCGGAGAGTTCCATCTGCGCGTAGCTCGGGGCGATATCCTCCAATGCCAGACGATGCATCTGGTCGGAGTTGATGCGTCGAAGCTCCCCGTTTCGGACCCGGTCCAGGATCGAGAACATACGCACGCGCCATTCATCGGCGAATTGATCCGCATCCACGTCCGCCCCCGCCGCCAGTGCCCGTTTGTGAATCTCCGTACGCACCGCGTTTTTCCAATCAAAGACGCTTCCGCCAACATCAAAGGTCAGAGCCTCGACATCCCTCATCATGTACCCTCTTTGAATAATTCTCGCTTCGGAGACTCTCGTGCGTATGTATTACGTCAGAGTCAGCGATAGAATCTACGATCGTTCCGGTTGTCAATTTCCGCCGGGATTCATCCCCGGCGCGACGGCCATGGCATCGGCGATGAATCCGGTGGCCAAGGTGACCGCCCGGTCGGATAGCTCCTCGCAGATATGCGGCGGGTTGTCCGGAGAGAACCCCTCGGGCCGCAACTCCCTGCAAGTCAGGCTGCCGAAGCGTTCCTCAAACGCTTGTGCGTAGCTCCTGCACAGCCTGGAGATGCGATCGCGGTCCAGACCCCGCCGGACGCCCAGAATCCCTATGAACATCAGCGCCCCTTCGACCAGTCCGCATTGAGCCCGATGAACGCCGGCGCCCCACATGCCCAGGGATGCATTCAGTACCTGAGATTCCAGCGGCGCACCGAACAGTCGTGACAAGATGGAAAGCGTGGTGTAGGCGCAGGTATCGTCGTGATTCCAGTAGTGGTCGTGTACGCGCTCGGCGATGAAGCCGGTGTTGAAGCCCTTCCAATCCATGTGCTCAATGTGTAGCACGTTCCCAAATTCGTGTCAAAGCGCTTCGGAAGCGCCGGTACGCCTACGCACCGGTGCGTCTTGTCAGCCTGCGGTCCAAGGACTATACTTGCCCGTACAACAGACTCGAATCCTGGGTTGTGTCCTAGGCTGAACAAGCAGCCATCCAGACCCGTTCCAACGGCTCCGGATGGCTTTTTTTTAAGCCGCGCTGGAGTTGACGGTACAAAAGGAGGTGCGTATGTGGCGGAGGCTGAGTATCATCCTCCCCTGTATATCATAAACACGCATGAGCGGGTGTGATCCGGCATGGATTCGCATTTAGGGTGATTGGGAGCATGCACTACTGGGTATTGTCCGCCCGATCCAGACTCAAGTTCAGCGCGATGCAGCCTATGACAAAGACCCCTGCAAGAACCACGAAAGAACCGGCACCGGGAACCGGGGCTCCAGGTTCCCCTGCACCGGCGGTCAGGAATACGATTGACCATGGCACCCATGGAGCCCAGCCGGTATGGAGGAAGATCTGGCCGAGCACAATTGAAGAGAAGATCGTGAATCCCATGGGTGCCAGGTAGCCGCGCCCCACGACCGCGATCCACGCGGGCAATGAGCTCAATAGGAGCGTTTCGATGAGAACCAGCAGGCACAGCCGGCTGTTTCTCTCAAGGAGTACCGGATCGAAACCGGGGAGACCCACCCAAAAGCCGAGCAGGATGGCTAAGCCGTACACTACCAGCACAATGCAGGCATACCAAACAATTGACACGACGATCTTGGCGGCTACAAACATGGAGCGCCTGATCGGCAGAGTCAGCATGTTCTTCGCTGTTCCTTCGGCGAACTCGCGTCCGAACACGAAAGCCTCGATAGTGCCGATTACGATCGTTCCGGCTGAAAGCACGACCGCGATCAGTGTCAGGTAGGTGGGCCAGTCGGCGGTTCCGACGGTGAGCTGTGCCTTGGCTGTAAGGAGTCCCATTCTCCTGGCAAGTTCCGGCTCCCTCAGGATTATCATGAAGAAGCTCAACGCCAGCGGGCCGAAGCAGTACAACAGTCCCACGATCCAGGTGATTTTCGTCCGCCTGAGCTTGAGGAACTCCGAATACAGTACCTGAAGAAACATCACGGCTCACCTCCCGTCAAGCGCATGAAACGCGCTTCGAGGTCCTCCCGGATCGGGCAGAGGGCCCGCAACTCCAGCCCCGCTTCCACCAGAAGGCGCGCTATCACCGCTGGTTGTACGGCAGCTCCCCCAATCTCGATCCCTCGATCCTCACGCAGTTTGATCTCGTCGATGCCCAGGTTGGTCCGGAGGAGTATCATGGCCCGTTCGGGATCCGATGTGCGGATCTCCAATCTGTCCTGAGCCTTGGTTTCTGCTTGCCGGATATCGAACTCCTCAACAAGACGGCCGCGATGGATAATGCCGATTCGATCCGCCAGCTGGTTGATCTCACCCAAGATATGGCTGGAGACGAAAACCGTGATCTTCTGTTCATCGGCCAGACGGCGCAAGAGCCGGCGGATCTCGACAATACCGGCGGGATCGAGGCCGTTGGCCGGTTCATCCAGGATGAGAAGGCGGGGACTATGGAGAATCGCTCGCGCTAGGGCCAGGCGTTGTTTGTTACCGAGGGACAGCCGACCGGCACGACGATTCACCTGCTCCTTAAGACCGAGCACAGCGATCGCGTGTTCCATCGCTTCCCGTCCCGTGCCGGTGAGGCGGCGCTGGATCTCGAGGTTTTCGCGCACGGTCAAGGTCGGATATGAGGTTGCTGTCTCAACCAGACTCCCTACGGATGAGACCGCGGCCCGGCGATCGGTGCTCACATCTTTACCGAACAGCAGCACTCGACCCCGGGTGGGGCGTATCAGACCCAGGAGCATGCGGATCGTGGTTGTTTTCCCGGCGCCGTTGCGGCCAAGAAAACCGTAGATCTCCCCTCGGCCGACTTTCAGGCATAAAGAATCTACAGCCATGATCTCGGGATACCGTTTACACAGGTCTTCGGCAAATATCACCGGCGTGTTGGCATCACTGCCGCGATTGGTTCCAGCACATCCTTTCACACTTTTTTTCCTCGCTGCGAGAGGTGATTTCGTTTCATCGCTCATGACTTGTGCCCTCCTCCGACAAGCCCTTCCGATATCCAAGAAAGCATTAACTCCATCGCGGGACCGAATACTTTCTCCCCGATCTCATCCTCGTGAAGGAACATAAGTACGACGGCGCGCAGAATCCCCGCCAAGATTTCCGGCGTTAGGTCGCATACGCCGCCTTTGGCGCGCAGGGTTTCTAAAAGCATTTCTGCGACTCCGGTGTCGTGGGAAAGATGCTCGGCAAGCTTCAGCGATCCGACACCCCTGGCCAGCAGCGCGTATTCCCCCGTTTCTCTAAGGTGAGTGAGGAGGGAATTGCCCCGGACGAACTCCAAAGAGTACGCCAGGACAGCCCGAAAAGCCTCCACGGCGTCCCGATGCTGAGAAAGAATCGCTTCCACCTCTTTTGCAATAATGATTTCCTCCCGTTCGAAAATCTCCATACAGAGATCTTCCTTCGACGCGAAGAAATGATAGAAGGTTCCCTTTGCGATGCCTGCAGCCCGCGCAAGTTCTTCCACGTTCGTCTTCCGCAGTCCATAGCGCAGGAAATACTTCTTACCTGCTTCTATGAGGGTTTCTCGAATGGCGGCCCGGTCCGCCTCCGTGAATATTCGAGGCAACAGCTATTCCTTACAATTATAGTGTCTTTATGAACAATATAGAAACATGGTCATATAATAACAAATCTTGGGGAGAATTGTCAAGAGCCTTTAAAAAATCCTGAAGGAAGGGAATGCTCAAAACTAAACTATAAATATAATTCGTTCAGAATTGTTCAGTCTTGGTATTCTGTTAGCTTTGATAATAACCTTTGTTACGTACATTCACTTCAGAAAGCTGCTTGCATTTTTCCTGTACTACGAGCAGACATATATAAACGACAATTACCGTGGATTCGGGAAGGTGGATCGATTATAATTCTATTCGG
>CAZPQC010000163.1:0-7935 GCA_964588525.1 uncultured Spirochaetaceae bacterium
ACGAAAGTCTGGAGATTGGCAGAAAATAAAAACCCTCGTACCTGCCTAATGTTGCACAAGGGTGGGGTACCTTTACGGAAAGCGAGGGCTTCTCGTGTCTGGGAGGATCCGGCTGGTATGTGCACCGAATCCACACTGAATCCTGAGTTAGGGAGATCCCCTGGCCCGCGGGGTCCTCGAGGTCTGCGCCCGCTACCTGGGCCGCGGTCTGGCCTTGCTGTTTGATGTCCTCAATCCCGAGTGCATCGTGTTGGGCGACATATTCGTCCGGGCGGGGAACCTGCTCTGGCCGGCTGCGGCCGAAGTGATCGAGCGGGAGGCGCTGCCCCGCTCCCGCCGAGCGTGCACGGTGGTCCCGGTCGCTCTGGGCGAGGCCATCAGGAACTACGCCGCCGTGGCTCCCTACGCGCAGCCGTAACAGAGCGCTCAACAATCCATTTCGTTTGTTCGCCCGGATGTTCATGATTTCGAAGTAACTGAAAGACGTATGAACCATGTATTGACGGTCGTGGAATAGCCGCCCGGGCTGACGTCGGATATTTTCGGTTTGTGACACTCTTCCGATATACATCGCCTTCGAGAACTACAGCCGCGGCAACCGATCGAAGTCCACCTTCGTGCAGATGAACCGGCTGCTCTCCTGCATCCCGTTCCGCTTCCGCGCTGTCCGGCTCGAAAAAGAACCTATAGTTCATGAACGAATGAAGACTCACTCCATATTCCCGTGAAAACCGGACAATCCGGCGCGATATCTCCTCGTCAAGCGTGAGATGCACGAGATCCTCACCGGTTTTCCGTCTACGATGCAAGCCCCACTGTAGCAGATGATCGGTGTCTTGATGCACAAGGCATTCTTTATCGGTCTCAGGGTGTCGAGGCTTCTTCCTGTAGCGATAATGGGCAAGGATCCCCAGTTCGGTAACCCTCTTGATCGTGGCTACGGTGTGTGCGGACAGCGTTCTGTCACTGTGCAGAAGCGAGCCGTCAAGATCCATAGCCACGGCCTTGATGGGAAAACCGGACACGAGCTCTCCTTGCGGGTGGGCACCCCGAAATATCTGTTTCGCTGCAACGAAAGCCTTTTTGCTATCGACGACCATGATTTTCGTTGACAACTGGAAAAAATTTTTATAGGATACCGTCGGATGTAAAAAATTTTTACACTGGAGCGTGAATCTGAAAAACCGGGAGCACAAGGATTTCCTGCTGTACGTGAAGAGCCTCTATCCTTCCCTGTCGCAGGCGGAAAGCAAGGTCTCCGATTTCCTGACCTCTTCACTGAAACTGATTCCGGACATGACCGTCACAGAGCTCGCGGACGCCAGCAAGGTCAGTGAGGCTTCCATCGTCCGGTTTGCAAGAAAGCTCGGATTTTCTGGATACTACCAGATGAAAATAGAAATAATCCGGAACCTCTCCCTGGGAGAAATCGACAAGATATCCGAGAGTGAACCTCAGGATGTCACATCGACCAAGGAGAAAGCCCTGGAAATCGCGCTGGCCAATATCGAGAACACATATCACGCGCTCGATACCCGTGAGCTGGAACAATCCCTGGACCTGTTGTCTCGAGCCGAGGGGATTTATTTTTTTGCGGCAGGCAATACCCTGAACGTAGCTCTGGATGCTTCCTACAAACTGGGGAAGCTCGGCCTGCGCACTTTCTGTGCCACGGTTCCGGAGCGAGCCATCCTTCAGGCCCGCAACATGAGTGCCGGGGATGTCGCCTTCGGCATCTCCCACTCCGGAGGGTCCAAGATGGTGAATCTGGCGTTGAAGATCGCCAAGAACAAAGGAATCCCGGCAATCGCCCTGTCCAACTATTCCAAGTCGCCCATCGCCAAGTGGTGCGACCACGTATTGCTCACTTCGACGTACCATACTCTTTTCCCCCAGGTTCCGACGCTGACCCGTCTGGCGGAGTTTGCGGTGATCGACCTGATTTTCTATTTGCTTCTGTTAAGGAAATCCACAGATAGCTATGAATCGATTTCTCTCTCGGAAATCGATCAGTCGGAATACAGCCTGTGAGCAGGCAGTGCTGCAGAATCAGCTGAAGGAGAAGAATCCGATATGGTATTGTCTATGAGTGACTTGCTGGCCGATGCGAAAGAGCACGCCTATGCCGTTGGAGCTTTCAATACCAGCAATCTGGAATACATCCAGGCGATTCTGGAATCCGCGGAAGAGACGCGTTCTCCGGTGATCATCCAGGCGGCGGGAAGCGAAATCGACTATATGGGAGGACACGTGTTCACCGATATAGTCCGGCGGTTGAGTGAGCGCATGACGGTCGCCGTGGCCATCCATCTCGATCATGGATCCAGCTACGACCTGGCGATTCGCTGCATTCATTACGGCTTCACCTCGGTCATGTTCGATGGTTCCCGCCTTCCTATCGAGGAGAACATCGCCGCCACCCGCGAAGTCGTCAGGGCGGCCCATGCCGTCGGGATATCGGTCGAAGGTGAGATCGGCATTATCGGCGGGGCCGCTGAGATTGAGAGCTCCGGAGTGCACTCGGAGGCACTCTCCGATCCGGACCAGTGCGGGTACTTCGCGAAGGCCACGGGCCTGGACTGCCTGGCAGTGTCCATAGGAACGGCGCATGGCCTGTACAAAGCCAAACCGAAACTGGATTTCGATCGTCTAAAAGCCATCGTTGCCAGGACGACGGTGCCCGTCGTACTTCACGGCGGCACGGGGGTCCCGGAAGAGGATATCCGAACTGCAATCCATTACGGAGTCGCCAAGGTCAATTTCAGCACTGTCGTCCGTCAGGCCTGCATTCACCAGTTGCGGAGAACTTTGGTCGAGTCTCCCGAAGAGCTGGATCTCATGATGGTCATGGGAAAATCGAAGGAGGCGATGAAGGAAACGGTCAAGCAGATGATGGGCATGTGCGGCTCCGTCAACAGGGCGTAGGCGTTCTGTGCGCGGTTGCCGGCACTCATCCCATACGAATACAGTCAGCCGTTGGCTGCTTGGAAAAAATTTGGAGGTGTGTATCATGAAAAGAGTTGTGTCGACAATTCTGAAGACGTTGCTCATCGCAACGGTGATCGCCGTGGGCAGTACGGTGGCGGTCAGCGCAGGAGGCGGGCAGGAGACTGAAACCCTTACCATCTATGCCGGCCTGCTGGAGGAGCATGCTGCCCTGGTAGCTCAAGAGTTCCAGAAAGCGACGGGGATCAAAACAAGCTTCGTACGCATGAGTGGAGGGGAAATCCTCGCCCGAATCCGAGCGGAAAGCGCCAACCCCCAGGCCAGTATATGGTACGGCGGTGGGTCCTTGACTTTCATCGAAGCGGACAAGCTGGGTCTGCTGGAGCATTACAAGTCCCCCACGGCCGAGGTGATTCCCGATCAGCTGAAGGATCCCAACGGGGCCTGGACCGGGATCTACAGCGGATATCTCGGGTTCGTGGCCGATCAGGAGTGGTTGGACAGCGTCGGCATGCCCATGCCGAAAGTATGGGACGACCTGTTGGATCCCCGCCTGAAGGGAGAGCTCGTGTACGCCCACCCGGGGTCCTCCAGCACCGCGTACAATGTTCTCGTCACGATGCTTCAGCTCAAGGGAGAAGAGGCCGGATGGGAATACCTCCAGCGGCTGAACGAGAACGTGCGGCAGTACACGAAGTCGGGTAGCGGCGGCGGACGGATGATCCAACTCCACGAATGCGGCGTGACCATCGGCTATCTGCATGACGCGATCGCATTCAAGCGGGAGGGATACGACCACATTGTGTTCACGGCTCCCGCGGATGGAACCGGCTACGAAATCGGCGCCGTCGCCATCATCAAGGGCGCTCCGGAGCTGGAAGCGGCGAAGAAGTTCGTCGACTGGTGCCTGACCCCGGCCGCCCAGGAACTGGGGAAGACGGTGAACGCCCTGCAGTTCCTAACGAATCCCGATGCGGTTCCGCCTGAAGAAGTGATCCAGCTGAAGAACACCAAGCTGATCAAACAGGACGACGAGTGGGCGGGCGCCAACCGGTCTGCCTTCCTGGAAAAATTCAACACGCTGACGAGGACAACGCCCCCGAAATGACGCCGGATGCCTGATTATGGGAGACAGCCTCAGGCTGTCTCCCAATCGAAGAGGATCTGTGACAAGGAGAGTGTCCAGTGAGTAGACAACTGGCCAGAAGGCGTCCCTTCACGGGAGGAAGGATCCGGGATTCCATTCGTCAACTGCGTTTCACCTTTCGCGACCCCGTCCTTCTTCAGTCCATCCTGATCGTCTTCGTCGTGGTTCTGCTGTTCATCATTATCCCTCTGTTTACGATCCTGAAGGAGAGTTTGGTCTATCAAGGCAGGCTGTCCCTTCGACACTATATCGAGATCTTCAGGCTGCCGTACAACATCGACACGATCTGGAATACCATAAGGCTCGGCGCGGCGGTCAGTGCTCTGGGAACGGCGGTCGCCTTTCTGTTCGCCTACGCCACGACGTATCTCAAGATCCCCCACAAGCGGCTTTTCCGGATACTGGCGATCCTGCCGATGATTTCTCCTCCCTTCGTGATATCCCTTGCCGCAATTCTGTTGTTCGGCAGGAGCGGCCTCATCACCCGGTCACTATTGGGGATACGTTCGGACATCTACGGCTTCTGGGGCCTGCTGCTGACCCAGACGCTTTCGTTCTTCCCCGTCGGGTACCTGATGCTGACCAACCTGCTGCAGAATATCGACCCATCTATCGAGGAAGCCTCGCAGGCCCTGGGAGCTTCCCGGTGGAAGGTGTTCCTGACCGTAACACTGCCGTTGATGGTGCCGGGGCTGGCCAATGCCGCCCTTCTTATCTTCATCCAGTCTCTGGCCGACTTCGGGAACGTGATCGTGATCGGCGGAAATTACACGACCATGGCCGTACAGATCTACCAGCAGGGGATCGGCTCCTACGATATGGCCGGAGCCACAGCCCTGGCCGTGGTGCTCCTGCTGATTTCCATGTTTGCCTTCTACCTGCAGCAGGTGGTCATCGGAAAGAAGTCCTACATTACGGTCACCGGCAAGGCAGCGAAGGAGCGGGTTCTCATCAGGAACAAGGTCACCACCATCCCGATCTACATAGTCTGCATCTCCATATCTGTTCTGGTGGTGGGTATGTATGCCCTGGTGCCCTACGGAGCTTTCGTGCGCCTGTGGGGCGCCGATTATTCGTTCACGGACCGATGGATTCGCTATGTCCTGACCATCGGCCGGCGATATATCCTGGATTCGACCACCCTGGCCGTCATCGCCACACCCATCGCGGGTATCCTGGGCATCGTTTCCGCCTTCCTGATCGTTAGAAAGAGGTTCCCCGGGAAGAAGATCATCGAGAGCTCCATTCTCATGGCGATCGCGCTGCCCGGCACCGTGATAGGCCTCGGCTACGTGCTCTCCTACAACGCTCCCCCCCTGATCCTGACCGGCGGCGCCCTGATCCTGGTCGTCGCCCTGGTGATCCGGAGCATGCCCGTGGGCACCCGATCGGCCATCGCGGCGTTGAAGCAGATCGATCCATCCATCGAGGAAGCGGCCAATATCTGCGGCGCTTCGAGCCACAAGGTCTTCACTTCCGTCACTATTCCCTTGATCAAGCCGGTCTTCTTTTCCAGCATGGTCTATGCCTTCATCCGGGGAATGACCCTGGTCAGCACGATCATCTTCCTGGTCTCCGCAAGATGGCAGATGCTCACGGTGGCGATCATGAACCAGGTGGATCAAGGCCTCTACGGTGCCGCCAATGCCTACTGCCTGGTACTCATCATCATGGTGGGGTTCGTCATGATCGCCATGAGCTTCATCCTCAAAAGGATGAGCATAAATATAGGAGAGGGGTACTGACAAATGAGATCCGCTGCCAAACGGGTTCAGCTTGAGAATCTTTCCAAGACATTCGTCATCAGCACCCGGGGCGAAGTGAAGGCGGTCCAGGGGGTCAACATCGATATCCAACCCGGAGAGCTTCTGACGCTGCTGGGCCCTTCGGGCTGCGGAAAGACCACGATCCTGCGCATGATTGCCGGGTTCGAGATGCCCACCTCCGGTTCCATCCTCATCGCCGAGAAGGACGTGTCCCGCAAGACTCCGGACAAACGGGATATCGGGATGGTTTTCCAGAATTACGCATTGTTCCCGCACCTGAACGTGTTCAACAACGTCGCCTACGGTCTCAAGCTGAAGAAGGTTCCGAGAGACGAGATCCGCAGGCGGGTGAGCGAGGTGCTCAAGATGGTCCAGATGGAAGAATTCGCCGAGCGAGTCCCTTCTCAGATGTCGGGTGGCCAGCAGCAGCGGGTAGCCCTGGTGCGGGCCCTGGTCATGGAGCCGGCGGTTCTGCTTTTCGACGAGCCGCTGTCCAACCTGGACGCCAAGCTGCGGGTGCATATGCGGGATGAGATACGGCGCATCCAGAAAGCGGTGGGCATCACGACCGTGTACGTCACTCATGACCAGGCAGAGGCGATGGCTGTGAGCGACAAGGTCGCCATTCTCAATGACGGAATCGTGCAGCAGATTGATTTCCCGCAGAACGTCTACCAGCATCCGAGCAATGAGTTCGTCGCCCACTTCATCGGAAAGGCGAATATCCTCGACGGCACGGTCGTGGGGAGCAATGCGTCGCATGCCCGGGTGGAAATCCACGGAGTCATCTTCGAGGTGCCGATCAGACGACCATACACCGAAAAAGCGAAAGTGAGGGTGGTGGTTCGCCCGGAATCGATCATTGTCGGCAGGGAAGACTTTGCTGCGCGGGTCACCCGGAGCGTGTTCATGGGGACGTCCCAGGACTACCGGATCGATTTCAACTCCCAGGAGATGGAAATTTCCGATGCCAACCCCGCATCGAAGAAGACCTATCAGGAGGGAGAGAGGATGCCCTTCACCCTGGATGCCGGCGCGATACATCTCATCTGAGAAACCTGTATGGACCTGGTACCGTTGTACGAGGTTCTGAAGCAAGCGTGGGCCGAGGGCTATGCCCGTCCGGCTTTCAATCACTGATAGGAGTTACTATAATCCCGGCTGGAAGGGCAAGGCGCCTTAATCTTCAGCCACGGGACGATCGGGGCGACTCTTCCTCTCATACTCGGACGCGTAGAGGAATTCCCCTGACAGTAGCACCTCCCTAAGATTAGGCTAATTGCTTCAAAGCGAGGATCATAGCTATTGGAGGGCTCAGCAACGCGGTGGCGGGCAGAGTACTCCCCGGAGCGGGCAGGGGCGAGCCGCATCACATGGGCTGGGCGTCCCCGGGCATATCCGGCCACTTGCCTTTGGTCCTGGAAAAATAGAGCCCATATCGCCGGATATATTGAGATCCGCAGGGCATGATATGCTGTGCCAGTTCCAACAAGAAACGGATCAAAGGGAAGGATTCGATCTTTCCCCTGAAGAACTCGTTGTCGGAATAGTACCATTACTGCTCCCGATCTTCTCCCTCACCGGATGGATATGTAATTTTTTCTTCGATTTACCGCATTCTGCGCCCCTGTTTCTTCTTGTGATAATCCCTCACCATCTGGTCGATGGAACGAACGTTTTCAGGTCGGTTTTTCTTGAAGTGCTTGATGTACAGCTCTGCGATAAACTCGGGAAACGGCAACTTCCAGGGTTCCTGCTTCGCGTTGGCCAGGATGCCGAGCTTCTTGGGATTCAGCCCCAGCTCTCTGGCCGTCTGGAAGTGCGCATGGGAAAGATGGTAGCGCCTCTACGCATCGATCCATCGTTGGTATTTTTCCGGTATCTTACTCTTTGCCAACGGACGGGTACCTATCGGCTTTCAGTTTGGTGAGGACACTATGCCCTGCCCGGGTGCTCCCTGCAAACATGCGCGGCTGCAAGTGGCCCACGGGTGAAGGTTGGCAATAATCACCGGTTTTTTATTGACAGGCGTAACCTAAGCGGTTACATTGCATACGTGATCAAGAGTTTCGATCA
>CAZPQC010000164.1:0-3769 GCA_964588525.1 uncultured Spirochaetaceae bacterium
GCCCGTATATATCCGGGAAGCATGATGGCAACGATCAGCAGAAAACCGATCACGATATTCATCACCTTTCCCGGGACGTTGATCAAACCCATTCCAAACTTGAGGAAACCGATCAGAAAAATCCCGATAATGACGCCCAGTATATTGCCCTTGCCACCGGAAATGGCTACGCCGCCGAGAACGACCGTCGTGATGATCTCCAGCTCCCAACCGGAAGCGATGTTCGGCCGGGTACTGCCGATGCGGGATGTCAGCAGGATTGCGGCCAGACCGGACATCGTCCCGGAGAGGGAAAAGACGATCCAGCGGATCCTGTTTACCCGCACTCCGGAGAAACGTGCGCTGACCGGGTTGTTCCCTATTGCATAGACCTTGCGGCCGAAGGTCGTACGGTGTAGGAGCAGTCCAAAAACAATTGCCAGCGCGATAAAAAGGACCAGCTCGAAGGGTATGATGGTATTCCCTATGTATCCCTGCCCGAAGAAGGCAAAGGATTCTGGATACTTGGTATATGCCTGATCCCCGAGTACCGCGTAGGAAATACCTCGAAACAGCGACATGCTGCCGATGGTGATGGCGATTGCCGGGATTCCGAAGCGGGTGATGAGAAGACCGTTGAGAGCGCCCGCCGATAGGCCGGTAGCCAATCCCACCAGAACAACAATTCCGGTCGGGGCTCCGGCCGCAGACACCATACCCATTAACAGCGAAGAGAGGGCGATAATTCCGGCTACCGAGATGTCGATATCCCCGCAGATGATCACCAGGATCATCGGTAGAGCCACGATCGCCTTCTCCATAAAGTTGAAGGTCGTATCGAGGATGTTGAACAGATCGAGGAAATAGGGGGAGAGGTACGAATTGACGATAACAACTACGACGAAAATCAGGAATAGGATAACTTCCCAGGTCATCAACAGAGCTGCAACCCGGGCCATCATGCCGGTATAGCTGGTGCGGAGTCGGTTCTGCTTTTTCACAGCTCTCTCTTACGCAGCATCGCCAGCTGGTTGCGCTGATCTACCAACGTATTTGCCACTATCGCCACGAGAATAACAAATCCCTGGATTGCCATCTGGTAGAAAGGGGAAAGATTGATGACCGTCAGAGCGTTATTCACGATTCCCAAAAACATGGCGCCTAACACCACACCGAGGACCGTTCCGGTTCCCCCCATGATGCTCACTCCGCCTATCACACAAGCGGCGATGGTCTGCAGCTCGAAGCCGAAGGCGGTTTCGTTTTGGGCTGACGCATAGCGGGATACCCAGAATAAACCGGAAAGCCCGACAATGACTCCGCTCAAAGTGAACGCCAGATAGTTGATCTTTTTCAAGCTTATGCCGACATACTGGGCGGCGACCTTGTTTCCACCGACTCCGTATATTTCCCGTCCGGTCCGGCTCAAGCGAAGAAAGATCGCGAAAATCAACACCACCAGTAAAGCAGCCAGCAGCAGATTCGTTACTCCAAACAGGGAACCTCGGGGCAGTTCTCGGAAGGCTTCAGTCATTTCATGGGCACTTACCCACTCCCCTTTACTGAGGACGAATACGAATCCCCTGTAAATGCTCATCGTTCCCAGGGTCGTGATGATCGGTGGGATTCCAGCCAGGGAAACCAGGATACCGTTGAATGAACCGAGAACGAAACCTATGGCAAGGGAAATCAGGATAATAACAAAGATAGGTATGCCCGGGAAGTACTGGTTCAGCATCCCGACGGACATCCCCGTTAGGGCAATGCCCGAGGCTACCGACAGATCGATTCCGCCAGTAATGATAACCAGCATCTGTCCGATGGCTACCATAATGAGAATAGCGGTGTCGTTAGCTATATCGTATAAGTTGCCGGGTTGAGGGAAATTAGGAGCCCTCAGGCTCACTGCGAGCATCAGCAGCAAGATGAGTATCAACAGACTGAACTCTCTACGTCTCAACAGCTCCCGCATGCTATACGGCTTCCTGTGGTAGTGGATTGCCCATAGCGGCTTTGACCAGTGTCTCCGAGTCTGCTTGGTCGCGGTCTAAACGGGCGGTAATCTTACCTTCGTGCATGACCACGATCCTATCCGCCATGCCCAGGATCTCCGGAATCTCGGAGGAAATAAGGATTATGGCCAGACCTTCCGCCGCCAGTTGGGAGATGAACTCGTGGACCCGGGCCTTGGTAGCCACGTCGATTCCCTTGGTCGGCTCATCCATGATCAGGATTTCCGGACGGGTAGCCAGCCATTTGGCCAAAACCACTTTCTGTTGATTCCCCCCGGAGAGACTGTTCACCGCCTGGTCCCAGCCGGAGGTTTTGATCTCCATACGCTCGCCGAACTCCCGGGTGATCTCCTCTTCCTTATGGAAATTGAGAAACGAGTAGCTCGCCAACTTCTCGACTATGGGTAGGGTGATGTTGTCGCGGATGCTCATATCCAGGATTGTGCCTTGGAGCTGGCGGTCCTCCGGAACGTAGGCGATACCGCGATTCATGGCCGCTGGAGGGCTGGTGATGTGCACCTCTCGGCCTTCTATCGAAATCGTACCGCTGGTGGCCGTATCGATTCCAAAAACGGCCCGCATGACCTCAGATCTGCCGGCTCCCACAAGTCCGAAAAAACCTAAAATTTCTCCGCGATGCAGATCGAAGGAAATATCTTTGAAGATCCCCGTCTTGGAGAGCCCTTCGACTTTAAGGATTGTGTCACCGAACTTGACCTTTGTTTTCGGAAACATCTGATCGAGGCTGCGACCGACCATCATGCGGACAATCTCATCGACCTCGGTTTCAGCCACTATCCCTTCACCGATATAGCGGCCGTCCCGCAGAACCGTGAAGTAATCTGCGATCTCGTAGATATCTTCAAACTTGTGGGAAATGAAGACGATGGCCTGTCCCTCGGATCTTAGATGACGGATGATCTTGTACAGATCCTCTACTTCCCGCAAAGATAGGGCGGAGGTGGGTTCGTCCATGATTACGATGCGGGCATCGAGAGACAGGGCTTTCACGATCTCCACCATATGCCGCTGAGCTACGCTCAGATCCTTCACCTTCATATCCGGATTGATCTCCAGCTCCAACGTCTCCAGCAAAGAACGGGTCTTGAGCTTCATCCCTTTCCAGTCCAGGAGCCTGCTTTTCCGACGGGTAAGGTGATGGCCCATGTAGATATTTTCCGTCACAGACAGTTCGGGAAACATCGTGGCTTCCTGGTGGATGGCAGCGATTCCGGCTAGCTGCGAAGCCGTTGGGTTGCGGAACTCCACTGATACACCGTTTTGGAGGATGACCCCGGCATCAGGCTGGTGGATACCCGTAATGATTTTAACCAGGGTGGACTTTCCCGCCCCATTCTCGCCGATGAGGGCATGTACTTCCCCGGCGCGAATTTTGAAATCCACCTCATCCAGGGCTTTGATTCCCGGGAAGTGCTTAGTGATTCTACGGCATTCCAGTACGCTTGGCACGAAGGTACGCCCCCTTGAAAAGAGCGAAGCAGGAAAGAACCTGCTTCGCTCCGTGCGTAAAAACTCGATCTCTCTTTCTACTATTAGTAGATTGCTGCAAATTTATCAATATTGTCCTTGTCGAATACGTAGGGCTCGCTCATGACGGCGACATTGCCCTTCCCGATGGTTATGTCACCCATGCGGCCTACGTTCATGTCCTCACCTTCTTTTCCGTCGAACTCACCGGTGAAAAGTTTATAGGCAATGTACGTGGCCGAATATCCCAGGTCGATCGGATTCCACAGGGACATCTTGCGACACGTGCC
>CAZPQC010000164.1:3869-7694 GCA_964588525.1 uncultured Spirochaetaceae bacterium
TTTTTCATCCACTCGATCCAGGCGTTCTGATTCGTAGCCTGGGAAGAGGCGCTGAGAATTGCGATCTGACCTTTGTAGTCGATGAGTTCAGCCATCATCCGAACCTGGCTCCTACCGATGAACTCATCCCCCGACGGCGCCAGGTGAAGAATGCGCCCGGCCGGGGCTATCCCCGAGTCGAAGGAGATTACCTTGATGCCGGCAGTCATGGCTTTCTTGCAGATAGGAACCAGGGCATCAACGTCATTGGCAGAGATGGCAATAGCGTTTACTTTCTGGGCGATCAGGGAATCGATGATCTCGATTTGACCCTCCGCGGTCGGGGTGCTTGGTCCCTGGTAGATCAACTCGATGTCGCCACCCAGATCTTCGATGGCTTCCAAGCCTCCATCCCGGCAGGCTTCGAAGAAAGAGTTCCCCAGGTTCTTTACGACCATGGCGATTCTGACTCCCTCTGTGGTAGCTCCTGCCTTGCCGCCGGCGAATATAACCCCCGCAGCTAGCAGAATCAAGAGCACACTGAGGGAGATCACTTTGAGTCTCTTCATAGAGTCCCTCCTTAAAATGGTTTGGGTTATGGTATCACGGGATCCGGCCAGGCACGAAGGATGAATATCAATGATTGAGGTACGCTTTTCTACTATTCGGGGCTTCCGTTGCTCCTCTTGGGGGCATTCCGGTACTCCGAAGGGGTCCTTCCTTCGTGAAGCTTGAACAGAGCGCTGAAATAACGAGAGCTGGAATACCCGACCTTTCGGGCGATCTGCTGAACTTGCTGCGAGGGATCGGCCAACAGTTCTATGGCCTTGGTCATTCGCAGTCGGGTCAGGTGCTTCACGAAGGTTGTTCCGGTTATGCTATGGAAACGCTGACTAAGGTAGTTCGGCGTAATTCCCAGGCTGTTGGCAATCTGAGCAACACCGATATCGTTCATGTAGTTCTTGTCTGCAAAATCTATGACCTGATCGATGAGGTCTCTATGTTTAGCATCGGTCGTGTTTTCGAAAAGCTGCCTGCCTTGTTGTCGCAACCTCTCGGGCCAGGCATCCTTATGCGGTGAGGGGACTGGTCGGAAACCCAGAGAAGCCTGTAGAAACCGCAATATCGGATCAGAGATCTCCGATCGGCGGCTATCCCTCATGCTCCTCCATATTGCAGTGATTGCATCGACAAGTTTTAGGTAGTCCAGGTAGGTGCCCTCGCGAACAGCCGCAGGCAGCGCTACCAGATTTTTACTGAGCTCGATTTTGGGGCGAAACCCTTGTAGATCCCGAAGTGAGATCCACGGTATCGCCTCACCTACACCGATGATCGCGCGCAGTGGGGCGAGTTCGGTCAGCAGGCGCAGATGTTCAACGAGCTCTTTGTAGCTGTCGGATAGATTCCCTACGAACATTGTGCAGCTCACGGAGCGCGGCATCGTCGAGTTGAGGGAGAGCTGTATTTTGCGAAACAAGTCACGTATCGCTCCGCCGGCTTCCCGTTCACCGCGCCCGTGAATCCAGGCTGCAATCAGAGCCAGCTGCCCCTCGGATAGCCTGCAGAGGGCAACACGGGTAGTCTGATCAATTACAGTAGCTTGTTTTCTTCTGATGAGTTCACAGGCTTGATGCTCTTGGAAGAGCAGTTCGCTACTTTTCAAATTGCTGTCAAATACCAGCAGGGATCCCCAAAAAACAGCATCGGTGAGAATATCAAGCTCTTCATGAGCAAGAGTCGTCGTGTCCTGCAGAAGAGCATTCAAATGGGCATCGAATTCGTCGTTCAAACGCTGATAGGCTCCCCTGTTCTCTTGTGTGACCTGGTGTACTGCCTGATAGAGCTCCTGCGGACTGACGGGTTTCAGGAGATACGCCGATGCCCCAAGAGCCACGGCTCGCTTTGCGTATTCGAACAACGAGTAACTTGTAAGGATTATCCATTTGGTGTGCGGCGAGAGAATCCTGCACCTCTGAATCGCTTCCAATCCATTGAGCCGCGGCATCTTGATATCCACAAGAGCCAGGTCCGGACGAATGCCGGCGACCTGTTCAACCATTTCCTGACCGTCACAGACGACCCGGATAGACGAGGAGGGAATTCCGATTTCTTTCAGCATGCTCTTCAAAGTGTAACGAGCAAGCTTTTCATCATCGGCGATTAGGATCGTCATAACCAGGAAGGATTATCCTTCATGATATCCATCGTGATCCGGGTGCCTTTCCCCGGCTCGCTGTCCACCTTTAAAAGAGCGTGTGGAAAGGCCATTAGGAGGCGCTCCTTCACGTTTCGTAATCCTATACGGCCGTCCTCGGGATGATCTTCCACGGAGAAACCAACGCCGTTGTCGATCACGACGATACCAACACCGGAAGCGCCGTTTTTCTGGATATGTCTGGCTGAAACCCTGAGCTTGCCCGGTCCCCCAAGCGGTTCGATGCCGTGAATGACCGCGTTTTCCACGAGAGGCTGGAGGATCAGCTTGGGAATGCTGAACGACGCAGCAGCCTCCTCACAGTGAATGTCCACAGATAATCGTTCCTGAAAGCGGACCTGCTGAAGCTCGCAATACTTGCTCACGAATCGTAGTTCCTCCGCCACCGTAGACCAGTCGTTCTGTTCCAACGTATAACGAAGCATGTCCTTGAGAGAGAACAACGCTCCCTCCAACGACTTCCGGTCTCCCATACGATTCAGCCCTATAAGGCCGTTGAGCAGGTTGTAGAGGAAATGAGGCTGAATTTGGGATTGAAGCGCCTCGTACTCCGCCTCTCTCCTTTCCAACAGCTCCTTATACTTGAAGAAGTTGTCTAATATCACGGAGGCATAATCGATAAAGGTGTTGAAATTCGTGTAGTCCAGGTCTGTGATATGATTGTCCGGTCCGTAGGTGAAGACGCAAAACACCCCAAGTAGTCGCTGGGAGACAACCAACGGCAAGGCCAGCAGTGAACTTATCTGTTGGCGCGAGTCGTCAAGACTGGCCGCAGCCCACCCGTCGGCATTCCGTATATACAGAGTTTTTTGTCTGAGAAAGACCTGCTTGAGCGATAAGGGCGCTTCTTCCTTCCCGGAACCGGTACCAACCACGGCCTCCGCCAGTCGCTCCGGAATATCCTCGCCCTTCGAGTACGGAACCACCCCCGCCGCCTGCCCCACGCAGATACAGCCCCTGTCGTTTAGCGTAAGCACCGCAGAACCATCAGCATTTGAATCCTTTACAGCGGATTCAACGAGTAACTCCAATATTTTATCGAAACGCAACCTTGCGGTGATCGATCCGCTGATGTCCCGCATCAGGTTCAGGACCGAGTCTACATTTCGTTTCAGGTCTTTCATAAAGAGGTTGAAGTTTTGTGCGAGCACTCCAAACTCATCGTTTGTGCGAATATTCAACGTAGCTGTAAAGTTTCCCATGGATACGAGGCGGAATCCCTCTTCGACTCTGCTGATCCGTTGTGAGATCTGCCGAGCCAGCATGAGTGAGAGAGCCACAGCCACAACACCGATCAGAACGGTCAAACTCCAGAACAGGATAAGAATTTGCCGGCGGATGATAGCGCTTTGGTCTTCCAGCGAGCGTATGAAGTGGCTCAAAAAGCTTTCGAAGCTGTTTGTCAGATAGTAGGAAGTGTCTCTGACCTCGTCGAAAAACAGCGGAATCGTCGTATCCACATCGGTCTGAAGCTGCTCATACACGCTTTCTTCGCCTAGCACCCCTGAACCGGCAAGCTGATCCAGCTTCCTCTGAAAATCCTCGATCTTCGTAAACGCTTTATCGCTGATTACCTGAGCCACAGTATAGGCGTCCTGAAGCTCCTCATCCCTCAGCAGCCTCTTCACCCT
>CAZPQC010000165.1:0-1537 GCA_964588525.1 uncultured Spirochaetaceae bacterium
CAAAGGGTTTGCCGCCGGCGACCGGGTCTGCGTCCAACCAATCCAATTCTGCGGCGCCTGCGTTTTCTGCCGCCAGGGGTTTCAAAACATCTGTCCCAACAAGAAAATCCTCGGTGTCATGGACGTCAACGGCGCCATGGCGGAGCTGATCGCTGTAAATGCGGACCATGTTTTTGGCCTGGGCGATGGCGTTTCCTTCGCCGACGGGAGCATGGTGGAACCGTTTTCGGTGGCCAATGCCGCGGTGAAGCAGGCGCCGGAGCTGCGGGGCAAGAATGTAGCCATCGTTGGGGCGGGCACCATCGGCCTATGCCTGCTCCAATTCGTCGTCATGGGCAAACCCCGTCGGATCATCGTCACGGATCTCAGCCAGAACAGGCTGTCCATAGCCGAACAACTGGGCGCCCATACCCTCGTCAATCCGGGTCAAGAGGATGCGGTCAAAGCCGTGCTCGAGGTGACGGACGGCATGGGGGCGGACATCGTTTTCGAGGCCGTCGGTGAATCGCCGACAGCTCGCCAGAGTGTCGATCTGGCAAAAATCCGCGGCAACATTGTCTGGATCGGCAACTCCGCCAAGATGGTGGAGATCGACATGCAGAAGGTGGTCACCACGGAGCTCAACATTCAGGGCAGCTATGGTTTTACCACCGAAACATTCAAAGAGACTCTGAGTTTGATGAATGCGGGGAAACTGAGGGCGGAACGAATCGTGTCGGTGAAGCAGCCTCTCTCCGATGGAGCAGCTGTTTTTGAAAAGATGCTTCGGGAAAAAGACAAGCACATCAAGGCTATCCTGATCGGCGGCTGAAACGAGCTCTCCGGTGCGTTCTCGGGTATGCTCTAACCCTCCCGCCTCGAGCCGCCACACCCTCAGCTCCACCTCCCCCTAGCCGAGGCCGCAAATCCGCCGGCTGAGATCCAGGTAGGATTGCACCTGCGACTGCTCGAGGTCGGCGCTGATTCCCCCCAGATGAAGGATGAAGCCTCCTCCCTTTCTCCCCGTCTCCACGCGCTCGCGGATCAATCGTTCCAGGGATCCAAGATCCATGCCCTGAATGGACCGTTTCGTCGTGGCCCAGAAGCTCATCTTCTCTCCGTAGGCTTCCTTGAGCTCGGCCAGATCCATCAAATCCTCGGGATCGAGTGGATTCAGCAGATCGATGCCGGCCTCTACGAGCATAGGAAGGATCTTGTTGATGTTGCCATGGCTGTGCATGTGACAGACGGCGTTGTAGCTGTGGCACAGCTCGGCAATTCTACGGTGCCAGGGGAAAAAGAACTCCCTGTAGGCCTCCGGTGAGATCAGCAGGCCGTTTCTGTCTCCCAAATCATCGGCGAACATGATGCTGTCCACCCCCCGTTCGAGGTAGTTTTCAGCGGCTCTGAGATTCCATTCTCCGAGCTTGTCGACCAGCCTCTTTGTGAAGGACTTGTTGGTCACCAGACCCATCAGGTAATCCACCACGTAGTAGTACCGATACCAAACACCGCTGAAAAATCCGTAGAGCTCCGCGCTGGTAAAATACCCCCTGCC
>CAZPQC010000165.1:1637-7651 GCA_964588525.1 uncultured Spirochaetaceae bacterium
AACCCATGCCGATTCATGCAGATGATGGGACGTGACATCGACGATTGCGTTTTTCAAGAACTCCAGGCGTTTGACCGCCGCTTCCCGCCAGTCGGAGATTTCCGGATATTCGGGCATGTATCTTCGAAGCGCCGCGACGTCGATGAACTCGACCTCCAGCGGGAGAGCCTCGGTTTCCTCGTGCGCCAAAGCCCTGTATACCAGTTCCCGGCCGGTCATGGGGCTGCCCCTTTACGGCCGCAAATCATTCGTCGGGCGCTCATGGTCGAAACGGTAGCACATTCCTCTGCTTTGGCCTACCGTAAACCCAGGGACCCAGGTATACTCAGGAAGCGCCGCGGCGCGGAAGTTGGGCTTCTCCAAGAGTCGGGTTTCTTCGAGAAAGGAAGAGGATTCATGCAGCGGGACGTTCTGGACAGGGTCGTAAAGTGCAAACAGGAGCAGCAGCGGGTGCCTTTCATCATTTGGAATACCTCACCGGTCGTGCTGAGCCTTCTCGGCTTCGACCATCGGCGGTTCTACCTCGATGCCGCCTTCAAGCTGCGCGCCCAACTCCAAATCCAGGACATGTTCCCGGAGGCCCTTCTGCTGCCCGGACCATGGCCCGACTTCGGAGTGGCCGTCGAGCCTTCTTTTTTCGGCTGCGATATCCAGTTCCAGGAAAACGACCCGCCCTGGGTCCGAACCCGAATCCCCGACATCAAGGAGCTTCTCCGACAACCACCGGTCGATCCTGAGAAAAACGGCCTGGGACCGGAAGCGCTGGAGCAGTACCGGTACATGTGGGAGAACCTGGACAAGAGCTACATCGATCGTTTCGGTTACCTCGACGGCCTGGGGTACGCCCTCGGCCCCATGGACACGGCGGCGGAGCTGCTGGGATACAACCTGCTGATGGTCGAGCTGATCGATCATCCGAAGCTCGTCCATGACATGTTCGACCTGATCACCGACTGCCTCATCCGCTGGCTCAAAGCTCAGGAAAAGGTAAATGGCAATCTGAAAAGAGTCTTCATTCCCGAGCACGCCCACGCCCAGGTGTCTCCAGAACATTTCGAGGAGTTCTGTTTTCCCTATATGACCAGGATCTTTCAGGAGTTTCCGGAAGCGCTGCGCCTGTACCACAACGAAGGCGAGGTGTACCACATCATGGAACGTATCCCCGAGTTCGGGGCCGACGTTTTCCACTTCGGGACGGAGATCGCGGAAACAAAAAAAAGAATCGGCAAACAGGTTTGCCTGATGGGAAACCTCGATCCTCTGGAGGTGATGCTTCGCGGCAGCGTGCAGACCGTCAGGCAGGCCGCCCAAGGCGTTCTGGAAATCGGGGCGCAGGGCGGCGGGTTTCTGCTCAGCACGGCCGGGGGCATGGCGCCGGGCACTCCGCGGGAGAACATACAGGCCGCCATAGAGACGGCGGGCGGCTACAGGCTGCAGTACGGCCTGCAGTACGGTTGACAATTTACGGGGTTTTCATATATAACTGGTAAGGTCAGCTGTCCTAATACAAATTATCATATGTCGCCGGTTTCGAACATACCAGGTGAGTGTCAAAACGATCTGCAAAACCTGTTTGCGACCCGTTAGCGGCAACGCAAGATATTCATGGGTGAGGAGAAAGGTGAGATGAAAGAGTACGACATAGCGTTAATCCCCGGAGACGGCGTGGGCGCCGAAGTTACGAAGGAGGCGATGAAAACAGCGGAAGCGGCTGTCCGCAGCAGCAAGATCCGGCTGAACTGGAAATGGTTCGATTGGGGCTGCGACTACTATCTGGAGCACGGGCGAATGATGCCCGAGGATGTGCTCGATGTACTTTCCGGTTTCGACGCCATATTCCTCGGCTGTATAGGAGACGCTTCCAAGGTTCCGGATCACATATCCCTGCAGCTCCTTTTGACGATACGCAAGGGTTTCGACCAGTATGTAAACCTACGCCCCATCTACCTGTACGACGGCGTTGAAACCCAGTTGAAGAAGGCGGTGCCCGGCTCCGTAGACCTCGTGGTGGTGCGGGAGAATGTCGAGGGCGAGTATGCCCAGGTGGGCGGCCGTTTCAAGATCGGCACGACGGAGGAGACGGCTATCCAAACCTCGGTATTTACCTACACGGGCACCGAGCGTGTCATCAGGTACGCCTTCGAGCTGGCCAAGCGCAGGGGCAAGCTCGCCGGGCAAGGCGAGCACGTCGGAATGGTCACCAATTGTTCAAAATCCAATGCTCTGAATTATTCCATGGTGATGTGGGATGAAGTGTACGACAAGGTGGCCCGCAACTATCCCGATATCAAAAGAGATTTTGCGCTTGTCGACGCGCTAACCATGTGGTTCGTAAAAAACCCGGAATATTTCGATGTGGTGGTGGCCTCCAACCTGTTCGGCGATATCATCACCGATCTGGGCGCCATGCTGCAGGGAGGGATGGGCCTTGCCGCCGGTGGAAACATCAATCCAGAAAGAAAATACCCGTCCATGTTCGAGCCCATACACGGCTCGGCGCCCAAGTACACCGGTATGGGCACGATAAATCCGCTGGCCTCGATCGAGGCTATGAAGATGCTGCTCGAACACATCGGGCTGGGCGAAGAGTCCGCCAGGCTCACAGAAGCAATCAAAACGGTGCTCGCCGAGGGTACAGTGAAAACCCGGGACATGGGAGGAACGGCGGGCACCTCTGAAGTGGGCGACGAAATAGTGAAAACATTGAGCTGAAGAGGAGGAGAGCTGATATGGTAAAGGTTGGGGTCGTCGGTTACGGCGTTATCGGCCAGCGGTTGGCCGATGGTGTTGCCCTGCAGGAGGATATGGAATTGGTCGGAATCGCGGATGTCGCGCCGACCCTGGCTTTGAGGGCTCTCAAGGCCAGGGGCATGCCCTACGATCTGTACTGTGCAATTCCGGGAAATGAGAAGCTTCTGGAAGCGGCAGATTTTCCGGTGAGCGGGAATCTAGATGAGCTGATAGACAAAGTGGATATCGTTCTCGATGCCACCTCTGCGGGCGTAGGAGCCAAGAACAAGCAGAAATACCTGGAAAAAAAGAAGAAAGCCGTATTTCAAGGCGGCGAGAAGAACGACGTCGTGGATGTGTTCTTTCACGGATATGCGAACTACGAAAAAGGGATGGGAAAAGACTTTCTGAAATTGACTTCGTGCAATACAACCGGGCTCATCAGGGCAGTGGACTGTCTGGATCGGGCGGTGGGAATGGAAAAGGTTGCCATCACCATTATCCGGAGGGTCGCCGACCCGGGGGATACGCACCGGGGGCTTACGAACGTGCTGCAAATCGATCCGGTACCCAGCCACCAGGCCCTCGATTTGATGACCATCATGCCGCACGTGCCGTGCACCGGGGTATTGGTTCATACGCCGGTCACCCATGGGCATATCATCAGCATCGTTGCCACACCGAAAAAGAGCATTTCCGTGCACTCGGCAATCGAGCTCTTTTCGAGCCACCCCAGGATGATGGTGGTAAAAATCTCGGACGGCTTCAACTCCAATGCCGCTTTCTTCAGATTCGCCCGCGACAAGGGAAACCTGCGGGGTGATATGTATGAAATCGGTATCTGGGAGGAAACGGTTGCTCTGTCGGGAAAAGACATTATCTACTCGATCAATATCCCGCAGGAGGCCGTCGTGATTCCCGAGACCATGGATGCAGTCAGGGCTGCGATGAGCATGCAGACCGATCGATTGCAGGCCGTAGGATTGACCAACCGCTACCTCGGACTAAAGTAGCAGGCGTGGGGACCGTCATGCACCCGCTGCATATTCGAACGTTGGACGAGGGGGACTTCCAGGGCAAACGCGTGCTTCTCAGAGTGGATATCAACTCCCCGGTAGATCGCCGCACCAGGAGGATCACCAACGATACGCGCATTCGAAAAAGCATCGCCACAATTCGAGAGCTTTCGGACAAAGGGGCAAAACTCGTGATCATGGCGCACCAGGGAGACACCACGGACTACGCCTCTTTAATCAGCCTGCGGGAGCACGCTGAAGCGCTGTCGGAGGCCCTCGGCACGAAGGTAGGCTTCATAGAAGACCTGGCTGGTCCGGCAGCCGTGGCCCGCATCGAGTCTCTGAACGCCGGGGAGATCCTCCTCCTGGACAATCTGCGCTACTTCACTGAAGAGGTATCCACCTTCGAGGACAGCTGCCGGCTTTCTCCCGACCAGATGAAGGAGGTGTACCTGGTCAGACGGCTGGCTGGGCTGTTCGACTGCTACGTGAACGACGCCTTCTCCGCCGCCCACCGCAGCGCCCCTTCCATGGTGGCTTTCCAGGAGTTGCTGCCCTCCTACGGCGGCAGGCTGCTTATCGAGGAGCTCACCGCCCTGCAGGCGATCACGGACAACGCCCAACGACCCTGCGTTTACCTGCTGGGAGGAAGTCGTGCCGGTGATGCCTTCGGCATGATCGAAAGAGTGCTCAGCGAAAACAGAGCCGACCGCATTCTGACCGGCGGGCTCGTGGGCCAGATCTTCCTCATGGCCGGCGGTACCCGCCTGGGAGATCGTTCAGAGCAGCTGATCAGCGAAAAGGGATACGACAGGTATGTCGAGAGAGCCGAGGGTTACCTCTCCCAGTACGAGTCGAAGATACTGCGTCCCGTCGATGTGGCTTTCGCCACGGAAGGAAAGCGGACGGAGTGTCCGATCCGGGAACTGCCCGTGGAGGAGCTTCTGTTCGATGTCGGCTCCCAGACAATTTCTCTTTACTCGAGCACGATCTCTCAGGCCCGGACGGTATTCATGAACGGACCGCTCGGTGTTTACGAAGAGGAAATTTCCAGCAAAGGAACTTGTGCGATATGCAAAGCGATAGAAAATGCGCAGGGATTCACGGTTATCGGCGGCGGCGATACGGTGACCTGCTTTACCCGGTATACGGATCTGTCCAAGATCAGTTACACCTCTACCGCCGGCGGCGCGTTGATCCGCTACCTGTCGGGTACGGAGCTGCCGCTGCTGAGCGCCCTGGAAAGAGCTTACAACAGATTTCAATACAGGAGGTAACACAAGATGAAGCTGTTTATCGACACAGCCAAAACCGACGAGATCAAGGAAGCCTGGAGCTGGGGCATCATCGACGGCGTCACCACCAATCCCACTCACGTCGCAGCTTCCGGCAAGAAATTCTTCGACGTGATCGAGGAAATCTGTGGTATCGTAGACGGACCGATCAGCGCCGAAGCTGTAAGTTTAACTGCGGAGGAAATCATCAAAGAGGCGCAGACGCTGAGCAAGATCCATGAGAATATCGTGGTGAAGGTTCCGGTAATTCGAGAGGGGATCAAGGCCGTCAAGATCCTTTCAGAACGAGGAATCAAAACAAATATGACGCTGAACTTCAATGCCACCCAGGCGATGATGGCCGCCAAGGTCGGGGCAACCTATATCAGTCCCTTTGTCGGGCGTTTGGACAACATCAACCACGACGGCATGGAGCTTGTCCGCCAGATCAAAACAATCTACGGCCACTATGGATACACTACCCAGATCATCGTGGCCGCGGTACGGCACCCGGGACACGTTCTGCAAGCTGCTTTGGTCGGCGCGGACGTCTGTACGATGCGCTTCGACATACTCGAGAAGCTCTTCGATCATCCGCTGACCGATATCGGGCTGGAGCAATTCCTCAAGGATTGGGAGAAGGTGCCCATCTAAACTCAAATGCTGCGAGTCAAATGCTGTAGGCGGAGAAACCTCCGTCTATGGGCAGCACCACCCCGGTGACGAAGGCTGACGCATCGGAGAGCAGCCAGATCACCGCTCCGATCAGGTCCTGCGGATCCCCGTAGCGGCCGAGCGGGGTGTGCTCCATCACCTGTCTGGCCCTGGGCGTGAGCTCCCCGGTTTTCTGGTCTATGTGAAGAAAGCGCAGCTGCTCGGTCATGAAAAAGCCGGGGGCCAGGGCGTTGACCCGCACCCCGGTGTGGGACAGATGCACGGAGAGCCAGCGGGTGAAGTTGGCCACCGCCGCCTTTGCGGCCGAGTAGGCGCCGAC
>CAZPQC010000166.1:0-7635 GCA_964588525.1 uncultured Spirochaetaceae bacterium
AGGTTTCCTCGTCGGGATTGTTCATGAAGTTGACGAAGCGTTTGAGGATCTCCGGGTTGAACTCCAGGGTGTTCTTGATGACCTGACGGTACTCGGCGTTCGCCTCGTTCTTGAGCATATTCATGAAGGCGCTGTTGTACACCCGGTGCATGCCCAGTGTGCGCACGAAGAAACCCTCCAGCATCCAGAAGGCTTCGGCAAGCAGCAGCGTGTCCGGAGCTTCCCGGGCCACCCGGTCCACGACCTCCCTCCAGAATTCCTTGGGCATGGCCTCGTCGATATCCCTGCGGCTCATCCCCTGGCCGGCTCGGGAGGGGATGTCGCCCCCTGAACCCGGTTCGGGGAACCAGAGCCGCTGGAAGTGCTTCTTGGTCAGGGTCATGGCCGCATCGAAGCGAATGATCGGAAAGGACCTGGCCACGTGCAGGATCGTCTGGATGACCGCTTCCCGGACCTGGGGATCGAGAAAGTTCAACTGGGCCGTGTCGTTCCAGGGCATGCTGGTACCGTCGTTGCCGTGGTAGATGTAGCGCTCCTCCCCGCTTCCCCGGTCTATGCGCTTGAACACCACCGCCGCGTCGCTGCGGCTGTAGTAGTGGTCTTCTATCTGGATGGTGACCCCGGAATGCGGTGACAGGTCGGCACCTCCGAAGGTATAGGAGGGAAAGGGGCTGTAGGGCAGGGAGACAAACCAGTTAGGATGCTCGATCACCCAGCGGGAATCGATGCCCATATGATTGGGAACCATGTCCCCGGCCATGCGGATTCCCCTCTGCCAGGCCCGGCCCTTGAGGTTGTTGAAGGCCTCCCAGCCGCCGAGATCCGGTGATATGTCGTAGCGGGAGAGGCTGTAGGCGGAGGCCTCGGCTTCGGGGTTTCCGCACATCTGTTTGATCCGCTTCGAGGCGGAGCTTCGCTCCCACAGTCCGATCAGCCACAGCGCCGTGAATCCCCAGCGGGCCAGGCGGTCCAACTCCTCGTCGGGGACCTGATCCAGACGATGCAAATCCCGCCGGTAGCGTTTGGACAGCTGATCGAGCCATACGTAGGTGTTCTTGGCAATCATCACAACCCGGGGCATCCAGTCCAGATCCTGACTGAAGGCCTCCAGGTCCGCCTCCAGACCGGTGAAATCCACGATCCGGGCCGGACCGGCGCCCAGACCCCGGAGGCGGCTCTCCTCCTCGATCAAATCCAGGCTGCCCAGCAGACGGTACAGGTAGTCCCCCAGCAGGTATCCCCAGCGGCGGCGGATGTATTCGAGCTGGCCGGTCAATGAGTGGGGATGGGCCACGGCGGGGCTGCGGAGCATGGTGATCAGGTCCTGTTCCTCCGGACCGAAACAGGGTTCCTCCGCGAAGAACTCCCCCAGGGCTTCGATGGCCGGCAGGTAGGCGGTTCGTTTCTCCAGAGCTTCATCATCGAACAACTCGAGGTAGGGGGAGAAGGCGGGATTCTTATTGGCCAGCCAGAGAAGCAGCAGCTCCTCGATCGCCATGCGGCGGTGGGAGACCTCGCGGGTCCTGCCCTTCAACCAGACCTCCGGGTCGGTGCGCTTGCGATACACCTCGACCGGCGGAAAGTGATCGGTAAAGCCGATCAGGGTCCGGTTCAGCTTCGCCTTGCCTATCCGTTTTTCGACAAAGGACAGGGCCCGATCAACGGCTTCGGGGCTCATCTCCGCCTGGAAGCGCTGCACCACGAAGTGGAGGATCTCATCGATCAGGCCCATGGCGTTGATCTGGCCGGCCTTCACGGCGGTTTCCGGATAGCGCAGCAGATCCCGTCGGCTGTTCATCCTCTGGGCGAAGATCCGGGATGCGTGGAAGTTCGCCAGGATCACGTTGCCGTTGAGGGCGAAGAGGGATTCGTCGAAATCGTACAGATCCCGAGCGTGGCGGGAGATGTGGAATTCCATCATGACGTGATTTCGTACAGCAGCCGGCGCAGCTGCGTCGGGGATTCCAGGTAGTAACGGGCCTCGGAGATGTCCATGCCGATTTTTATCGTATAAGCCGTTGCCGGAAGTTCGCTGAACATGACCTCGTCGTTGTTGTCGTCTCCGGCAGCCATGATAAACTTCCAGCTGTTGCCGGACAACCACTTTGAAACCGCTCTGGCCTTGCTGACGTTCACCGGTTTGATCTCCAACACGCTCTTTCCCTCCAGTACGTCCAGATTCAAATCCCCTGTAAAACTGAACAGGATATCCTTGAACTCGCTGGCCCGAAGCGCGGCAAGCTCCGGCTCGGCATTCCGGTAGTGCCAGGCCAGGGCGTACTCCTTTTCTTCGACCGTGGAGCCCGGGGTTCGATCCTTGAACAGCTGAAAGATGGGGAGCAGCTGCTCCTTCCAATCGTTGCTGAGGGCTTCGCTGAGCCGCCACTCCCGTCCCTTGGGCTTCAGCCAGGCGCCGTGACAGGCTATCAAGCTCACGTTCAGCTCTGCGAACCAGTCGTTCATGATGTTCCGCATGCGGCCGCTGGCCACCACCACGTCGTTTGACGGGTCTGAGGCCAGGGCGCTCAACAGCTCGACCAGTTCCCGGTCCGGAGACGCCTTGCGGGGACGGCCGCTGAAGGGCACCAGGGTGCCGTCGTAGTCCAGGATGATCAGTCGCGTTTCGGCCTGCCGATAGGAGGCGATCAGCTCGTCTTTGAACGAACCGGCCATCCTCTTCATCAGGTAACTCTCCTGAACCTCCCGAACCTGTTTCAGCTTGTTGAGGAAGTCCTTGGTCCAGGCGACGATATCGTAGCGGCTCAGCCGCTCGTTCATCACGGCGTTGCGTTCGAGCTGCTCCTCCTTGTCCATCTCCAGAGCCGTCTTCAGGGCGGCGGCGATCTCCCCGCTGTTGTTCGGGTTGATCAGCAGAGCCTCTCCCATCTCCCGGGCCGAGCCGGCCGTTTCGCTAAGTATCAGCACCCCCCCCGAGTCCCTGTGGGTGGCCACGAACTCCTTGGCCACCAGGTTCATCCCGTCCCGCAGAGGGGTGACCAGGAGCACATCGGCCAGGCCGTAGAAGGCGGAGAGGCGATCGAAGGCGAACCCCCGGTAGAAGTAGTGAATGGGAACCCAGCCGATGGTACCGTAGCTCCCGTTGATCGTGCTGATCTGCTCATCCACCTCCTTCTTCAGAGCCCGGTAGCGATGAACCTTGGTTCGCGAGGGTACGGCGATGAGCAGCAGCACCACCTTCTCCAGGTACTGAGGATTGTGTTCCAGCAGCAGCTCGTACCCTTTGAGGCGTTCGGGGATCCCCTTCGTGTAATCGAGGCGGTCCACCGAGAGGATCACCTTGAAACCTTTCAGCTCCCGGGCGGCCGTGGCCAGCTGTTTTTTCACATTGCCGTCCGACAGGGCGGTGGAGTACTTCTTGTAGTCGATGCCCATGGGAAAGACGTCGACCCTGCTCAATCTTTGTTCGTGCTGGACGTAACCCATGCTGTTTTCCACGCCCAGCAGGCGGCGAACGCTGGAGATGAAGTGGCGGGCGTAGTCGTAGGCGTGAAATCCGATCAGGTCGGCGCCGAGCAGTCCGGTGAGGATCTCTGTCCTCCAGGGTAAGAGGCGGAACACCTCGAAGGAGGGGAAGGGGATGTGCAGGAAGAAACCGATTCGGGCCTCCGGGACCTTCTCCCGGATCATTTGCGGAAGAAGCATCAGCTGGTAGTCGTGAATCCAGATCGTGTCATCCGCACCCGCCACTTCCAGCACTTTTTCCAGGTAGATCGAGTTGACCCTCCTGTAGGATTCCCAGAAGGTGTTGTCGTAGTACGCGTAGCTGGGGAAGTAGTGGAACAGGGGCCATACAATGTTGTTGCAGAAGCCGTAGTAGAAACTCTTCAGCTCCTCCCGGGTAAGGTCCACCGGGATGCTGTTGTACTTCTGTCTCAAGACGGGGACGATTTCCCGTCTGTCCTCCTCGGACAGTTCGTCCGCCGGCAGACCGGGCCAACCGATCCAGAGGAGTTTATACTCCTGGTCGAGGGAGCTCAAGCCCGTTGCCAGCCCGCCCATGCTCGGTTTGAACTCGAGTTTCCCCTTTTTCTTTTCCACGGACACGGACAGTCGGTTGGAGATGAGTATCAGATTTGCCATATCTCGTACTATCAGTTTATTGGGATTGGGGCATCCCATCAAGGATGCTCCGGGGAAGTTCTCAGGTTGTATTATAACGACGGCGCGATATGGAGGGTGATTCCCAGGCTGCGGATGTGCTCGGCGTACTCCGTTGGAATGCCGCTGTCGGTCACCACGGTCGTGATCTCGGACAGATCGGCAAAGTAGGCCGGCTGAATCGTGCCGAACTTGCTCGAGTCTGCCACGAGGATTCGATCCAGGGAGGAACGGATCGATGCTCGCTTCACCTCGATTTCGTACGAATTCGTACAGGTCACCCCGAGTTTTTCACTGATCCCGCTGGCCGAGAGAAAGGTCTTGTTGGCCCGGTAGCGGTTGATCAGCTCGACGCCCTCCGGACTCTCGAATACCAGACTGTTCTCGTGCAGCCGGCCGCCGGCGAACACGAGTGAGCAGCTTTCCCGGCGCTGAACCTCGACCAGGATGTTGAGAGCCCAGCAGAGCACGCTCAGCCGGAGCGTGTTCGGAATGCTCTTGGCGAGGTATTCGGTGGTCGAGCCGCCGTCGATGATGATGATGTCTCCCTCCTCCAGTAGCGTTGCGGCCTTTGCGCCGATAGCCATCTTCTGCTCCCGCCGCCGGGCTCCGGCTTCGGTCAGGGAGTAGCGGGAGGATCCCACGATGCCCGGATTCAGCACGGCTCCGGAATGAAGGACCTTTACGATATTGTCCTGGGCCAGCAGATTCAGGTCCCTTCGGATCGTCATCTCCGACACGGACAATCGTTCCGCCAGTTCCGCCAACGTGGCGGCGTTTTGGACCTGGAGGATTTCGACGATTGCTCCCAGACGATCTCTGCGATTGTTCATACGAATCCTTCCATTATAACAGAATTGCTGTGAAGATCAAGAAAAAGATCGGGAAATCTGTAAATTTTATCACAAACTGCTTGACATACTAGGAATATTTCACATAAAATTATAATTAGTGGTAAAATTATTACGATAATAATGAATATTTGTTACGATAATAACAATATAAAGAAATTGATGTGCAGGAGGAAACATGGCTGAGGTTTATTCGAATGCATTGGGAATGATCGAGTGCCGCGGTTTCGCCGCCATGGTCGAGGCTTCCGACGCGATGGTCAAGGCCGCCAAGGTGGAGCTGATGCGCTACGAGAAAACCGGGGGCGGTTACGTGACCGCGATCGTACGCGGTGACGTGGCCGCGGTGCGCGCCGCCCTGGACGCCGGCGGGCGGGCTGCAGAACGGGTAGGGGAGGTAATCTCCATCCATATCATTCCGCGGCCCCACGGCAATGTGGACAGCGCCCTGCCTCTGGGTCTGCAGCAGGAATCGACGTAGGATGGGTGACAATCATGGCTGAAGAGCGTATCGACCTGAGAACCTATATCTTTCTCGACTCGCTGCAGTATCAGATGGCCTCCTTCATGGCAACGACCTCCCGGGGATACTACCCGGTGGCGTTGCAGGCCTGTATGATCGTCGAGATCTCTCCGGGAATCGAGATCAACAGATTCACCGACATTGCCCTCAAGGCGACCAACGTCACCCCCGGAATCCAGTTCGTCGAACGCCTGTTCGGTCTGTTGGAGGTGCACTCGGACAGCCAGGCAGATGCCCGCCAGGCCGGGGCGGCCATCCTCCGGGAGCTGGGGCGCAGCGAAGAGGAGCGGATGAAGCCGCGAATCCTCACCAGCCAGCTGATCAAGAACATCTCCGACCACCACGCCCAGCTGATCAACAAGATCCGCTACGGGAACATGGTGCTCCGGGGGGACACCCTCTACGTCCTGGAGATCGAACCCTCCGGGTATGCCTACTTCGCGGCCAATGAGGCGGAGAAGGCCTCCCATATAAATATCATCAACGTCCAGGGGGTGGGCCGTTTCGGCCGGGTGTACATTGCCGGGGAAGAATCGGAGGTGCTGGTCAGCAAGGAGATCGTGGAATCCCGCTTGAAGGCCCTGGCAGGCCGTGAACCGGGCGGCCAGGCCGAGTAGCGTGAGATAAGGAGATGAGCAATGGATGAGACGTATTCCGATGCGTTGGGGATGATCGAATGCCGCGGATTTGCCGCCATGGTGGAGGCATCCGATGCCATGGTCAAGGCGGCCAAGGTGGAGCTTACCAACTATGAAAAGACCGGAGGGGGCTATGTGACCGCCGTTGTCCGGGGTGATGTGGCCGCGGTGCGGGCGGCTTTGGACGCCGGCAACCGGGCTGCCGAGCGGGTCGGAGAGGTGATCACCGTGCATATCATTCCCAGACCCCATGCGAATGTCGACGGAGTGCTGCCTCTGGGCCGCGGACCGGCCGGGGGATCGCAGGGCGGCGGCGCCGGCGGCGGATCAGCTCATGAAGGTACTCCGCCACAACCGAAGCGTTCTTCCAAGAGCGGCTGAAGAAGATGCAGCTGGCTCGAGTAACCGGGACCGTCGTCTCCACCCGCAAGGAGCAGCGGATCGAGGGCATAAAGTTCCTGCTTCTGGAGAAGATCGACGCCGCCAGCATGGGGGGCAAGAAGGACTACGTGGTGGCCATGGACTCTGTGGGCGCCGGGATCGGGGAGGTCGTGTTCTACGCCTCCGGGTCCAGCTCCCGGATGACCACGGTTACCGACGGCAAGCCCAGCGATGCCGCCATCATAGCCATCGTGGACTCGATAGACGTGAAGGGCGAACGGGTCTATCAGAAGGATCAGGCATGATCTTCGCACAGGTGGTCGGCACCGTGGTGGCCACCCGCAGGGAGGACGGCATCAGCGGTGCCAAGTACCTGCTGGTGGAGGAGTGTACCCATCAAGGTGAATCCCGGGGGCGCCATCACGTGGCTTTAGATGTAGTGGATGCCGGGGAAGGGGAGATGGTGATGATCGCCCAGGGCTCTTCCTGCAGGCAGACGAGCTTGAGTGAGCGTAAGCCCGTGGACGCTCTGATCTGCGGTATCGTGGATCTGGTGGATGAGCAGGGTCGGATTGTCTATCGCAAATAGGGAGGGGTAGGACCTTGGAGGTGGCTGTCATCGGCGTTCAGGAGTTCTCCAGCATCGCCACCGGCTTCTTCGCCCTGGACGGGATCGTCAAGGCGGCGCCGGTGCGGATTCTGGTGACCCGTATCGTCACGCCCGGGAAGCTCGTGGTCTTGTTTACCGGCGATGTGGCTTCGGTGGAGGCCTCCCTGGGCGCGGGCAGGGACTGCGGCGGGGAGGACCTGCTGGATGAGCTGTTCATCCCCAATCTTCATCACGGCGTGATTCCCGCCATAGAGGGGCCCGTTCCGGTCGAGCAGTGGGATGCCCTGGGGATCATTGAGAGCCTCTCGGTCACCGCGGGGATCGTGGCGGCGGACCTGGCCGCCAAGGAGGCGGATGTGCGCATACCGGAGATTCGGTTGGCCGGAGGAATGGGAGGAAAATCGACGATCAAAGTGATGGGCAGGCTTGAGGACGTCCAGGCCTCCCTGTCCGCCGGCGCGGGCTACGTTCAAGGCAGAGGGCTGCTCTGCAGGCAGGTGCTCATTCCCAGAC
>CAZPQC010000167.1:0-7624 GCA_964588525.1 uncultured Spirochaetaceae bacterium
TCATATAGGCACGACTGCCGTCGATGCATACCTTGGTGGTTTTGATTGTATCTAGGTAGGTCGGGCCAGTGGGCGAAGCACCATTCGTAATATCGAATATCGACAAACCACTGCTTGCCGGCAGATAGAGATAATTGCCGTAGATCGCGATATCGCTCGCAGATGCCGGGGGACCGTAACTCTTCTGCGAAATGAACGAGGGCGAGCTCGGCGTCGCTATATTGAAGATAAGCAAGTACCATGGCTCCAGCGTCAGGTATGCATAGTTCTGCTTCAGTGCGACGTACCTTACAAAGAATGTATCATCTGCATAGTCGTCGCCGATGTACGCCGGGCTCCCCGGATCGGTCGGATCGGTGACATCTATGATCGCCATATCCCTTAGAATAGGGACATAAATGTGCGAATCGTGAATCTCAATCGTGTTTGGATTCCAGCCGGTACTCCGATAGACCGGCGCGCCCGGATTCTGGGGATCGGAAATCTCGATAATTGCAATTTGTCCGCTGTATAATGCGAGATATGCGTAGATCTTGGTGACGGCCCCCGCCTCGTTCGACCATTCGGAGCTTCCCCCGCCGTCGTAGGCTCGAACGCGATATATGTACTGGGTTCCAGGCACCGCGGTGGTATCGCTATAGGAAATCGTATCGGCGCCTAAAGTCACCAGGTCAACGAATGAACCGGAACCGGTTTTGCGTTGCAGGTTAAAGCCCGACTCGAATGGCGAATCATAAATCCAGGTGAGGTCGACCTGCCGGTTGCCTGCTGTTACAGCGTTCATTCCGCTCGGCTGAGGCAGGGAATCGGTGGTGGCGGTGGGCGTATTGCTAATACCGGAATCGCCGGCCGCGTTCCTGGCGAATACGTAGTAGGAATACTGGGTTTCAGAGTCCAAGCCGGAGTCGATATAGCCGGTTGTATTCGGGAGAAGAACCGATAGCTCCGCAAAGCTGCCGCTTTCTTTACGCCGGTATATTACGAACTGCTCCTCGTTGTCGCTGTTGTCACTCCAGGACAGGCTGATCTGGTCGGCATTCTGCGCCGTTGCAGTCAGATCGGATGGTGCATCTAATGGGGGAGGATCTGTTGTTGCACTCGCCTCCGCTGACCATTCCGACTCCCCCGCATCGTTTACTGCTCTTACCCGGTAGGCATACTCGGTCGCTGCCTCCAGCCCGTCGTCTGTGTACGCCGTACTATCTGCACCAATACTATCGATCGTCTGCCAACCGGAACCTCCCGATGTTGCACGCTGTATCTGAAACTCGGTTTCGTTGTCGCTGTTATCGGTCCAATCCAGTTTAATTTGGCTCCAGCTGATTGCCGCTGCTTGCAGGTCGGTTGGCATATCAGGCTGGTCCTCCGCTATCGTCTCGATTACCGATTTAAGTACCTCGGATTCTAACGGATGATCACACCCCAAAAACGAGCTCAGAATAATCATCCCTAGAACGACTATTCCAATATTAATTCTACTATTCATTCCGTTTATAATTCCCCTTCCTCCCACACAACGCTTGTTCGCAGTCTTGCGGCATCTGAAGCCCGCTCTTCGTCGCTGGCGGATGAAACCGAGCTAAGGTACGCATATTTTTCCGCAAGTTCTGACGATACCGATGCCAGCTTGTTATACGCTGCCCGGGCCGATCCGAAGTTCTCCAGCTCGTGCTCCACCTTTGCGAGACCGAGTAAGGCTGAAACGTTTTCCTTATCAGATCGAAGCACCTTTTCGTACCTGTCCCGGGCACGACCGAAGTCCCCCTCGATAAAGTTCAGGTTTGCCAGATTTACCATTGCAGGGACATACTCCCCTTCGGAAAGCGCCTGTTCAAATCTCGCTTTCGCTTCCTCGTACTTTCCGTACCGGGCATACAATATGCCAAGACGATTTAAGATCGGAGGATCGTTCTGCCGTGATTGGAGGCGAGAGAGTAGTTTCTGCTCCTGCAGGTTAATCTCCTGGCTGACAAAGGCGTCCAGTTCTTTCTTGACCCGGGATATTACCGCATCCCGGCCAGGCATGCTGAGTTCAATCTGGGAAACGCTGAACGCTACCGGTTGATAGGTTCGCCACGCGTCTTTAATTTCTATAAAACCCGCCTGTCCTTCCGAGCTATAAGTGCGCCACTGTTTCGCACCTAAGGTCCAGGCTTTTAAAAAATCGCCGTCCAACACGGTCGTCTCAACGGGTACCCACACTGTGCCGTCGTCCCGGAAAATCAAATCCTCCGGCTTGGAAAAAATCCGCGCCGCTTCAGCTTCGGTCATCTCCATACGGAACGCCATGTAGATATGTCCGGGCACAGTGATAAATGCGGTATCTACACCCAGAGATTCTAAAAGAGTACAGAAGGTGGCAGACAGATCGTCGCAATCGCCGGCCTTGACATACAGAGTCTGTCTTGGGAATTGAACAAAATCGACGGCCTTGGGATTTTCCGACATGTCCTCATAGGCGGATGAAGGATCGACTACGTAGGTCAGACCCTGCTCGATCATTGCTGCATACTCTATCATTGCAAGCTGCAGCTGGGGATTCACTGCATCGATGCGCACATCCTGTGATAGGGACGCCATATTCTTTGCAAAGCGCTGGATCTCATCATCCTTCGCAGTTACGAACGCGGCGATCTTTCTATCATCATCCCACTGGAGGGCGTTGCGGTCGTAGGTTTCCAAAGTTACCGTTTCTTTGTCCGAACCTTCCCGGTTTCCGGCCCGATAGGTCACTTCGATATCTGTAACGACTTTGGCGCCTTCGGAAACGCTTAAGATTTCATCATTAAACAGCACGTAGAGATCTACCTTCTGTTCGCTGCCGGGAACGAGCTTCGGAATACGCGCGCTCAGCTTTGTACTGTCGATGTATTTTGCCGGCTTCACTCGCACCTCGACATCTGCAAGCTCCATGTCGCTCGCGTTTCTAATCACAGCAGTGCCGATGGGCGTTGCGTCGTAGTATTTCCGTAAAACCGGGAACACCGTCTCTAATTGTACATCACCTATTTCAATAAAACCGCCGGTGGGGAGATGGTCCGGCCGTAGAGGGGTGACCTGCTTGAAGGGAACCGGACCGCCGCCGCTGCCCGCAACCCGGGCTGCGACACCGATGAAAACGGAGAACGCATCATACGTGCCTAAAAAGCTGTTGTAATCTGCGCCTAATAAAAGCGACAGGTTATTGAACAGCTGCAGTCCCGCACCCAAGCCCCAGTGATAACTCAGTAACAGATCATTAGCGGTAATAGGACCTGAGAGAAGCGCGTAATATCCGCCAAAGGTCCCGTATCCGAATATAGAAACCTGTTCGCTGAAATGGAAGGTACCCTGGGCGCCGGCGGAAGCACGAATGATAGAAACCGATGCTGAAGATTCTGATTTTACCGGGACGAAGGTATACGAAACATCGAGGCGCGGTGAAATCCAGGGGACCTTCTCAAAGCCGATGAGACTCGACAACCGCCCCCCTCCTCCAATATTGTAGTACTGTGCTTTGTCTCCTACCGGTATTGCTATATCTGAGGTGACGAGCATACCGACAGAGAGTCTGTCCGCCTCTTGCGCATGGGCACTCATGATCGATATGAGAAGAAAGAGCATCAAGGTAGTTAAGAAACACTTCTTGAAAAACATCTGTATTCCACTCTCCATTTTCACCTGTAAAACTTTATACTTTGCTTGCGTTCTAATTGAAAATATTCAACTAAACTGTCTCCAAAAAGAATAGTCCAGTTTTAGAAAAAAATCCTACAACAACAAGAACCACCACGGCAAGATTGATGCTTCGAACTGGGAATCGCATGGAGATGGAACACACTGTTTGCTTCTCTACAGGGGTGGAGAACAGCCTGTCTTTGTTTCTGCTACACCAGCCGCGGCTGTTTAGGTTCAAACTGGACTTTGCACGAGCCTTCGAATTAGAATCACGACTCGTGACAGGTCAAACATATTCTGACGCACTCATCACGGACAATGCAAATGAACAGATGAGACGACTGGCAATCGGCATAGATGTCGTGCACCGGCAGCCGCCTGGATCCGTCCGGGATCGTCTAGCGCAGCAGCGAATCCACCTCCTGATTTCGGAGCAGGATGACCTGGGCAAACGGTTGCACCCCGCCGGTCTGCAGATCGATGACCCACCCGAAGATCAGTTGATCAGATACAGCCGTCTCAAAGTTGACTTGCTCGGCAACCCTCTACGTTACTGTCTCTCCGATCGTCCCCGGAGGACTGTCATGTTGAGCTGACGTATTGGAGGTTGAAAGATCGGAGCGCAGCCACGGCCGAGCACGGAGAGATACCGTCACTGCAGGAAGCGACAAATGTTGTCCTTTCACAACCGCCGGCATAGCAGATCGAGGCAGCGGCTCAGAGCTTGAATGAATTGAGCTCTAGGCAGGTTCTGGATCTCAGGTGCGAAGGGCTCTAGCGAAACAGGACCGGCAAAGCCTCTTCTCAGCAGAAAAGAGATCTGCTCCACGTTATGAAAACGATCGGCCTCTGTGATCAAACCACGGTGCTCATCCCTGTACCGCTCCTGCGGAAGATCCGCCTCCACGCCCGAGGCGTGGATCAGCCCGATCAGATCCACATCGAATTCCGCCTCTAGCTTTTCCGTGCTGTCCGGTCCGATCCAATGATGAAACGTATCATACACCAGGCGGTAGCAGGGTGCTTGCGATTCCCGGATGGCCGCCTGAGCGGTGATCAGGGAAGGCAGGGAGGACTCGGCAAATCCGAGCGGTTCAATATATCCCAACACCCCTGCATCGGCAAACATCGGCTGGTAGGCCTGCAGGCATCTTACGGTTTCCTCGAGGCTCTGCTGCGGCTCCCTTGTATCTTCTTCATCGTTCAGGGGACAGAGAACGATCGCCGGGCAGTGAATGGCTGCTGAAAGCTCAAGGAGCTCGTTGAGTTCCTCCATGGCAGCCGGGAGGCGGCTGAGCAGGTTGAATTTCTGGAGTGCGTTTATCGAAACGATTGAAGTCCCATATCGGTCAGCTAACTCTCGCACCTGTTCCGCTTCCATCCCGTCGGTGATTCTCCCGCCGGGAAGATCGTTCCGCAGCTCAACCATGGACAGCCCAAGCTCCGATGCCAGCGCCAGGAAACTTTGCAAATCGAGATTCGGATAGATAATACGATTCAGTGCTATTCGAGTTGGACCGAACATGGGTGGCTCCCTCCCTCCTGGTAGATTCCAAGCCTAATTACTACCCGGCTCGAAAGTCAAGACGACGGTGGGAGCAGATTTTCGGATGAGGCAACAGGGACGACGGGGAAAAGACAGCCCAAGGCATCGATGATTTGCCGAGGGCAATCCTCGGACGGATCGAGAAAAACGTCAGAAATTCTCTTGACAGGGCGTACAGCTAGCGTATGATTATAAGCGGATAAACAAAATATCAGCGGTTAATGCAAACGTTTGCAAACTGCTGGCAAAAAACACAACAAGGAGGTGTTATATGAAACGTTTGTTTCTGGTGTTGCTGCTCGTAGCAATTGCCGTGGCGGGATTCGGTACTCCTCAACACGAGGTTCTGCACATGTACACGGCCTTTGACACCGAAGAGGCCCAGTACTACATCGAGGCTTTCGAGGCGGAGACCGGGATCGTCGTCGAGTGGGTGCGCATGTCTTCCGGAGAGGTCCTGGCCAGAGTCGAGGCGGAGGCCAGCAATCCCCAGGCCAGTGTCTGGCACGCCGGGTCGAACACGTCCCACATCAACGCTGCCAGCAAAGGTCTGCTGGCGCCCTACCGCCCTAATACCGATTTCCAGCTCCAACCGCAGCTCCACGCCGACGATTGGGCCTGGACCGGCTTCTATACAGGGGCGATCGGCTTCATAAGCAACAAGGATTTCCTCAGTAAAAAAGGCGCAAAGGCTCCGACCTCCTGGACGGATCTGTTGAATCCGGCCTTCGCAAAAAACGTCGCCCTGGCCTACCCCTACACATCCGGCACGGCCTACACAACCTACGCCACCCTGGTGCAGATGCTGGGCGAGAAGGAAACCCTTGACTGGTGGGCAAAGTTTGACCAGCAGAGCGTCTTTCAGTACACCAAATCCGGGACAGGCTGCATCCCCATGGTCGGTCTCGGAGAAGTTGGCGTGGGGATCGCCTTTTCCCACGATATCGTAGCCAAAGGAATAAACGCGGGCTACCCGGTGGTCATGACCTTCCCGAAAGAAGGAACGGGGTACGAGGTCGGCGGACTATCCCTGATCAAGGGCGGGCCCGAACCGGAGTTGGGCAAGCAGTTCATCGACTGGTGTTTTACCGTGAAAGCGCAGAACCTGTTCCAGAAGTACAGCCGCCTGCCGGTAAACCCCAAAGCCACGGTGGCTCCGGGAGCCGTAACCATGGATCAGGTCAAGCTGATCGACTACGATGCCATCTGGGCCGGGGAGAACAAGGATCGCTTGATCGAGGCCTGGAGGGATCGGATAGGAAAATAATCGGCAAATCTACACTCTCGATAGAGTTCCCTGCCCCTCAACCTTTGAGGGACAGGGATTTTTCTATGTGATCCCATCGGAGGCAGCGAGAAAGTTAACATGAAGGTGTCTACCCGTCGCACCAGAGAGGTCATCGCCAGTATGCGGATTATCTGGAAGGAGCCCCTGCTGCTGGTGGCAATCCTGGCGATCTTCTACTTCCTCATCCTCTTCGTGGCTTTTCCGATATTCCAGGTCTTTCGCTACAGCCTGGTAATCGACAAGAGATTCGATCCCTCTAACTATGCGGCCGTCTTCTCCGCCCGCTACTACTACCAGCCGTTTCTAAACTCGATTCTGCTGGGTACTATTACCGCCACCACCGGTACGATCATGGGCTTCGGTTTCGCCTACGCGTTGACCCGCACGGCTCTGCCCCTCAAGGGATTTTTCCGCCAGGCCATCACCTTTCCCATCATCTCCCCGCCTTTCGTGGTTGCCCTTTCCGCAATCCTTCTATTCGGCCGTGCGGGGAGCCTCGCACCCATCCTGCAGCGGATCATCGGGGAATACTCGATCTACGGACTCGGTGGACTGGTCTTTGTAGAAACGATCGCCTACGGTCCTACGGCCTTCCTGGTTCTTTACGGCGTGCTTCAGGCGATCGATCCCGCCCTGGAGGAGGCCTCCATGGATCTGGGCGCCTCCCGAGCAACGGTTTTCACCACCGTAACCCTCCCCCTGGCCGTCCCCGGGATCGCCAGTGCCTGGCTTCTGGTGTTCATTCAGAGCATGGCGGATTTCGGCAATCCGATGATCATCTCCGGAGATTTCAGGGTGCTCTCGGTCCAGGCGTTCCTCCAGATCACAGGGATGTACGACCTGTCCCGGGGTGCCACCCTGGCGGTGCTGCTGTTCATCCCCACCACCGTGGCTTTTTTCCTTCAGAAGTACTGGGTATCCCGGAAAAGCTACGTGACGGTGACGGGCAAGCCCACCGCGGCGACGATCAAGCGCCTGGAGTGGTACATCAAGATGCCGGTGTACACCCTCTGCATTGTCTTCACCGCCATGGTATTTCTCCTCTATGGAACGATCATCTACGGTTCCTTCCAAAAACTCTGGGGTGTGGATCGCACCCTCACGCTGAACAACTACGTTCAGATGTTCCGGGT
>CAZPQC010000168.1:0-7448 GCA_964588525.1 uncultured Spirochaetaceae bacterium
CCCTCGTGCTGCCCAGCAAGACCGCCTTTCGCTGGATCGGTGCCTTCGCCCTGATGTTCATCCCCCTGTTGCTGTACACCAGAGGCTTGAGTGAGGGAGTCCCGCTCGTACTGATAACCACCGTGGCCGTTTTCATGATCGGTTCCTGGCTGGCCTTGATCAGCCATGCAGAGTCATCGAAGCAGGAAACTCAAGCGTTGCTTTCCGAGCTTCAGGACACCCACCGGCAGCTCCAGCTGTACACGGCTCAGGCGGAGGAGCTGGCGGTTCTGGAGGACCGGAACCGCCTGGCCCGCAACCTCCACGACTCGGTGTCCCAGACGATCTTCAGCATGCGCTTGACCGCCGAAGCGGCCCGTTTGCTTCTGGAACGGGATCAGGCTCAAACCGGAAAACAGCTGGAGAGGCTCCAGGAGCTGTCAGAATCCGCCCTGGCATCCATGCGTGCCCTGATCCACGAGCTGCGTCCCACGGCGATCGCCGAGCAGGGGCTGATCCCGGCGCTGCGCCGCCTGCTGACCCTGCTGGAGCGGCAGCACGGTCTGAGCACCACCTTCAACGTGACCGGGGAACCGGACCTGTCCGACGAGCAGGCCGAACAGATCTATCGGATCGTCCAGGAGGGATTGAACAACGTGGTGAAACACGCCCGAACCGGCCGCGCCACGGTTACAGCTCGTTTCGGGAAGGAACGTCTCCTGTTGCAGATCGAGGACAGAGGCAGAGGTTTCGCTCCGGAGCGGATCGAGACGAATACCGAAAGCATCGGTCTTTCCAGCATGCGGGAGCGCATCGAAAGCCTCGGGGGAACCCTGAAGATCGATTCCAGTCCCGACCACGGTACACGAATCACCGTCGAGGTGGTCCGGGCGGATAAGGATCAAGTCGATGGCTAAGATCAGCGTGCTCATAGTCGACGATCACGGCGTTGTGCGGCAGGGCTTGCGGACCTATCTCAGCTTGATGGAGGACATCAAGGTGGTCGGGGAGGCGCAAAACGGCGGCGAGGCGGTCACCCAGGTTCGACGCCTCAAACCCGATGTGGTTCTGATGGACCTGGTGATGCCCGAGATGGACGGGATCGAAGCCACCCGACAGATCAACGAGCTCCATCCGGACACCAAGGTCATCGTGCTGTCCAGCTTCACCGAAGACGACAAGGTGTTCCCGGCCATCCGCTCCGGCGCCGCGGGCTACCTGCTCAAAGACATCGCTCCTGCTGAGCTGGCCAGTGCCATCCGGGCCGTGACCGAAGGGAAAACCCAGCTGCATCCGGATATCGCCAAGAAGCTGATGAACCAGTTCGTAGATCCGAAGGCCAAGATCGAGGGAATCCATGAAGATCTTACCCCCCGCGAGGTGGAGGTCCTGCGTCTGCTGGCGCGGGGCATGAGCAATGCCGAGCTGGCGGAGGTCCTGTTCATCAGCGAGAAGACCGTGAAGACCCACATCAGCAACATCCTGGGAAAGCTGAATCTGGCCGATCGAACCCAGGCTGCGATCTACGCCTACAAACACGGACTCGTGGAAAACAAATAGTGCCGGTGTTTACGCGGCAAGTTCCGCCTCCGCGGCCCGGACGCCGGTCCTAGGACTTCAGACCTAGACTCCCCTCCCGCAGACCGATCCGAAAAATCCTGCTCCCGGCCGATGTGTCCGAACCACAGAAAGGCTACATTTCGCTGTATAGACAGGTTGGGAAACCTGGCAGAGGAGGAAACAGGAATGGACAAGATCAAGATCCTTGTCGTAGACGACCAAAAAAACGTTCGCCAGAGCCTGGACACGATCCTGGGGCTGATCGACGACTTCGAAGTCCTGGGAGAAGCTGCCGACGGTGCTGAGGCGATCCGGCTGGCCGCCGAGCTCGATCCGGACATCGTGTTGATGGACATGAGCATGTCCGAGCTGGACGGCACGGCGGCTACCAGAAGCATCAAGGAACACGATCCGGGAGTCGGCGTGCTGATGCTCACCATGCACGGAAGCGCAAACGCACGGCAGAGGGCTTTCGACGCCGGCGTGGATGGTTTCCTGGAAAAGGGGATCGCCATGGAGGAGCTGGCGGACTCGATTCGCCGTGTGCACAGAACAAAGGAGATGAAGAAATGAACGAAGCAGTACTGCAACCGCAGGTGAAGAACCTTGCCGGAATGGCGACCCCGTTCCCCAGAGGCAGATCAAGCTCGACCGACCAGTCCGCGAGTCTCTCCACCGCCCCGGCCGGCGGCCGCGTGGAGTTCATCTCGCGCTACAAGGGTCTTCTGGCAACTCTGGTGGTGCTCATCCACACGGGCATCACCTACGGCGCCATCGGCAGCTGGGACTTCGTAGACGCTCACGAGGTGCTCTGGTTGCAGGTTCTCACCACCTGTATCAATTCTTTCGCCCAATCCTTCGTACTGGGAGCCTTCTTCTTCATCTCCGCCTACTTCCTGCCCCGCTCCCTGGCAAAGAAAGGGCCGGCTCGTTTTCTCCTGGATCGACTCATCAAGCTGGGCATCCCTTACCTGCTGTACTACTTCCTGGTCATGCCCATCCTGGCTGCATTGGGAGACTGGGGAAGGGGGGAACCCGTTGACTTCCATCACTACTTCCACTACTGCAACTCCGGACCGCTGTGGTTCATCGAAGCTCTGTTGCTGTTCACCCTGGTCTACCTGATCATCAGGCTCGCACGCAGATCCCCGGGTCGAAAGCTCTTTGCTCCGGGATTGCCGGGCCGCCCGGCGATTTTCATCTTCATCCTGGCAGCCGCCGTCCTCGGTTTCGCCGCCCGGCTGGTCTTTCCCATAGGCTGGACCCTCCACAATCTCCAGCTCGGCTTCTTCCCCATGTACATCATCCTGTTTGCAGCCGGGGTCAAGGCGGGGGAGGAGAAGTGGCTGGAGAGGATCGCGGATCTTCGCCTGGCTCTCTGGCTGCCGATCGCCGCGGTCGGGATGGTTCTCTACCTCCCGGTCATGATCCTGGGCGGGGCCCTGACCAACCAGGGCGAGCCCTTCCTGGGTGGAATGACCTGGCAGGCCGCGGTCTATGCACTGTGGGAAGCCGCGGTGGGCACCTCTCTGTTCATTACCACCCTCGTACTGGTAGCCCGCAGACAGTGGCGCTCCACCGGCGCCGGTGCATCCTTTGCCGGTGCTTCTTTCGGCATCTACCTGATGCACGGGATGGTGATCATCCCCCTGGCCATCGCCATGCAACCCCTGCCCCTTCATCCCGCCTTGAAGTGGATCGTGCTGTCCGTCAGCGGCGTCTGCCTGCCCTGGGCACTGACCCTGACGCTGAGAAAGGTCCCGGGAATCCGGCGGGTGTTGTGAGCTTCCGCGTGCTTCCGATCTAACGGAGAAGGTAGAACAACCCCTCCGTTTCTTATTTGTTGACGTACCTATTTATGTGATTTCATCTTGATTACTATTCACTATTGCATTACATTCAATTTAAGTAATTAGAAAATGAAATGTAAGGAGCGATACAGTGGGAAAGACGGCGAAGGTGACTTCCAAAGGTCAGGTGACTATTCCGAAAGAAATTCGTGATCGTTTGGACTCTGAAGTGATCGAGTTCGAGATCGAGGGGGACAGAGTCATCATTCGACCCGTGAGAAAAATCGCGGGTGTGCTGAAGCGCTACGCCAACTCCGATCTGATTTCTCGGGAGGATAGCGCCTGGGAACGGGCGTTAAAGAACAAGCTTGAAAATCGTTGATGCCAATATCATACTCCGCTACCTTCTCGCAGACATTCCCGAGCCGTTCATTCGATCGAAAGAAATCCTCGAAGGTGACACGGTTCACCTGCCCTTTGAGGTTCTCGCCGAGATCGTCTACGTTCTGGAAAAGGTCTACTCCGCGCCGAGAAAAGAAATATCCAATTCTATTACGACACTGTTGAAGTATCCGAATATCTCAACATACGACGCCGAGGTAGGTGCGCTAGCCATGAAAACCTACGCAGACAGCAATCTCGATTTTATCGACGCGCTGCTCTTTGCATATCACAAATCAAGAGGTAACGAAATCGTCACCTTCGACAGCCAACTAAGCAGATATATTCAAAAACACTGAGCAAGGACTATAGATCGACGGGGCGTTTCAGCTGACGAATTTCCCGGACAACAGGGCTCCGGCTATCCCGCAGGCCAGGCGCACGTTGTTGAGCAGCAGCTCGATATTGGTCTCAAGCGATTTGCCGCCGGACAGTTCGAGCACCCTGGACAGGAGAAAGGGGGTAACCTGCTTGCCGCTGACTCCGGCGGTAGCCATATCCGACAGGGCGGTACGCAAATACTGCTCCATGGTCTCCCGGGCAATCTCGTGCTCCTTGGGAACCGGGTTGGCCACCAGCATCCCCTGCTCGAAGCCCAGGTGTCGCTGCATGCGGTACACGGCGGCGATCTGCTCCGGGCTGTCCGCGGCCAGATCCAGGGAAAGCTCGCTCTCGGCGCTGTAGAAGGCGGGAAACAGGGAGGTTTTGTACCCGAGAACCGGCACACCCCGGGTCTCCAGGAACTCCAGGGTCTTGCGAAGGTCGAGGATGGATTTGGCTCCGGCGGACACCACGATTACCGGCGTGCGGGACAGCTCGAGCAGATCCGCCGAGATATCGAAGCTCTCCTCCGCCCCCCGGTGGACCCCGCCGATTCCGCCGGTGGCGAATACCTGAATTCCCGCCAGATGGGCGGCCATCATGGTGGCGCAGACCGTGGTAGCGCCAACCCGTCCCGTGGCCAGAGCGTAGGCGAAATCCTTTCGGGAGACCTTCAGCACCTCCTGCGCCGATCCCAGCAGCTCGATCTGCTCTGGATTCAGGCCGATTACGACCCTGCCCTCCAAAATCCCTACGGTGGCGGGTACGACCCCCAATTTGCGGGCTTCCTCCTCGGCCTGCAGGGCGATCTTCACGTTCCTGGGACGGGGAAGACCATGGGCGATGATCGTGGACTCCAGGGCGATTACCGGCCGCTGCTTCCGGATCGCTTCGGCCACATCCTGACGGACGCTCAGGTACTCCTTCACAGGGTTCCCTCCTCTATGCCCTTCTCGACGATCTCCACGGCTCGTCGCAGGGCATCGGCCGCATCTGCTTCCCGGTCCAAAGCTTCCAGATAGGCGCTCATCAGTCTGTCCCCCGCTCCGGTGGTGTCGGCCGTTTCGATGAGCCGGCCCGGCGGGATGGTCAGGGATCCCCGGTTGCCTGAACCCCCGTCGTCTGTGCCGCTGCCCGCTCCACCCCCGGATTCCCGCTGATACAGGTGCACCCCGCGCCTGCCCCGGGTCACCAGCAGCTGCTCGATACGCATCTCGGCCAGATAATCCTTCACCCATCTGTCGGACCTGGAAGCACGGCCTGATGCGGAGCCTCCGCGGGGAGCGGAACTTCCGCCGGAGGCGGAAGCGCGGCTCCCGGCCGAACCGGCTCGCCCGGCGGCAAACCATTCACCCAAAGCACGAAACTCAGCCTCATTGCCGGACAGCAGGTACAGGCTCTTGAGGTTCTCGGCATGGCGCAGGAGCTTCTCCACGGATACGCTTTCGAACACCACCCGTGTTTTTGCTCCTGCATGGCGGATCAGGCTGCAAACCAGCTCCGGGGCAAGGTTCGCCTCCAGTACCAGGTAATCCCTGGCTCCCAGCTCGGGAAGTCGGGCCCGTAGGCGTTCCCAGTTCAGGCCCTGCTCGATCACGGCCATGTCCGCCGCTCCGTAGAGAAGCTCTCCGGACTGCATCAAGGCACAGTAGCAGGCCGTCGGGTATTGATCAAGAAAAATCGGATTCACCCATTGGGGTTGGACCAGGTTCTCGATCAGCCACTTGCCGAACACATCGGAACCGAGGGCGGTGAACAGCATCTTCGGGCTCTCCAGGTGGGAGTAGATCCGGTAGCCCACACCCCCGGGGGCGAAGCGTATAGAGGCGGGATTGGAAGTGCCTTTGAGGAAACGATGCTTGTGGATGAGTAAATCGACTGCCAGGGCGCCTACGATACAGATCATGCCCTCGAGGATCGGTCGCCCGCCTCAGCGCTTCTGGGTGAGCTTGGGTTTGTAGACCTTTCCGGAGCCGATCTCTTTGATCAGGCAGCCCGGGCGGGACTTGACCACCTCTTTTACGAATTGCAGGCTGTCTGTTTCGGCGATCAGGTCTGTTTTCTCATAAATAAGGTAAATCATGGCTACTACTAATATCGACGGATCCGCAGGGAGGGGTTAGCGGGAACCGGCACGGGCACCGGCTCGCTCGATTGTACCCGGAAAGAGAATCGGGTACAGTACTCAAGCGAAACATGATCGACTATTTGAAAACCCTGAACGGCCGCTACAATATATATTTCCTGCGCCACGGCGAGAGCGAGGGAAACAGCGCCCGCATCATCCAGGGGCGGCACGATCTGGCCCTGTCCGAGCGGGGTCTGCGGCAGTCCGAAGCCGTGGCTCCCTGGTTCACCGGCCGAGGCATCGACGCAATCCTCTGCTCCCCCCTCGAGCGCTCCGTTCAGACGGCCGAGGTCGTGCGGCGGGTGCTGGGCAAGGAAGAGGTGGAGCTCCACGATGATCTGAATGAACTGGACACGGGGATCTTCACCGGGCTGACCGTGGAGCAAATCCGGCGGCGCCATCCCCGGGCCTGGCGAAGTTTTCAGCGCTCGAGCTGGGAGGGGGTTCCCGAGGCGGAGAGGATCGCCGACCTGCTCGGCCGCGCCGAGCGCCTGTGGAGGGACCTCGGGAGTCGGCTTACGGGGGGTGCGAGCAACCTGCTGTGCGTTACCCACTCGGGGATCATGCAGTGGATCATCAAGGCCACCTTCGGCCAGCGCAGCTGGATGCCCCTCGTGCCGGTGGAGAACTGCTCGATATGTCACTTCAGCCTGGACAACGACCTGAGCTCCGAAAACCCCCGCTACTATTTCGAGTGGAGCCGCCTCAACTTCAGCCCAGCCGGAGCAGCGGATTCTTCCGGCCACCTCTTTCTGGAAGCATGAGGGGACCGGGAGCCCGACAGGAGTCGATATGGAGAAATTAAAAATCAATATTTACGATTGGGCAAAGCTGGATGAAGAACGACGGGAGCGATTGTGCCGGCGGGTGGAGGCCTCCATCCCGCCGGAGGTGATGGATACGGTCCGGGAGGTTATCGATGCGGTAGAGCGGGACGGAGATGCCGCCTTGATCCGCTACAGCCAAAAGTTCGACAAGGTGGATCTCGAAGGTACAGCTCTGCGTGTCACGGAAGAGGAGTTCAGCGGGGCCGAACAGAGCCTGGGCCAAGATTTGAAGCGGGCCATACGCTTCGCCGTGGAGAACGTACGGCGCGTCCACGAGCAGCAGCGCCCCGGCGGCCTCGAGCTCCTCGAGGCCCGCCCCGGCGTCTTTGTCGGCGAGCGCACCCGTGCGATCCCGTCGGTGGGACTGTACGTTCCCCGCGGACGGGGGAGCTTCCCCTCGGT
>CAZPQC010000169.1:0-2071 GCA_964588525.1 uncultured Spirochaetaceae bacterium
TCCTCGCCCTCCATGAACTCCTCGATCACCACCTTTTCCCCGGCGGCGCCGAACACCTTCTCCCCCATCATCCGTTCCAGGGCCAGTACGGCCTGCCTCCGGTTCGCGCAGACGATCGATCCCTTACCCGCGGCAAGACCGGCTGCCTTGACCACCACCGGTCCCTCGGCAAGCGCCTCCACATGCTTCCTGGCAGCGGCAAGCTCCTCGAACACGGAGAACCCCGGGCCGGGAATCTGATGGCGCGCCATGAAATCCCGGGCGTAGGCCTTGTCCGCCTCCAGGGCGGCGGCGGCTCGTGAGGGACCGAAGATCGCCAGTCCCTCCCGCTGGAAGGCATCCACCAATCCGGCGCACAGCGGAGCCTCCGGTCCTACGACAGTCAGATCGATGCGCTGCTTCCGGGCGAATCCGGCCAGCTCGGCGAACCCGCCTTCCGCCATCACGTCGATCGGCACGTTCCCCGGTGTTCCGGCGTTCCCCGGCGCCGTGTGCACGGCCTCGACCTCCCCGCTCCGTGCCAGAAAGGTAGCCAGGGCGTGTTCTCTGCCGCCGCCGCCCACAACCAGCACTCTTGCCATCACTGCTCCTCCAACTGTTGTTCCGCCGTTTTTTCGTCCTGCAAAAACAGATCCTCTACCGGCGCCCCGTCCAGAAGGATGCTGCCGCTGGAATTTCCGGAGTACGTCCGTCCGGCAAGCCGGCCCGAGCGCATCAGCGCCGCGACCCGGTCCAGGGTGCGGGGGAACTCGATCCAGTCGCCCAGCTGCTTGAGCCGCTCCTGCACCGCTCTGGAGTGGGTCACCAGCAAACTCGACGCCAGTTCCGGGTCGTCCCCGGTACGTACGGCACGAATCACATCCCTAAGCTGGACGCCCTCGGGCAGGATATTGTCGGGCGTAGTCCCTGCGGGCAGATCGATCCGCACCCCACGGGACACCCGGGCAATAGGGCCGCCGTCCAGCTCGGCCGTGACCAGGTGGGTGGTGGAATGAACCGAGCGCTCACCGGCCAGTGTGGCCTTGGCCGTGGGAACCCAACCCAGCCCGATGTAGCGCCTCCGGCCGCGGGAATCCCGCACCCGCAGATCGCCGGGATGCACGTTGAGCACGATGTAGTTCCGGCAGAGAAAAGGCGCTATCACCCAGTCGTAGCCGGCCAGGGCTACCAGCCGCACCCCGTACCTGCGCAGGATCCCGTCTGTACGGCGGTCGAAGCGCTCGCGCCGGCTCGAGTCTTTGAGCTTTACCCGATCCTCCTGGCCGAGTCCCTGCTCCGGGTGGGGAACGCCGAAAAATGAATAGATGTCGTTGAGCTCGGCCGGCACGCCGTGATCCTCGGCGATCCGCCGGTAGTTGGAGCCTGGATTGTCCGAAACGATCAGGCGGATCTCGTAGTCGGGTTCGGACCGGCCGGGGGGTACGTACTCGAGCAGTTTCCGGGCATTGGACCCGGTTCCGCTCATCAGGATTGCAGCCGGAATTCTACCCCGGTGTGATCCCGCATCGGCCATCACGTCCCCTCTCCCGACCGTTTCCCCGGCCCCAGGCCGGCTTCGGCCCTCAGGTGGGTCACGGCGTTGCGAAAGATCGCCAGCCCCTCCCCCTCCGAAGGCAAGGAGCGGCCCCCCGCCGACTCCCGGGTCCAGGAGGGGTGATTGTACGGAGAGATGTAGCCTTCCGGATGGGGCATGAGCCCAAAGATCAGGCCGGTCGCATCGCAGACCGCGGCAATGGCCCGCTGGGAACCGTTGGGATTTGCCGGGTAGTCCTGGGCCGGCACGCCTTCCGGAGTGGCGTAGCGGGCCACCACCTGGTTGTTCCCCTCCAGATCGTCCAGACGTTCCTCCTCCGCCATGAAGTACTTCCCCTCTCCGTGGCGCACCGGCAGGAACAGACGCTTCAATCCGCGGGTCCAGATGCAGGGAGAATCCGGATTGACGGCCAGATGCACCCAGCGGTCCTCGAACCTGCCCGAGTCATTGATCATGATCGTAGCTATTCGGTTCCAGGGATCTTGGCGCGCTTCGGCGGCGGACCTTGCCCCCGGCATAGTGCCCGATCCCCCCGGC
>CAZPQC010000169.1:2171-7435 GCA_964588525.1 uncultured Spirochaetaceae bacterium
CGGCATAGTGCCCGATCCCCCCGGCCCGCCCAACAGGATGCCGGGGAGGATGCCCATCTTCACCAGGGTCTGAAATCCGTTGCAGATGCCGATGATCGGCTTGCGTTGCCCGATGAAGCTCTGCAGGTCATCCCGGAGGGTATGGCGAAAGCGAGCGGCTTGTACGGTTCCTGCCCCCAGGTGGTCGCCGTTGGAAAACCCGCCGATGAAGGCCAGAGCGTCATATTCCTCCAGTCTCCTGTTGCGCCTCAGGATATCGCTGATATGGACGAGCTGCGGGTCCGCCCCGGCCAGGGCGAAGGCCCAGGCGGTTTCCCGTTCGCAGTTCAAGCCGTCCCCGGTGATGATCAGCACCCCTGGTTTGAAGGAGCGATCCGGCTTCTCAGAGCCCACGGAGCCGCTCCTTCCAGGCAGCTTTCAGAGCCGGCAGATCCCGATCCAGGATTACCCCACCCGCACGTCCGCGGATACGCAGCCGCTTCTCCTCGGTCACCGTACCGATGCGGGCGAAGGGGTGAGCAGCCATGGACTCCTCGAAGGCCTGCCTCTTTTCCGGCGAAACCGTGACCGCAAAGCGCCCGTTGGATTCGGAGAACAGCAGCGAGGCGTCGGCGGCGGCATCCCCGGGAACCAGGGCCAGGTCCGCCTCCAGGCCGAGCTCCCCGGCGAAGGCCTTGCGAAGCAGAGCCACGGCCAGTCCCCCCATCGCCGGAGCGTGGCAGGAGCGCACCAGCCGTTTCGTCATGGCTGCGTGTAGTGCTGCGTACAACCCCCTCGCCTTTTCCGCATCCACCCTGGGCACGCCGTTGCCGATGTAGGCCCGGCCCCTGGTGGTCTCCCCGTAGTAGCGGTAGAACTCCGATCCGCCCAGCTCCTCTCCGGTCTCCCCCAGAACGTACAGCAGATCCCCCGGCTCTTTCAGATCCAGGGTCACGGCCCTGCTCACCTCCGGGAGCCGGCCCAGGACCGAGACCAGCAAAGTGGGAGGAACGGAGATGGGCGGATCTGTCAGGGTGCAGTCATTGGACATGCTGTCCTTGCCCGAGATCAGCGGCACCCCGTAGGCCTTGCAGAAATCGTACAGCCCCTGGCAGGCCCGGACCAGCTGGGCCAGCTTGTGGGAACGCTCCGGCATGCTCTCCTTGACCACGTTGGGCCAGCAGAAGTTGTCCAGGGCGGAGATGAACCCCGGATCCCCGCCCACGCTGACCAGCCGCCGCACGGCCAGATCCAGGGCGGAGGCGGCCATCCAGTAGGTGTCGATATCCGAGTAGAATGGATTGATTCCTTCGCTGAGCACGATCCCCTCGATTCGGCCGAAGGCGGAGGGAGCGCCGTACTCGGCAACCAGAACCGCGGCATCGCTGGGCACGTCGAATCTCCGGCCTACGAACGGTTTGATGACGCTCCGCCCCTGGACCTCATGATCGTACTGCCGGGCCTTCTCCTCCCCGGAGCAGATGTTGAGGCGCCGCAGCATCTGCTCCAGGCAGGCACCGAAATCCTCGATTTCAACGGCGGGCTCCTCGCGGGTCTTGGGGTTGAAAACCGCCTCCAGATGGTAGGGGGGATCTCCGTGATGCAGGAACTCCAGATCCAGGTAGGCAACGGTCCGGTCGCCGTGGCGGACGTGGAACTTTCCGTCGTTCGTGAAGCTGCCCAGAACCGTCGACTCCACCCCCCTCAGCTCCGAAAGCTCCTGGTACTCCGCCAGTTTTTCCCGGGGCACGGCCAGGGTCATCCGCTCCTGGGCCTCGGAGACCAGGATTTCCCAGGGATTCAGACCCTGATACTTGAGAGGTACCCGGGCCAGGTCGATGCGGCATCCCCCGCTCAAGGTGGCCATCTCCCCGACCGAGGAGCTCAGGCCCCCGGCGCCGTTGTCGGTGAGGGTTCGATACAGGAGGCGATCCCGGGCCTCCAGCAGCATGTCGGTCATCCGCTTCTGGGTGATGGGATCCCCGATCTGAACCGCCTGCACCGGGCTCGAGGCGTGCAGCTCCTCAGAACTGAAGGTGGCGCCGTGGATGCCGTCCTTGCCCACCCGGCCGCCCACCATGACCACCGCATCCCGCGGCAGAATCCGCTTTTCCGTGGAAGGAACCCCCCGGATCGACAGGGGCATCTCCCCCAGGGTGCCGCAAAACACCAGGGGCTTGCCCAGGTAGCGATCCTCGAACAGCTCCCAGCCGCGGGCATAGGGGATCCCGCTCTGGTTTCCCCCCTCGATCACGCCCCGGTGCACCCCGTCACGGATCCGGAGGGGATGGAGCAGGCCGCTGGGCATCTCCTCGGGGGTCATCTCGGGATTGCCGAGACAGTAGCCCCACACGTTGGCGATCAGGTGGGCCCCGAGTCCCGTGCCGAAGGGATCCCGGTTGACCCCGACGATACCCGTCATGGCGCCGCCGTAGGGATCCAGAGCGCTGGGGCTGTTGTGGGTTTCCACCTTGTAGACCAGGGCGAGCCGATCGTTGAAGCGGATCACCCCTGCGTTGTCGCTGAACACGCTCAGAAGCCAGGGACTGGCCAGCTCCTCGGTGACTTTGCGTATGTAGCTCTTGAACAGGGAGTCGATGGTCAACTGCCGGCCGTTTCCGTCCCGGTACTCGATCACCCCGTTGAAGACCTTGTGGTGGCAGTGCTCCGACCAGGTCTGGGCCAGGGCTTCCAGCTCCACGTCGGTGGGATTCGCCGTCAAGCCGACCCCCCGCCGCTCGGCCCGGATCTCGGGCCGGCGAAAGTGCTCCCGGATGGCCCGCATCTCCTCCAGGTTCAAGGCCAGGATCCGCCGCCGGCTGATCTCCATCAATCGGTCGTCCGACACCTCCAGGTCTATCTCTTCAACGACCGGCTCATGGGCCTCATGGACCCGAGGAGAGCTGACCCGGGGGCCCAGTTCCAGCCACTCCTCGTAGGTCTGGATCGACACGGTTTCGATCAGGTCATTGGCCAGAAGCTCCCGGGCGATGCGCCGCCCCTGATCCTGATCCACCCCTTCGAGCAGGTATTGGGTGGAGGTAAACACCCCCTCCTCTGCAGCCAGCTCCCTGCGGACAAGCTCGCCGAGCGCAAGGGCCGCGGTATGCCCGACGTTGTCGGTGACTCCGGGCCGGAAGCTTACAATGACTGAAAGATCGAAAGGCCCGGCCTCCAGGTTGCCGTTCACCCGGTACCGTTGGATCACCGGATCGCAAAAAAGCTCCCGGGCCGCCATCGAGATCTGGCTCTCGGTCAGCTGCGCCTCGATCCGGTAGAGCGCACGGGTCTCCACCCGCCGCACCGGGATCCCCAGATGATCCCGGATCTTCTTCGCCGTGGCCAGACCGAAGGGATCGTCGATCCCCGGCTTCAGCGCCACCTGGATGAGCCAGCCGTTCACAGCAGCACCACCCGCCCGTTCCGGCCCGCCGGCTCCCGGGCCGACGATTCGGGCGGCAGGTCAACCACCCGTCCGATCACCAGAGCCGGAATTCCGCCGTCCCGAATTCTGCCGAGGATCCGCTCGCCCTGATCCGGGGCCGCGACCAGAACCAGTCCGATCCCCATGTTGAAGCTTTCGTACATCCCCTTGCCCACCGAATCCAGCCGGGGGATGTTGCCGCAGCGGCGAATCAGCTCGAAGATCGGCGGCGGCTGCCAGCTGTCCAGCAGGATTTCGGCACGGACCGTGCCCGGCAGGATACGCTCGATATTGTCCTTAAGCCCGCCTCCGGTGATGTGGGCGATCCCTTTGAGCGCCGCCGCCGTTTCCGGGTCCGCCAGCAGGGGCAGAACCGCCGGAGCGTAATTCCGGTGAGGCTCCAGCAGGACTTCACCCAGGGTGCCGCCGAGCTCGGGGATCAGCTGATCCAGACCCAGGGCGCCGCGCTCCAGCAGCGCCTTGCGGGCCAGGGAGTATCCGTTGGTGTGCAGTCCGGAGGAAGCCAGGCCGATCAGCAGATCCCCCGGCCGAATCGCATCCCCCTGGATCAGCCGATCCGCCTCCACCGCCCCGACGATCGCCCCGCAGACGTCGATCTCCCCGGGACGATAGAGGGACGGTTTCTCGGCCACCAGGCAATCGAAAAGCACCAGGTCGTTGTCGTGGCAGCACTGCCGGGCGGCGGCGATCAGCGGCTCGATCAGCTGTTCATCCCTGCGCCGGCAGCCGACATAGAGCATCAGGCCGATTCCGCGGGCTCCCTGGCAGAGGATGTCGTCCAGGGAGTGGTGGATGATATCCAGGGCCAGCCCCGGGGTCCGGCGGGCCATGACCCCGAGCTTGGTCTTGGTTCCGACCCCGTCCATACTGAACACCAGGGCCGCGTGCTGCGGGTCGAGAAGCCCGCGCAGATCGATGCACGGGGCTTCGGCCGCTTCCGCTTCGGCTGCTTCCGCTTCGGCCGCTTCCGCTTGGGCCGCTTTCGCTTCGCTGAGTGTAAACAGGGCGCCCACCACTTCCCAATTCTTCTCCAGGAAAACATCGGGCATCTCGGCGGTCTCCCCGCCGATGATGGGTATCTTCGGCGGAATCTCGAACTCCCTGGAAAAGATCTCCACCAGGTCCGCCGCTCGATCCGCATCCAGACGGGCCGCCGCCAGATAGTCCAGGAAGGCAAGGGGCAATTCAGAATCCGAAGCTCGGGACCGGCACGACAGGGCGATCTCCCGGCTGGTCCCCTCCGGACCGCGCCCCCCAGTCGTGCTCAGCCGGCCCGCAAGTACCGGATTCTTGAGCCGTTGCGGGAGATCCTTCAGCCCGATAGCTCCGCCGAAAAGCCCGCCCCGGGTGAGCACCCGCTCGTTGTAGGTCCGCAGGGTCGAAGCCTGGATCCGTCGGTTCGCCTGGAGATTCGCCTCCACGTCGACACCGGAGCTCCGGTAGGTCAAAGATTCTTCGGACATGGCGAATGATGCGCTTTCAGCACCGAGATTTTTTTTGGTTTATTCCGGAAAATGAAGCAGTGCTGCCTGCCATGGTACTGATTAGCACGCTTTGACCCCGGCAGTCAAGCGCACCCTGATCGGGGAACGGAATATCCGCGGCTAAAGGCTAACGTCTTCTGCCGAAAATCCTCAAGAAGAAAAGGAAGAGGTTGATAAAATCCAGATACAGCTTCAGTGCACCGAGGATGGACAGCCGCATAAAGTCCGCCTCGGCCAGGCTGTCGCCTTGCTGGTCGCTCCAACGCTTGATGATCTGGGTGTCGTAGGCCGTCAAACCGACGAACACGGCCACCCCGATGTAGGAGATGATCCAGTAGAGGGTCTCGCTGCGCAGG
>CAZPQC010000170.1:0-1864 GCA_964588525.1 uncultured Spirochaetaceae bacterium
CGATCGGCCGCTACCTGGAGGGGATTAACTTGAGGGAGAACCGGGAGTGGGCTCCGCCGCGCATCGCGCGCACACCGAACCGGCCCTTCGTGAAGAAAGCCCGGGCGGTTATGCCGACCCTCGATCCCAACAAGCGCATCCGGGGTTTCGAGAGCTTCGAGTTGGGCTTCGACGAGCAGACGGCCCGGGAGGAGGCGCTTCGCTGCCTGAACTGCGGAGTGTGCTCGGAGTGCATGCTCTGCGTGCCCACCTGCGGACGGGAGGCCGTCAACCATCGGATGGTCGAGCAACCGGTAGAGCTAGATGCCGGCGCCGTTATCCTGGCCACGGGAGCGGACAAGTTCGACCCTTCGGGTCTGGACGAGTACGGCTACCGGAAGTTTCCGAACGTGATCACCAGCACGGAGTTCGAGCGGGTGCTGTCCGCCTCCGGCCCCTTTGAAGGCCATGTGCTCCGTCCTTCGGATCAGAGCGAGCCGAACAAGGTGGCCTGGGTGCTGTGCGCCGGCTCCAGGCAGATGGGGCAGGAGGGCAAATCCTACTGCTCCGCGGTATGCTGCATGTACTCGATCAAGGAGGCGATCATCGCCCAGGAGCATGCCCCGGGCGTGGTGTGCCACCTCTACTTCATGGATATCCGGGCCTACGGCAAGGACTTCGACGCCTACTACGAACGGGCTCAAGGCATGGAGGGCATCGAGTTCAGGCGGGCCCGCCTGTCCGGGATCGAGGAGGTGCCCGGCAGTCACGATCTGCGGGTGAAGTACGTGGACGAGCGGGATCGAGTGCAGGAAGAGATCTACCAGCTGGTGGTGCTGGCCACCGGCCTGGTCTCAGGACTTGGTAATCCGGAGCTGTCCCGGATAGCCGGGATCCAGCTCAATCCCTACGGCTTCCTGTCCGGGGACAGCCTGGTGGCCGAGCACACCAACGTGCCGGGCATCTTCGTCTGCGGATCGGCCTCGGCACCCCGGAACATCCCCGAATCGGTGACCACGGCCTCCGCCTGCGCCGCCTATGCTTCGGCCCTGCTCAAGGAGCAGAGGGGCTCCCAGGTAACGGCCAAGACCTACCCGCCGGAGCTGTCCCTGGAAGACGGGGAGAGCCGGGTGGGGGTGTTCGTCTGTCACTGCGGCATAAACATCGGCTCGGTGGTGGATGTGCCCGCCGTGGCGGAGTACGCCGCCGGGCTGCCCGGCGTGGTGTACGCGGAGGCCAATCTCTACACCTGCTCCCAGGACACCCAGGAGAAAATCAAGGCGGCCGTGGAGGAGAGGGGGATCAATCGGGTGGTGGTGGCCTCCTGCACGCCCCGAACACACGAAATCCTGTTCCAGGACACCTTGAAGGAGGTGGGGCTGAATCCCTTCATGTTCGAGTTTGTCGGCATCCGGGAGCAATGCTCCTGGGTGCACTCCAGGGAGAAGGACCGGGCCACGGAAAAGGCCAAGGAGCTGGTGGCCATGGGGGTCTCCCGTGCCCGGCTTCTGAGCCCCTTCCGGCGCTCCAGCTTTCCCGTGTTGAAGAGGGGCCTGGTAATCGGCGGAGGGGTGGCCGGAATCACCGCCGCCCTGACCCTGGCCGACCAGGGCTTCGAGACCTTTCTGGTGGAGCGGGAAAAACAGCTGGGCGGGAATCTGCGGAACCTCCACTACACGCTGGATGGCCGGGACGTACAGGCCTTCCTGGCCGGGCTGATCGAGCGCCTGAACAAGCACCCCCTGATCACAGTGTTCATGGATTCCGTGGTGCAGGGTGTGTCGGGGTACGTGGGCAACTACACCACCACGATCGCCGCTCGATCGGGGAATGGATCGGGCAACGGGTCAGAGGCCGGCAGTCGGGAGGAATATCAGGAGATAGA
>CAZPQC010000170.1:1964-7338 GCA_964588525.1 uncultured Spirochaetaceae bacterium
AGCCGGCCCGGACGCCAAACCGGATCGCCATGATCCAGTGCGTGGGCTCCCGGGATGAGGAAAGGCCCTACTGCAGCCGGGTATGCTGCCAGACTGCGGTGAAAAACGCCCTCAAGATCAAGGAGATCGATCCGGAGGCCCAGGTCACGGTTTTCTACAGGGATGTTCGTACCTACGGTTTCTCAGAGGAGTACTATCAGAAGGCCCGGGAGGCGGGGGTGCTCTTCCTGCGCTACGAGCCGGAAACCAAGCCCGAGGTGCATCGCGGAGCGTGGCGTACTCGCCAGGCCGTCAACGGCGGCGGCTTGCAGATCCGCTACCGCAACCTGCTGCTGGACCGGCAGGAGCAGCTGGAAGTGGACCTGCTGGTCTTGAGCGCGGGCATGGAACCTGATGCCGATCGCAGTATTGCCTCCATGCTTAAGCTGCCCCTGAACCGGGACGGCTTCCTGTTGGAGGCCCACGTCAAGCTGCGTCCCCTGGATTTTCCTACGGAGGGAATCTACCTGTGCGGCGCCGCCCATTCACCGAAAACCATCCCGGAGTCTATCTCCCAGGCAGCCGGGGCCGCGGCCCGGGCCGTGACCCTGCTATCCAAGGATCAGATCCACTCTTCGGGTCTGACCGTACAGATCAACGAGCGGATCTGCGCCGGCTGCGGCGTCTGCGTGGAGGTCTGCCCCTACGAGGCCCGGGTGATCAATGAGGACAGCGGCAAGGCCGAGATCATCGAGGTGCTCTGCCAGGGTTGCGGCGCCTGCGCTACTGCCTGCCCGAACGGAGCCACCCTGCAGATAGGCTTCACCAAGACCCAGATCTATCACATGCTGGAAGAGGTTGTGTAAATGGAACGTTCCACCTTCGAGCCCAGGATCATCGGATTTCTCTGCAACTGGTGTACCTACGCCGGGGCCGACCTGGCCGGAACCTCGAGGATCCAGTACCCCCCCAACATCCGCATCATCCGCATGATGTGCTCCGGCTCCCTCGACCCCACCTACGTGCTCAAGGTGCTGCTGGAGGGAGCGGACGGCGTGCTGATCGGGGGCTGCCATCCGGGGGAATGCCACTACATAAGCGGCAACCTCAAGGCCCGCAGGCGGGTGGCCATCCTCAAGTCGGTGCTCCAGGATGCCGGCCTGGAACCGGAGCGGGTCTGGCTGCGCTGGATCAGCGCCAGTGAAGGGGCGTACTTCGCTGAAACGGTTCAGGAGATGGTGGATCATATTCGAGCCCTGGGACCCAATCCCCTGAAGCTGGAGTGGGCCGTATGAGCCGTAGCTTTAGCGTTGGAGAGCTGAAGGGTTTGGACGTGCCCGAGGCCATCCGGAAATTTCTCGGTACCCTCCTGGAGAGCGGTGCTGTAAAAGCCGTGCTGGTACCCAAGCACACCCCGGCGAACAACATGGTCACGCAGGTCCTGGTGGCGGATCGGGAAAAGCTCGATGGAGCTGATCCTCTGGCCCCGGTCCAGATGATCAATGCCGCCCACGCCGTGCGGGAGCTGGCCAAAGAGCCGTTGGAGCAGAACGAGGGGAAGATCGCCGCGGTGCTGCGCCCCTGTGAGGTTCGGGCCGTGATCGAGCTGATCAAGCTCAAGCAGATCCTTCCGGATTCCCTGTACCTGATCGGCTACGACTGTCCCGGGGTCTACGATGTAAAGGAGTACCGCGACCGGGTTGAGGCGGTCGGGGATGCGGATAAGGTGCGCGGAGAAGTCCTGGAGCAGTTCGGCAACCTGAAGGAGAGGAAAGCCGAGGCCGCAGCTGATCCGGAAGCCGTCCTGCGCGGCGCCTGCCAGCTCTGCACCCATTTTACGGCGGACAGCGCCGACCTGAGCCTCTGCTGGATCGGCGCCGAAGATCATTCTCTTCTGGTAAACGTGCCGAGTGAGAAGGGCGAGCAGCTGGCTCAGGCGATGGAGGGCGCCGCAGGTTTGGAGGAGATCCGCGAAGCACCCGGGCGGACCAAACAGATCGAGGCGGTGCGCGACCGCCGCCTGAAAGCGCAGGAGCAGGATCAGGTAGAGCTGCTGTCCGAGCTTCAAGCCTGCATCCGCTGCTACAACTGCCGGGAGGTCTGCCCGATCTGCTACTGCAAGGAGTGCCTGCTCATCCCTGCGAAGATGGGCTATTCCTCCGAGCGCTACCTGCGCCGGGCTCAGAAGAAGGGTCAGATCAAGATGCCCGTGGACACGGTGCTCTACCACCTGACCAAGATGAACCACATGGCCTCCTCCTGCGTGGCCTGCGGGCTCTGCGAACAGGCCTGCCCCATGGACATCCCCCTGGGCAGGATCTACAGCCGGGTGGGGCGCCACGTGCAGGCTCTGTTCGACTACGTGCCCGGGAGGAGCCTGGAGGAAGAGCTGCCGGTGACGACCTTCAAGGAGGAGGAGCTTCCCCAAGTGGAGGATATCAAGCGATGAGCAAGACCAAAGATGCGGCCGCCCTGGTGGATTTCAGCTTCAAGGAAGAGGTGGCGGCCCAGCCGGGGGGAGAGAACCTGAAACGCTGCTTCGCCTGCGGGAGCTGTACACTGTCCTGTCCGGTTGCCGAGGTGGAGGAGAGCTACAGCCCGCGCAGGATCATCCACATGATCCTGCTGGGGTTGAAGGAGGAGGTCCTGCGATCCAAGTCCATCTGGTACTGCCTGACCTGCTACCGCTGTCAGGTGCGCTGTCCCCAGGAGGTGAAGTATCCCGAGATCATGCGGGTGCTGCGCAAGCTGGCCGTGGAGCAGGGCTACGTGGAGCCTGCCTTCGTGCGGGCCGTCCAGGATATCGACAGGAAGGCCCAGGAGCACCGTCGCAAGCTGCTGAAGAGTCTGATCGAGAAGGAGGCCGAGGCAAAGCAAGCCCCGGTCAAAGATGGAAAATAGCAGAGGACCTGCGGGAATCTGCGGGAGCGTCGATGGAGCCGATGGATAAACGAGTTCTGGTGATAGGCGGCGGCATCGCCGGGGTCCAGGCCTCCCTGGACCTGGCCGAGATGGGGATCCCCGTAACCCTGGTGGAGGAGAAGCCCTCGATCGGCGGCCGCATGTCCCAGCTGGACAAGACCTTTCCCACCAACGACTGCTCGACCTGTATCCTCTCGCCCAAGCTTGTGGAGCTCGGCTCCCATCCCAATATCAGCCTGCGCGCCTACTCCACGGTCGAGCAGGTGAAGAAGATCGGGGCGGAGAAGGCCGGGGGCGGGAAGGAGGGCAACGGGGAAAAAGACGGCGGCTTCAGGGTCGTCATCCGCCGCCGGGCCCGCTACGTGGATGAGGATAGATGCACGGCCTGCGGCCTGTGCGCGGAGAAATGCCCGGTGAAGATCCCCGATCAGTTCAACCGCGGGATCGTCAGCACCAAGTGCATCGGCATCCCCTACGCCCAGGCCGTGCCCGCGGTCTATCGCATCGACGCCGAGCACTGCCTGTACCTGACCAAGGGAAAGTGCGGCAACTGCGCCAAGGTCTGTCCGGCCGGAGCCGTCGATTTCCAGCAGAAGGATATCCTGGAAACCGAAACCTTCAACTCCATCGTCCTGGCTGCGGGCTGCGAGGAGTACACCCCGCAAATCCGCCCCGAGTTCGGCTACGGGGTCTACGCCAATGTGATCACCAGCATCGAGTACGAGCGGCTGCTCTCCGCCTCCGGTCCCACGAACGGGCGGATCCTTCGCCCCTCGGACGGGAAAGAGCCCCGGCGCGTGGCCTTCCTGCAGTGCGTAGGCTCCAGGGACCCGGCCGCGGCGGACCGCGGCTACTGCTCCTCCTACTGCTGCATGCAGGCCACCAAGGATGCCATCATCACCAGGGAGAATCTGCCGGAAAGCGAAGCCGCGATCTTCTACATCGACCTGAGGGCCTTCGGCAAGGACTTCGACAAGTTCGTGGACCGGGCCAAGGACGAATACCGGGTGCGCTACGTCAAATCCCGGGTCTCCGAGGTCACCGAAGATCCGGAGACGGGAAATCTCTCGATCCACGCCATCACCCCGGAGGGATCGGTGGGGATCGAAACCTTCGACCTGGTGGTGCTTTCGGTGGGGATCGGGGTGCCGGCGTCGGTCCGCACCCTGCTAGCCGGCATGGGCGTGCAGACCGATGCCTACGGCTTCTGCCGGGGCGGCGGGGGGTTCGTCGATTTCTCCTCGGCTTCCAGTTCGGAGTTCGCCCCGGTGAGCTCCAACGTCGAGAGGATCTACGTCTGCGGCACCCTGACCGGACCCATGGACATCCCGGAGACCGTAGTTTCCGCCAGCGCGGCGGCGGCGAGGGCCGCCCGGGGTCTGCTGGAAAGGGGAGAGGATGGCGGAAACGGTGATAGCAGTACGGGCAGCCGGCGGCGGAAACCGCGGTTAACGGGCAACCGGCTTTCCGGCGCTCCTGCGGTCCCGTCCACCCCTGCGGTTCCCCAGCCTGCCCCACTGGTCGCACTGGAAGGCATACCTCTGCGCGTCGGCGTGATCGTCTGCCGCTGCGGCGTGAATATCGCCTCGGTGGTGGATGTCCCGGCCGTGGCGGAGAGGGCGGCGGCTCTTTCCAACGTGGTGTTCAGCCAGGAGCTGACCTTCGCCTGCTCCCAGGACTCGATCCAGCTGATCATCGACAAGATCGGGGAGCTTTCCTTGAGCCGCCTGGTTGTAGCCTCCTGCTCGCCCCGGACCCACGAGCACCTGTTCCGCGCCGCTTTGCAGAAGGCCGGACTGAACAAGTACCTGCTGCAGATGACCAACATCCGGGACCAGTGCTCCTGGGTGCACCGGGAGGACCCGCAAGGCGCCACGGAGAAGGCCTTCGACCTGGTACGAATGGCCGTGGCCAGGGCCCGCTTCCACCAGCCCCTGGAGGAGCTCGAGTCGGAGGTGAACAGCCGCTGCCTGGTGATCGGCGGCGGACTGGCCGGGATGAGCGCCGCCCTGGCCGTGGCGGACAACGGCTTTCCCGTGACCCTGGTGGAGAGGGAACAGCAGCTGGGGGGGAATCTGCGACAGCTGGGCTTCACCCTGGAGACCGAGAATGTCCCGGTCCTGCTCGACGGACTTATCCGTAAGATCGGAGAGCATCCCCTGATCGACCTGTACCTGGGCAGCACCCTCGATTCGGTGGAGGGTTATATCGGCAACTTCCGCAGTACCCTGTCCCGGGAGGGGACTGTTGTCGAGCACGGCGCCGTGATCGTGGCCACAGGGGCGGAGGAGCATCACACCAAGAGCTACGGATACGGAGCCGATCCCCACATCGTGACCCAGCGGGAGTTCGAGACCATGCTGGTCCATGACCATCCGCTGCTGTCGCGCCTGGACAGCGTGGTCATGATCCAATGCGTGGACTCCCGGGAGGGGGATCACAACTACTGCAGCCGCATCTGCTGCGGCGAGGC
>CAZPQC010000171.1:0-7310 GCA_964588525.1 uncultured Spirochaetaceae bacterium
GCCTACCCGGCGGCCGTATTCCCGGCAGCAGTGCCTTTCACTGCTTTCAAAGAACTTCTTCACTCGCCCCATCAATCCACTTCCGTCAGACCCCTGAGGCGCAAGGGCGAATTTACTTCACTCAAATATCCCCTGTCAAGTACTAATGCAAAATAAATTTGAGCTTTGACGGTATTATAAAAAGATCACTCCGGCGAGCCGAAAATCGACCTGGTCATCCTCGCCGCATGACCAACGTAATATTACTAATATCTGGCCAAAATATCAAGACCTTGAGACCCAAATCGTGACCTTGACCAGGGGAATCGGCAACCCTACAATTTGAGGCCAGATCATGGGTGATGCCTCAAAGACCCGGTCCCCAAAGCCCCGCAAACATATCCCCAACCTGTTGTCCCTCTCCCGAATCCTCCTGGGTGTCCTGTTCTTTTTTCTGTTTCGTCGCGGCACGCCGGCAAACGCCGCTATCTGCCTTGGAATCGTTATTGCGGGGATGATCACGGATTACCTGGATGGGACCCTGGCCAGGCGAAACAACCTGGTCACGATGGCGGGCAAATGGATCGATCCGCTGTGCGACTTCAGCTTCTTCTTTTTCGTGTATCTGTCCTTCTATTCGGTCTCTCTCATGCCCCTGATCCTGCTGATTCTTTTCCTTCTCCGGGAAATTTCCATGTATACGGCGGTACGCCCGCTGTACATCAAGAGACGGATGGATCCGGCGGCGAAGATCCCGGGGAAACTGAAAACCGTGTTCCAGAACGCCGGAGTCTCTATCATCACGACTCTGTCCATCGGTTATCACCTGGATTTTCTATCCTTTTCCGTGCTGCGGGCTGTCGCCGTGCCGCTGCTCTCCCTGATGGTTGCGATTTCTCTGGGCTCGATGTACTGGTACGTGAAACCGCTGATCGGGCCGGAAGCGGGCGATCGGCAGACCCGGGAAACGAGGAAGCACCTGCTCACGCTCGCTATCTGCACGGTGATTCCTCTGCTGCTTTTTTACTGCTTGTACGCCTGCATGGTGGCGGTTCTCTACCATATCGATATGCGGACATACGCGGTGTATGTCCTGTTCAACGGCCTCTACCACGGGTTGCTCATCCTCGGTTCTCTGATCGTAGGCAAAGAGTTCAGGCTGGAAGCAACCGGCGGAACCCTGAAACGGATCAACCTTCCTCTGTTTCTATCCTTCGCCCGCATCTGTTCCGTTCCCACCCTGGTCTTTCTCTTTTTGAGCATTGCGGAGATAAACGCGCCGGTCGTTCTTGTCCCTCTTCTCGGTTTCATCTTCTTGACGGATCTGCTTGACGGTTTCCTGGCCCGCTCGCTCAAACAAACCACCCGCATCGGGCGCATACTCGATCCGGCAGGGGATTATATCTTGATCCTGGCCGTATCCTGGGTATACCTGATCATCGATTTCATCCCGATCTGGCTCTTCCTCATCATTATCGTACGGCTCGTGCTTCAGGCGATCGGCATCATTACCCTGTACTTTCTCCGCGGCTACTCATACCTGAAATTATCCTTTCTCGGCAAAGCTTCGGTTTTCGCGGTTTTCGCAATCTATGGGATCGAGCTGCTCGAGTATCTTCGGATTCCGGGATTGAGCCATCCCACGGTGATCACGATTCTCGAAGTCCTGGCTGCGAGTATCGTAGGGACATCTCTGCTGGAGAAGGCGATCTCCCTGCGGAAATCATTTGGAAAGGCTATCCGAGAACTGAATAAAGAGGATTGAGGGATCAGTAGATCTCGATGATCTGCAGGCCTCCGTCGTTCTGGATACGGAGAGAATACACCGAAAGCTCCCTGCCCCGCGGCTTGTCTCGGACCCGTTTGAGATCCATATCCACCTGCACGGTCCGCACACCGGGGATCCGGGAATCGTAGCGTTCATAGAGATCCCACAGCTTCGAGGTGATTCCCGGAGGGGAGGAGAAGTAGTAGCCGGTGTCCTGCTGGCGAAATTCCGTGCCGGCGTCGGTTCTCACCATCTCGAAGGAGGTGATACCCTCGAAGCGGTACCAGGTTTTGGCACCGAGAAAGACCGCATAGTCGTCGAAGATCACCACCTTGACCACCGGGGCGAAATAGGACCCGTTCAGCCAGGTGATAACACCCTCCCCGTGTGCCGGGTGGATCTCCAACTTCATGCGGCCATCCTGGACATCCAGCACGCGCACCTGGGCGATCTCCGTTTCTCCGGTAAAAGCGTTCAGACTCTGCAGGAACAGCATCAGGGTCCCGGCCAGGGCTATGGCCAGGATCACGGCCAGCAGCCCGATGGTTTTCTTGAAGCGAAAAACGAGAAAGAAAAAACCCGTGCTGCCTAAAAAAAGATAGAGCAGGCCCGGATCGAGGATCTGCTCCGCTCCCGGTACAAAAACCGCCCCCAGAGCGGCAACCACCGCCAGGCACAGATAGAGGGTGAAGAACATCCACTTCGCCGTCCTGGCCCGCTCCGGGTCGGCCGCCCGCCAGCGGGGATGGGCCGCGGGGCGCAGGGCCCGGTTCAAGGCCGCACCACAGAAGAAACCGGAAACAACCAGCCAGAGATGGGGACTGCGCAGCACCAGTATACTAAAATCCATAGATGTCGCCGAACTTCTCCTCCAGATATTCGAGCAGGTAGCGGGGATTCAGGGGTTCCCCGGTAACCCGCGTGCAGAGCTCCCGAGCGGGGTACACCCTGGCGTGTTTATGGATGTTTTCCTTGAGCCAGGCGAGGATTGTCTGAAACCGACCGCGTTCTACCTGCTTGCACCAATCAGGGACATCCCCCTTCAGGGTGCTGAAAAACTGGGCTGCGTACAGATTTCCCAGGGAATAGGTGGGAAAATAACCGAACGTTCCTCCGGACCAGTGGATGTCCTGAAGCACCCCCTTGGCATCATCCGGAGGCTTCAGACCGAGCAGCTCTTCCATCTTGGCGTTCCAGGCCGCCGGAAGGTCATCCACGGCCAACTCACCGCTGACCAGCTGCTTCTCCAGCTCGAAGCGCAGCAGAATATGCAGGTTGTAGGTGACCTCGTCCGCCTCTACGCGAATGAAGGACGGCGTTACCCGGTTGACGCCCTCGTAGAAACGGCGAAGATCCACATCTGCGAGAGAATCGGGAAACAGCCTCTTCAAGGGCGGGTAGAAATGGGTCCAGAAGGGAAGGCTGCGACCGATCATGTTCTCCATCATCCGCGACTGGGACTCGTGCAGGCCGAGGGACGCACCCTCGGCGAGAAGCGTCCCCCTTACGCTCGGATCGAATCCCAATTCGTACAGGCCGTGGCCGCACTCGTGAATCGTTCCGAAAATGGCTGAGGGTAGGAACCTGTCGTCGTAGCGGGTGGTGATGCGCACATCATCGCTTCCCAGGGTCGTGGTAAAGGGATGCGCCGATTCGTCCAGTCGACCCCGCTTGAAATCGAAGCCGAGGGCCTCGAGGACCCTGAGACCGAAGGATTTCTGTTTCTCGAGCTCATAGGTACGGCTCAAGTATTCGGTGTCCACGGTTTTCCCGGATCCGTTGATCCTGTCGAGCAGTCGCTTCAAACCCTCCCGCAGACCCGCGAATACCTCCCCGACCTCGGCGGTCTTCAGCCAGGGTTCGAATTCGTCGAGCAGGGGATCGTAGGGATGATCCTCGAATCCCAGGCAGGAACTGACCTCCCGAACCAGGGAAAGAATCACGGCGAGCTGACCGGAAAACTTGTTGAACTGCGCGGCTTTGCGGGCCTCCACCCAGACCCGTTGGCCGATCGCCGTCTGTCTGGCCAGCTCCGTCACGACCCGCCGCGGTATCTTGGAATTTCTACGGTACTGCCGGGCGAGCTCACGCAGGAAGGCTCGCTCGATCCCTCGAAAGGTCTCCGGAATCCGGGGAACCGGGTCCTGCTCAAAAGCAACGCCCAAGGCGGTGAGCTGCTCCCCGATCTGGGGCTGGGTGATGCGATCGTGCATCAGTCCGCTCAAGAGGGACAGCTGTTCGGCCCGATCCCGAACGGCTGCCTCGGGCATGTAGGTCTCCTGGTCCCAGTGCAGGACCGCCGCAGCGTGACTTAGAAGCCGGTATTCCCGGTCGATCTCTCTCAGTCGCTGCAGGGCAGCACTGTTTTTGCTGTTTTCGCTCACGCACGGATTCCTTTCTAAGTTTGGAAAATTTCTTCGGGACGGGCATGCCCTCTCAGTACTCGTAGTCGCTTCCGCCGATGAACTCCCTCAGCAGAGAATCCCCGGGTACGATCTGCTCCTCCGCCCAGGCCGGCACCTGCTCGAAAATCTGGTGGATCCGCAGCGCCCTGTCGTAGGCATCGGCGCTGTCCGGATCCTCCTTGAACTCCCTTAAGTATTCCGGAAACAGGCTCCCCACCCGGTGCTTCATGATGGGTATCTCGTAGGGCAGAAAACTGTTGACAATCACCTCGGCCTCCCGCAGACGCGGCACGATGTAGCGCAGCTCGGATCGGCGGACGAAGTGCCAGTGACGGATCGTTTGGGTCGGGCTGTAGTTGCGAAACAACATGTCCCTCACCATTCGTCTCAGCAGCCGGATGTCCGCCCAGCGAACGAACTGGTTGTTGTGGTCTTTGATCTGAGAGAGAGTCTCGATATAGAGGCGGAACTTCCGCTCCTCCGGGATCCCTTCGGTCATCTCGGGATACAATCCATGAAGCGAGTCGACCAGCAGGATATCCCCTTCCCCCAGCTGAAGCTGCCCCGAAGTACCCTCCCGCTTTCCCGTTTTGAAGTTGTAGAAGGGCACGTCCACCCGTTGGCCCTGGAGCAGGGCGCTGAAGGTTTGGTTGATCGCCGGAATATCGAGGGCCTGGGGTGTTTCGAAATCATAATCCCCCCTAAGATCCTTGGGATGGTCCGCGAGATCGAGAAAAAAATGGTCGACATTGATCGGAACGAATCGGTACCCCTTGGGCTTCAGCTGCTGTTCCACCTTGATGGTGGTCGTTGTTTTTCCCGAAGAGGAGGGTCCGGCGATGATCACCATCTTCACGGTGTCCAGACGTTCCCCCAGCTTGTCTACGGCCCGGTTCAGCTCCTGGGCGTAGAACTCCTCACAGTCCCGGATCAGCCGCCCGTACTGCTGCTCCCGGATGCTCTCGGCGATCTGCCCCAGGCGCACGCAGTCGTGATCCACCGCCCAGGACAGTGCCTCCCAGAGCTTTTCATACGGGATGTTGTCCGCCGAGTAGGTCAGGCTCTTGCGGCCTGAGCGCTTCAAGGCATGTTCGTATCTGTAGACGATATAGGCTTTTGCGGTCTTGGCGTGACCCCGTTCGATAAGGGCTTTCTCGACCAGATCCTGCACCTCTTCCACGGTGGGAATGCTGTCTCCGCGCTGGCGACGTTCGAGCATCTGCACAACGTCATCCGTGACCTTCTCCGCCTTGACCCGGTCCCGGCCGCCCACCGCCACGGCAGCCTGCAGCACTGCGAAGGTGATCTTTTCCCGGTTGAAGGGGACGATCCGCCCGTCCCGCTTGAGGATCTGTTCGATCATGCTCTAGCCATCATGGAGCATGGCGAGGAACTTTTCAATAGAAAGCTCCTGGAACTGCTCACCTCCCCGAGTCCGAAGCGAGATATTCCCGCTGCTTCGTTCTTTGTCCCCCAGGATGATCATATAGGGGATCTTCTGGTTTTGGGCGCTGCGGATCTTGGCGTTCATGCGCTGGTCGCTGAGATCCGTGGAAATCCGCACATCCCTTTCGCGCAGCTGTCCGGCCACCTGCTCGGCGTACGAATTGAAGGCGGGGGCGACGGGGATCACCACGGCCTGCACCGGGGCCAGCCACACGGGGAAAGCACCGCCGTAGTGTTCGATCAGGACCCCGAAGAAACGCTCCAGGGAGCCGAGAAGCGCCCGGTGCACCATGTAGGGCCGCTGCAGGCTGCCGTCAGCGGCGGCATAGGTCATATCGAAGCGTTCGGGCATGTTGAAGTCGAACTGGATCGTGGTCATCTGCCACTCCCTGCCCAGGGAATCCTTGACCTTCAGATCGATCTTCGGCCCGTAGAAGGCTCCACCCCCCTCATCGAGCACAAAATCCAGGGCCTCCCTGTCGATTGCCTTCTTGAGGCTCTGGGTGGCCTGTTCCCAGCGCTTGGGTTCGCCCACGCTCTTGTCCCCGGGACGGGTGGCCAGGTAGGCCTTTATGTCTTTGAAGCCGAAGGCCTTCCAGATATCGAGGGAAAAACGCAATGTGCGGTGGATCTCCTCCTCGATCTGTTCCGGGGTGCAGAAGATATGGGCGTCGTCCTGGGTGAAGCCCCGCACCCGCAGCAGACCGTGCAGCACCCCAGAACGTTCGTAGCGGTACACGGTGCCCAGCTCAGCCCAGCGCAGCGGCAGCTCCCGGTAGGAACGGAGGGAGGACTTGTAGATCATGATGTGGAAGGGGCAGTTCATCGGCTTGAGGTAGTAGTCGGTCTCATCGATGCTCAACGGTGCGTACATGTTCTCCTTGTAGAAACCCAGGTGCCCCGAGGTCTCCCAGAGCCAGGACTTGCCGATGTGGGGGGTGTTGATCAAATCGTAGCCGTGCTTGAAGTGCTCCTTCTTCCAGTACTCCTCGACCAGGTGGCGGATCAGTGCTCCCCGGGGGTGCCAGTAGATCAGACCCGCCCCGGCTTCCTCGTGGGTCGAGTACAGGTCCAGCTCTTTCGCGAGGCGCCGATGATCCCGCTTCTCGATCTCCTCCTGCCGTTTGAGGTACTCCTCCAGGTCCCTGCGGCTCTCCCAGGCGGTGCCGTAGATACGGGTCAGCATGGGGTTGCGTTCGTGTCCCCGCCAGTAAGCACCGGCAATCGACAGCAGCCTGAAAGCATCGGGATGAAGCTCCGCGGTGTTTTCCACGTGGGGACCGCGGCAAAGATCGGTGAAGGTATCCTGGCTGTACAGGGAGATCTCCTCTTCCTCCGGCAGCTCGCGGATCAGCTCGAGCTTGTACGGCTGATCCGAAAAGATCTTCACCGCCTCATCCCGTGACACGACCCGGCGGGAAAACGGAACCTTCCCGGCCATGATCTCCCGCATCCGTTCCTCGATCTTTTCCAGATCTTCAGACTTGAGCGGCTCGGGAAGGTCGAAATCGTAGTAAAATCCCCCCTCGATCGCCGGGCCGATGGCGATCTTGGTCCCGGGAAACATCTCCAGAACCGCCTCGGCCATAACGTGGGCCGTGGAGTGGCGGATCTTCAAAAGCTTATCTTCCTGTTGGGCTGCAGCTGCAGATTTTGCCATCATTTACCTCCGGATAATAAAAAAGCCTTCGTACTTCGGACTCAAACCACGA
>CAZPQC010000172.1:0-7259 GCA_964588525.1 uncultured Spirochaetaceae bacterium
GAGGGGTGGCCATGCAGGGGCTCTTTCGAAATCCCATGGCCAGTCCGGATATCCTCGGAGTGTCCACCGGAGCAAGTCTGGGAGCGGTGATCGCCGTTACCACGGGCCTGTTCGCGGTGAATGTCTTTTTTCTGCCCCTGTTGGCCATCATTGGTGCCTTGATCGCCGCCACGCTTATCTACCTGGTCTCCAGTTATAAGGGAAAAACATCTCTTCTGTTTGTCGTGCTGGCCGGATTGGCCATCTCCTCCCTGTTCAATGGCTTGGTCTCGGCGATCCTGCTGTTTTCCCAGCAGTACGAAGTCAGCCAGTTCATCTTCTGGACCATGGGCGGACTGGAAGGCAGGATGTGGAAGCACGTGCTGCTGCCTCTGCCGCTGCTTGTTCCGGGCATGGCGGTGCTGTTTCTGTTTAGCAGGGAGCTGAATCTGTTTGCCCTGGGCGAGGAAAGCGCCCATTCCCTGGGAATGCACGTAGAGCGCACCAAGAGGATCATCCTGGCCATTACGGCGGTCGTTACCGGGCTGGCCATCTCCATCAGCGGTCCGATTGGATTTGTCGGTCTGCTGATTCCTCACCTGTTTCGCATGCTGATCGGTCCGGACCACCGGCTGCTGCTGCCCGTGTCCGCCGTCGGGGGAGCTCTCTTTCTTCTGATGTCGGATCTCCTGGGGCGGATCTTGATTCCCCCTTTCGAGATCCGGGTGGGAATCATCACGGCCGTACTGGGAAGCCCTTACTTCCTCTATCTGATCATTCGCTACCAGCGTAAAGGCTTGAGAGGTTTCGGTTATGACTGAGAATCTGATCGAAACGCGAGGGATTACCTATTCCGTGGCTGAAAAGCGGATTATCGATCGGATCAGTATCTCCGTGAAACGGGGTGAGTTTGTTGGCCTTGTCGGTCCCAATGGGGCGGGAAAAACCACCCTGCTGCGACTGCTGATCGGGGTACTTCCTCCGACGGGTGGAGAGATTCTACTGGAGGATCGGAGGCTTCAGGAATTTCGACTCCGGGAGCGGGCACGACGGGTAGCGTATCTGAGTCAGGAAACGACCACGGTCTTTCCCTATCCGGTTCTCGATATCCTGCTGATGGGCCGCTATCCCTTCCTGGGCCGGTTCCGGCGTGAGAGCGAGTCGGACCTGGAGAAGGCCCGCCGAGCTCTGGCCTACGTGGGGTTGAGAGGTTTTGAAGAACGCTATTTCAATGAGCTTTCCGGCGGCGAGCGGCAGCTGGTCCTGTTCGCCAAGATCCTGGTTCAGGAAACGGAGCTGCTTCTGCTGGATGAACCGACTTCAAACCTGGACATCAAACACCAGGATCAATTCTTCTCCATGGCTTTTGAGCTTACCCGGGAGAAGAAGGCCGTAGTTGCTGCGGTGCACAACCTGAATATCGCCTCCCAATATTGCAGCCGTCTGATTCTCCTCCATAGGGGCAGGGTGGCGACGGAGGGTAAGCCCGAGGAGGTGCTGCGCAGCGATTGGCTCGATCCGGTGTATGAGACCAAAACCGTGGTGACCCGCAACACCTCCACGGGAGCTCTGGTGGTGGATGTGGCACCCCGCACACGGGCTGGTCGCCAGCCGATGCCCCTGATACACATAATCGGGGGAGCAGGGAGCGCGATCAACCTTACCCGGGAGCTGGTGCGTCGTGGCTACCGGATCTCCGGAGGCATCGCCCACGAATACGATGCCGATCAGAAACTGTGGCAGACCCTCGAGATTCCTTCCCTGGTAACCGGGGCGTTTTCGCACATTACGACCAAGGACCTGGAGAAGGCCTATACGTTGGTGGAGGAGGCGGATTTGACGGTTCTTTGCAGCTTTCCCATCGGCCCGGGCAATGAGGGGAATCTGGAACTGGCGGGCCATGCCCGGCGCCTGGTCATTCTCGAGGCGGGGCCCCGGGAGGAACCCCGGTTGTTTTTTTCGCCCAGCGCCCGGTCAGACTTCTCCGCCCTGGCTGCGAAGTCCGAACAGATGGATTACGGCCGGTTGTGCGAGCTTTTGGAATCGGGAGAGCTGTTTCGCGGCGCCAGGAAGAGAAGGGGATAGAACCGCTAGACGTAACGCTGTCGAATTGCCCGAATCGTATCGCGATAGATGCGCAAGAAAATGGCTACCAGTTCCGGATCGAACTGCCTTCCGGATTGGACCCGGATGTAGCGCAGCGCCTGTTCTTCCTTCCAGCTGTCTTTGTACGACCGTTTCGACATCAGGGCGTCGTAGACGTCGGCCAGGGCAACGATTCGGGCCTCCAGAGGAATCTCCTTTCCCCGTTTGCCCGGTCCGAAGCGGATCTCCCTGGCAAAGATGTTGTCGATCTTTCCCGGATAGCCACGGCCGTCCCAGCGTTCGTGGTGGTTGAGGGCGACTTCCGCGGCCATGCGGTCCCAGGGAGAATGGACGTATCTGAACAGGCGGGCTCCGTGAATCGTGTGGGACTTCATCTGAATGATCTCGTCCTTGCCCAGCCCCCCCGGCTTTTTAAGGATCACATCGCTCAACGCCACCTTGCCCACGTCGTGTAGGATCGCTGCGTTGCGCAGGACCTCGACCGTGTGTTTGATCTTGCGGTCTGCGATTCTGTGACCCAGAGCCCAGGCTTTGTACAGCTCGATCGAGGAGGCTCCGACCCGCTTGGCATGCTGGCTGGTTTCGTAAGGATCGCGGAGTTGTGCCAACTCCACCATGCGCAGCACCATCTCCCGGGACAGCTTGGCTTTCTCTATGGCGTTGGCCGCATTGCGGGCGAACTCAGTGATGTACAGCCGGTCCTGCATGGAGAAGGGAATGATCAGGCCATTTTCATTCTTGGCATTGATGAGCTGCAGCACTCCAAGGATCAGGTGATCAGTGGTCTCCAGAGGAACAACCAGAATCGACTCCGTCTTGTAGGCTGTTTTTCTGTCGAAATCCGGGTTGAAATGGTAGGTGACATTGCTGGAGATGTCGTACACGTCGTCGACCAGCAGTGCGTCGCCCGTGGCGGCGACGTAACCTGCCAGGGAGTTCTTATCTATGAGAAGCTTTTTACTGGAGTAGATGTATTTATCCTTGGGCCGGTCCTCCCGAAACAGGGCATCGTTCTGCACGTAGCTGAAGTACAGGTACCGTCCTGCAGCCGAATAGATGGTTCCGGCCTCGGCGTTGACGAATTTCCTCGCCTCGAACAACACCTTCTCCAGAAGAGTATCGAGGTCCTTTATATAGTATATCTCCTCCACGATCTGAAGGAGTCGGGTCGGATCACGCCTCATAATGCTCCGCACGCTCGGAGCCGGGTCGAGTGCTATCATTGCCTGAGCTCGGGTTCTTTTCTTGTCTCTCTATATATTATTGGTAGCCCATTTTTATAAAAAGACTACTTTTTTATTGTGGCGCGATGATATCACCCGTATTGCCGTACCCTGGTCGTTGAATCGGTTTTAGGGTGTAGTCCCGCAGGCAGATTACGCACCTCCCATCGGCATGCGCACTTCTACATGGGCCCCTTTTAGCCGGCCGGTGCTCAAGGATCCGTTACTCGCTTCCACGGCACCCCCGTAGCCTTCAACGATCGCTTTGACGATGGCCAGGCCCAACCCGAGGTGATGGCCGGGAGAGCCGGCGGATCCCGCGGACGATTGATCGGGGCGGTAGCTGAAGAACCTGTCGAAGATCTTCTCCAGATGCTGATCCGGAATCCCCGGCCCGTCATCTTCGAAGCTGATCACTCCGTAACCCCGGGTGCGGGAAAGCTCGATGCGCACCTCTGTCGAAGCGAAGCTCAAGGCGTTTTCCAGTAGATTTTCAATGACCTGGGTCAACCGTTCGGGAGCCATCGAGACGACGAATGAGTCGTATTTGGCGATCAGCTGCACCGGTATTGAAGAATCACCCCGGAGCCTCCGGGTTTCCACCACCTGCCCGAGGATCGGAGCGACCTGTACCGGGGCACGGGCTTCATCCTCCAGCTGAGCATCGAGAAGGGAAATCTCCCGTACCGCGCCTAGAAGATGCTGCATGCGCTCCACCTCTTTCTGGATCAACGAGAGGAAACGATTACGGTCTTCGGCGGAGCCGGTCTGAGGGATCATCTCTGCGGCTGATCGGATAGAGGCCAGGGGATTCCTGAACTCATGGGAGATGTCCGAGGCAAAGGACTCGACGAACTCGATGTGTCCCCGGAGTTTGCGGGTCATCTCTTCAAGCGAGCGGGACAGATCGCCGATTTCGTCTCGGCGGCGGTTGAAGTGGAACTGTCCGCGAAGTCGGCCACGGTGATCCAGGATTTCCCGCGCCTGTCTACGCAGCTTTCGCACCGGAGAGGCGATCGTCGTTGAGGCCAGCAGGCTCAGGGCCACCGCCGCGGCCAGGGAGACGAGAAAGATCGTGAAGATCTCCAGGCGCAGCTCGTACAGATCACGGAGAATTCGATAGGTGGACTGGGACACCAGCACCGCACCAACCACCGATTCTCCGCTGCGAACGGGAATGGCGCTGTACAGAGTGACCGATCGCTGTCCGCCTGTGGAGATGCGGGTCATGGCGCCGTATCGTCCCCCTAGAGCTTCCCGGATTTCAGGGCCCGTCAGGATATCCGTATTGATATAGAACTCCGCCGATTCCAGGGGCGGCTCCGGCGGTCGGAACAGACGTCGATACAGCTGAACCGGGTAGCTAGCGATCCGGTACAACACCCGTTGTTCGGCGGGTACCGCGTCCCGATCGTTTCCCGCGGGTGGTCGGGAACCATCAGCCGGATGTTCCGAGTACGGTTGTTCCGAGCGCGGTCCCAGGCGGCTGGAATCGGCAAGCAACCTTCCCTCCGGATCCACGACCCGCAGGCGAGCTTCGTGGCGCTGCTCCAACTCGAGCAGAATTTTCCGGGCACCGTCGGCCTGCAGGGGACCCTCCCCGGATAGGGCCGAGGCCAGGATCCGCCCCTGTTGAACCAGGGCGTGTTCCAGGGAGCGGAGCAGCTGCTGCTCATAGGTGTCGAGATACAGCAGACCCGCGATCGGGAGAAAGACGATGAGCAGGTTGAAGGTGAGCAGGCGGACGGTGATGCGGGAAAAGAAGCTCAGGATTCTGTTGATCATGCCTGCGAATCGGCTCGATAGCGATAGCCCAGACCGTAGATCGTTTCGATTTCATCGAACTGCGGATCCAGCTGTGAGATTTTTTTCCGGATCCGTTTGATGTGTCCGTCGACGTTGCGGTCGCTCATGTACTCGTCGAAAGGATAACCTTCTTCGAGGAGCTGCTCTCGGGTTTTGGCGAAGCCGGGTTGCCGTATCAACGCTTCGAGGATGCGAAACTCCGTGACTGTCAACGGCACCTTTTGTCCGTTCCAGCGCACGGAGTGACGTGTTCGATCCAGCTCGAGCGACCCGCAGCGGAGGGTTGTTCCCTCTGCTTTGTTCTCATCCCCCAGGGTCAAGGCTTGCCGGCGAAACAGCACTTTGACCCGGGTCAAAAGCTCTCGGGTGGAGAAAGGTTTGCAGAGATAATCGTCCGCTCCCAGCTCCAGACCCAGCACCTTGTCGAACTCCTCGTCCTTTGAGCTCAAGAATATCAGAGGAAGTGTCTCGGAGACGCTGCGGATCTTGCGACACAGCTCCAATCCGTCCATGCGGGGCATGATGATATCCAGAATCACCAGATCAGGTAGCGTTTGACGAAAAGCGCTCCAGGCTTCCGCTCCGTTTTGATAGGTAGCGACCCGATAGCCTTCCTGTTTCAGGGCGTAGCTCACCAGCTCACGGATATTGCGCTCATCATCGACCAGAGCGACCAGGGGCTCGATCACGGGTTGCATCTAGTGAATGGTACCACAGCCTGAGACGCCATTCCAGAAGCACGGCGGCCACATTTTTGCCACAATTGTTCACAGAATTTTCCAGCAAAGGACATTATGGCAACCGCCTGTCGGGATAGCCTCGGAAACGAAACCAAATTTCGAGGAGGATCCGAATGAACAAACTCAAGGGTGCGATTCAGGAGAACAGGAATTGGAGCACCGTGTTCAAGATGATTCTGATCGGGGTGCTGCTGCTCGTCTTCCTGATTCCCCTCCAGATGATCCGGGCACTAATCGAGGAACGGGATATGACCCGCCTGGAGGCGGAGGGGGAAGTCATTGCAAAGTGGGGGGGAGAGCAGATTATCGCCGGTCCGGTTGTAGTTGTACCGTACCTGAAGCGAGTCAAGGGCGAGGAGGACAAGACCGAGGAATACATCGAACAAGCCTACTTTCTTCCCGATACCCTGCAGATCACCGGATTGGTAGAAACGGATGAACGCAATCGCGGTATTTTCGAGGTCACGGTTTACACCGCGGACCTTCAGATCAGGGGGACCTTCAGCGAGCCGGATTTCAATGACTGGAGGATCGCCGATCAGGATATATTCTGGGAGGATGCCTCCCTGGTTGTGGAGCTTCCGGACATGCGCGGCCTCCAGGAGCGGGTGACCCTGCAGTGGGATTCCCAGGCGATTGCCTTCTCCGCCGATCAGGGGGAAGTTGGACTGTTCAACGGAGAGATTCGGGCGCCTCTGGATCGGATATCTCTACGGCCAGGTGCCCGACGTGCTGCTTCCAGCGAAGGCGCTGCAGGAACCAGCCACACCTTCGCCTTCGATATACAGCTGCAGGGCGGGCGGTCTTTGGGTTTTGTGCCGCTCGGAGGCGCGACCCGGGTGCAGCTTTCCTCCACCTGGCCCAGTCCCAGCTTCGACGGCGCCTTTCTTCCGAGCGACCGAAGCGTGGGTGAGGAGGGATTCGATGCAAGCTGGTACGTGCTGTCGCTGAATCGCGGCTTCGGGCAGAGGTGGCTTCGCGGCCAGGTGGAAAGCTACGCATTCCTCGATTCGGTCTTCAGTGTGGAGCTGATGATTCCGGTCGATACCTACCTGAAAACCTTACGTTCCGTGAAATACGGGATCCTCTTCGTGCTGCTGCCCTTCCTGATCTTCTTTCTCTTCGAAGTCGCAGGCAGCCGCAGGATTCACCCCTTTCAGTACCTGTTGGTGGGACTGGCGGTGTGCCTTTTCTACCTTCTGCTGGTATCGGTATCGGAACACCTCAGCTTCGACTGGACCTACCTCCTGGCCAGCGCAGCCACTACAGCTCTGATCACCTTCTATTCCAGTGCCGTGCTTGACGCCTGGCGACGTGCCTGGATCATGTTCCTGGTTCTGGCGTCGGGCTACCTGTTTCTGTACGCAGCCTTGAAATCCGAAGATTACGCGCTCTTGATCGGATC
>CAZPQC010000173.1:0-7236 GCA_964588525.1 uncultured Spirochaetaceae bacterium
CGCAACATACTTTCGGATCACATGATAGATCCGGGGAAACGACTTGTAAAGAGATAGATCTGAAGGCCCGCTTCTTATGAAGGAGCAGCGGCAATGATGCCGGGGAGCTCCGGGTTCTTCTTCAATTCCTCGGTCAGAGCCTCGGCCCTCTCCTTGTTGCGGTACTCCGGCTGTTGGAAGCTGTAGGTGAAGTGGGTATGGACCTTGTAGGTACCCTGGAGCAACCCATAGGTGTCCTCGGTCATGACCAGCTCTTCATCCGTGGGAATGACGAAGATCTTCACCGGCGAATCGGGGGTGGAGATCAGGGTCTCGGCGTTCCGGGTTCGGGAGATCTGGTTGGCCCGTCGGTCGATCTTGATGCCCAGCTCTTGCAATCCGGCCACGGCTTTTTCCCGAATGGTGGGGCTCCGCTCGCCGACTCCGGCGGTGAAAACCAGGGCATCCACCCGTCCCAGGGCTGCGAAGTAGGCGCCGATGTATTTCTTCAGGCGGTAGGACTCGATCTGGATCGCCAGCTGGGCCCTTTTATCCCCCTTGGCGGCCGCGGTTTCCACATCCCGGCGGTCCGTGAAGATCTCGGTGATGCCCAGGATCCCGCTCTTCTTGTTGAGCATCTGCTCCACCTCTTTTGGAGCCAGATCTTCCTTATCCATGATGTAGTAGCCGATGGCCGGGTCGTGATCCCCGGCCCGGGTCCCCATAACCAGCCCTTCCAGCGGGGTCAGGCCCATGGAGGTGTCCGCGGATATACCACCCTGCACGGCATTGGCACTGGCGCCGTTGCCGATGTGGAGGAGGATGAGGTTGCAGGCGAAGGGATCTTTGCCCAGCAGCACCGCTGCGCGTTTGGCGACGTAGAGGAAGGAGGTGCCGTGAAAACCGTAGCGCCGTACGCCGTATTTCTCGTACCATCCGTAGGGCAGGGCGTAGATGTAGGCGTGAGGGGGCATGGTCTGGTGCCAGGCGGTGTCCATGACCGCGCAGTGCGGTACTTCGGGCAGCACTTCCCGCGCCGCCTCGATTCCGGTGATGTTCGGCGGGTTGTGCAGGGGTGCCAGATCGGCCAGGGCTTTGAAGGTTTCCAAAGCTTCCCGGTCGATGATCACCGACTGGGCGAACTTCTCTCCGCCGTGCACGACCCGGTGTCCCACGGCCTTGATCTCCTTGAGGTCCGGGATCGCCCCGGCTTCGGGGTCGGTCAGCATCTCCAGGATCAACTCGAGGGCTACCTTGTGGTTGGGGCAGTCCTTCTCCTTTTTGACGGTCCCCTTGCCCCGGGCGTAGTGCTCGATGAACGAATCGCCTACGGTGACCCGCTCCACGATTCCCTTGGCCAGGACCTGCCGGTTGTCCCAATCGTACAGTTGATATTTCAAAGATGAGCTTCCGCAGTTCAGCGTCAGGATGTCCATGACGTGGTTTCCTCCGTGGGGTTTCGGCTGCACTATAAAGATCGCATCCGGCTCTGTCAATCTTATCGATTGTCCCCGAACCCTCAGGAAAGCGGCAAAATCTGAGGGTTCTCGACTCGTTTTCTGGGGCGGGGTGAAAACCCTCAGGAAAATGGCAAAGTTTAAAGTTATTCAAATTTTCGCGCTTCTCTGAGGGTCTGCAGCAGGCTTTCTGGAGGGGCTGAAATCCGCACGTAACTGAACGCAGCTGAAATGTAAATATTTGTAAACTGGGCCTCCCTTCCCCGATCAACCGCTCGGAATCTTCTGGCACGGCGTTTGCAATTCTATGGCCGTGAGCGAGTCAATCCCGTGGAACCTCCATATTCCTCTGCTCCTCCTCGTTTGGCTCCTGCTGAACCCGTGTCACGGCAGCTGCGACGCACCTGCCGCGACCCTGCGGACCGAACTGGAGGATCTGCGGGTCATGAGATCCCGCCTTCTGATCGATTTTCCTGCAAGCCCCTATGGCCCGCGCCGCTTGATGTACGTGGAAAACCGGCGGGGTTCCTACTGGCGGGGTTCCGACCGGGGGGGCTCCGATGCGCTCCTGCAGCCGGAGAAGTGGGCCTTGGGAATCGACGGCCCTCTGGTCACCGCCGGCCCGGTATCCCCACGGGGAGTTCTTGCTCAGCTGTACAATCCCCTGGCCCACGGGCCGGGAAGTGACGTGTTTACAGATCCCGCCGATCTCTCCCTGGACATCGCCTTGGATGTGGCAGGCAGAAGGGGCATGCAGCTGGGCGTCATTCCCGGGCATTGGAATCTGTTCGGCCTGTACAGGGAGACGGTGGGGGTTCAGCTGGGAAGCTCGGTAGCGGTCCCCATAGGGCCGAGAGTCGAGGTTGCGTTTGTAGGGCTGCTCTCCTCTCCTGCCGGGCAGCTGGAGGCTGATCCGGACGGATCCTGGTATGCCGGAGACCCCGCCTTTCCCGGTGGTCCGATCAGTCATCTGGCCGGATCCCTGACCTGGGACTTCGCCCGGCTGCGCCTGCATCTGGTTGCCGCTGGTTCCGGAGGGCAGCGGGCAGCCCCGGGAACTCTGGGTACGCTGCAGATCAGCTGGACAGGCTCGGGCGGCGAGCTCGACCTGTTGCTCGGCCATTGTTCGGGCGGATACTTCACCCCGGAGGGAGATGTCGGCGAGGTGCAATGGATGGCCGCAGCGCGGGGGAAAAGGGATTTTGGAACGGTGCATCTGTCCGCCGCCTGCCGGAAGGAGATCGGCCGCCTGCCCGTTCTGCCGGCGGCCTTTCGCGAAAGCCGGGACCGGCTCACCGCCGGTATCGGGATCAGCCGACCGCTCGGCCGGGGATGCACTTTGAGCATCGAAGAGGACGCATCGCTGGATCTGCTGTGGTCCACCAGCGGCACGAAAGGGAAAGAGCTCTCCCTGGAAGGCGGGACAACCCTGGACTGGCGGCTTTGGCGGTTCGAGCTGGTGTCGGAGGAGAGCTGGAACTCGGAAAGCGGACGGCTCGGACAGATTTGCCTTTCGATTGCTCACGATCCCCCTTGGGGACAAACAAGGTTGGAGGCCGGGTACCAGCACGGCGGGATATCCGGTTTACGCCTGTCCGCAGAGATCGAGGCGATCGGAGACGGAAAACGGATCTACGCCCGCCTGGCGACCAGGGACGTTCTGCCGCTGGATACCGGGAGCAGGGGCTGGCAGGCGGAGGATTGGCTGCAGCTGTTCACCCTCCGGGTGGGTTGGGAGGCAAAATCGCGCCGCCAGTCCCGGCGCTAATCCCCGCGGCAAACCCGGCGGACGTCACGGTCGCAGCAAATCCGGTGAGTGCTCAGAACGCCCGGAGATCTACCCGATCCAGGATCTCCTGGTAGGCCGAGGGCTCGATGCGTCCCGGGTAGAGGTTCAGGCAGTTGGCCGTTCCCAGAGCCGTGCCCCGGCGCAGCGCCTGCTCCAGGGACTGCCCGCGAAGCAGTGTATGGGCGATACCGGCGGTTACCGCGTCGCCGCTTCCGATCGGGTTCTGAACCTGGATCTCGGGTGCGGCTGCACGGAGGTAACTCTGCCCGTCGAATCCTTCTACCCCATCGGCGCCCCTGGTGATGATGATCCAGTGCAGGCTGAACGCATCGCGAACTTCCCGCAGGGCGGATTTGCGCTTTCCCGGATCCGCCAGCGTCTTCCCGGTCAGGCTCTCCAGCTCGAAGAGATTTATTTTCAGGATCTCCGGGCGGGCATCCAGGGCGATCCGGCCGTGGGTTCTATAGGAGTCCAGGATCGTGGGAATCCTGCGCTTTTTCGCCTGTTCGATATAGCCCCGGTAGCAATCCTCCGGGGAGCCGGGCAGGGAGGTCCCGGCGATGATCAGCAGCCGGGCCTTGGTAATGCTCCTGCGGAACAATCGCTCGAAGCGCTCGGTCTCTGCCGGTTCAAGGGGTGCGGCCGGTTCGATGAGCTCGGTGGTGAGGCCCTCCGCCTCCAGGATGGTAGTACAGGTCCGGGTTTCCCCCCGGGTTCGGATGTAGCGGTGGGACATCCCTTCGGAGGCGATGGCCTTGAGGAAGCGCTCCCCATTGCCACCCCCGAAGTAGCTCAGCAGCAGCACCTTCTCTCCCAAACCGAGCAGGACCCGGGCCGTATTGGCTCCCTTCCCGGCCGGAAAAAACTCCGCGGCTTGCAGGCGATTCACGCGGCCCACCTCCATCCTGGAGATCCTGTAGATCTTCTTCCAGTCCGGATTGTGGCCGACAACCAGGATCACGCTACATCACCCGTAGCAGGAGCTTGGCAGTTTCAAAGTAGATGGTCAGACCCGAGACATCGATCAGGGTGGCCATCAGGGGACCGGCCATAACCGCCGGATCGAGACCGAGCCGGGAGATGATCAGCGGTGCCAGCGCACCGACCAGGGTGGCGACGATAACCACGAAGCACATGGCCGTACCTACGGCCAGGGCCTCATTGAGGTATACCTGCGGGGGCAGAAGCATGGCCCGAATCACGGTCAGGATGCCCAGGCACACCCCGATCAGCATGCCAACCAGGATCTCCTTGCCGATGATCCGCCAGGTGTCCTGGAAACGCAGCTCCCCGGTCGCCAGGCCGCGGATCATCAGAGTGGCCGACTGAGTGCCGGAGTTGCCCCCCGTCCCGGTGACGATCGGTATAAAGAAGGCCAGTACCACCGCCGCTTCCAGAACGTGGCGGTAGCCGGCGATGACGTTGGTGGTGATGGTCGCTGCCAGCAGCAGGATGATCAGCCAGGGAATGCGCCGGCGCATCAGGGCGAACACGGAGCTCTCCAGGTAGGTCGCCCGGCTGGTGGATACCGCGCTCATCTTGTAGATATCCTCGGTCTGCTCCTCCCGGATGACGTCGATGATATCGTCGAAGGTGACGATACCCAGTAACCGGTGGTAATGATCCACGACCGGCAGAGCCAGGAGGTCGTAGGTTTCGAGGATCTTGGCCACCTCCTCCTGGTCGGTGTCCTGAAACACGGTGATCACCTCTTTTACCATCACATTCTGGACCAGATCGTCATCCTCCCCAGCCAGCAGATCCTTGAGGGAGACCACCCCGATCAGGCGTTTGAGGGGATCCAATACATAGATGTAGTAAACGGTTTCCACGTCCTGCATGTTCTTGCGCACCCAGGCCAGTGCCTGGGCGACCTTGAGGTTGGGCCGGATTGCCAGATAGCGGGTGGTCATCAGACCGGCCGCGTCGTCGTAGTCGTACTTCAGGAGGAACAGAGCCTCTTCCTTGGCATCATCTTCCAGGGCATTCCAGACCGATTCCCGTACCTCCGAGGAGACCGATTGGATGAAGTCGGCAAGGTCGTCCGGGTCCATCTCGGCCAGCAGGGCTTTGGCGTGGTCGCTGGTGAGGGAGCGGATCAACAGCTCCTGCTTGGAGATGGGAAGGGTATCCATCAGATCGACCTTGCGTTCCAAATCCAGGATACGGAAGAGCTTGAGCTCCTCGTCCTCGTCCAGATCATCCCAAATCTCGATGAGCTCGTTGATCGGGATCTCCGCCACGACCTTCTTCAGCTCCTGATCCTTGAGATCTTTCAGATACGCCCGCAGATTGTCCAAGAATCCCGTCATGTTGCCTCCTCCTGCCACTGCCCGATCAGCAGGATCTCCCTCTCCAGCTGGAACCCGTACGCCCCGCGCACCTCGGCTTCCAGCAGGCGGATCAGTTGGAATACCTCTTCCGCACTCGCGGCTCCGGTATTCACGATGATGTTGCCGTGCAGCTTGGAAACGCAGGCCCGGCCGACGCATCTGCCTTTCAGTCCGAGGGAGTCGATGAGCTTTCCCGTCGGATTGCCGAAGTCTCTGTTGTTTTTGAAGATGCTGCCCGCACAGGGATAGAGAAAGTGTCCCTTCCGTTCCCTATCCTGTTTGATCGATTCCATGCGCTCGCTCATCTCCTGCGGATCCCCGGGTTCCAGAGCGAAGGTTGCCCCCAGAATCAGGCATCGGGAGTCCTGGAAGGGAGAGCTTTTATAGCTGAACTGCTCCGGCTCCACGTCCAGCGTGGCCACTCGTCCCGACTGCTCGACGTAGCGCACCCGCAGGAGCACATCCGAGATCGAACGGCCGTAGCAGCGTGCGTTCATCCACACCGAGCCGCCTACGCTGCCCGGCATGGAATAGATGAACTCCAGACCCGAAAGACCGTGCTCCAGAGCCAGGGCGCTGGCATCACTGATCGGAGTGCCTGCCAGCGCCTCCAAAACAGTCCCCCGATCCCCCCGGGACACGGTGCACCCCTGCACGCCGCGCATATCGATCACCGCTGCCCGGATTCCCAGATCCGAAACCAATATATTAGCCCCCGCCCCCAGGATAAACGTAGGAATATTCTGATTGCCGAGCAGCTCGAAGACCTGAGCCGCCTGCTCCTCACTTTGCGGTTTGACGTACAGGCCTGCAGGGCCGCCGATGCGGAAACTGGTGTGTCGGCTCATCGGCTCATCGTAGGAAACGGGGCAGGGTAGGTTGATTTTTTTCCGGATTTTCCCTACGTTTCTCACAGGCAGAGTCTATATACAAACCATGAAATAATCTACAGCGTTCTCGTCCCGAGAAAGGAGGATTGCTTGCCGCTCCCACTTCAGCTGTTCGACAGCTTGAGCCGAGAAAAAAGAGACCTCGAACCCATAGAGGAAGGCAAGGTAAGGCTGTACACCTGCGGGCCTACCGTGTACCAGTACGCCCACATCGGCAATCTGCGCACCTACATCTTCGAGGATCTTCTGGTGCGCACCCTGCGGTTCTTCGGCTACCAGGTCAGGCATGTGATGAACATCACCGATGTGGGCCACCTGACCGACGATGCCGATGAGGGGGAGGACAAGATGCTCAAGGGAGCCCGGGAGCAGCGCAAGAGCGTCTGGGAAATTGCCGAGCTGTACAAAGAGGCTTTTTTCAACGACCTGGAAGCCCTCAATATAACCATGCCGGACATCACCTGCCGGGCCACCGAGCATATCCAGGATATGATCGAGCTGATCCGCCGTATCGAAACGGCGGGTTTTACCTATCAGGCGGGGGGCAATCTCTACTTCGACGTGGCCAAGGCGCCGGACTACGGCAGGCTCACCCATCAGAGCCGGGAGGATCTGAAGGCCGGGGCTCGAATTGCCGTGGATCCGAACAAGAGGAATCCCCACGATTTCGTGCTCTGGTTTACGCGCTCGAAGTTCGAGCATCAATCCATGCTCTGGGATTCTCCCTGGGGGAGGGGCTATCCGGGCTGGCACATCGAGTGCAGCGCCATGAGCATGAAGTATCTGGG
>CAZPQC010000174.1:0-7221 GCA_964588525.1 uncultured Spirochaetaceae bacterium
GCTGGAAGGCAGGGGGATATCGATGAGGGTTCCCATGCTTATACGCCATCACTTGAGTCGTGCTTACACTCAACGCTACAGTCTCGCCACTCGCCGGCAGAAACACCAAATGCTTGATGAGTTCTGCGCCACCACCCCACGTTTCAGCATTTCCTCGGCGACTCGCCGGACCTCTGCCTTATTCGATGTGCCCGTACTTGCCGTTTTCACGAACCGCCCTGCGACCCACAGCTTAGAAGGCCATGTCCTCGTACATATGGAGCATATATGACCCGATTTCAAAGGGTTTTACGCGGGATCGTCCCAAATTCATCATAGATAGCATATATGGCCATCTAGAATTTGGCACATTTTTTGGCAAATCCGCGTTGATGCACTACACTTGAAAGTATGAAGAAAGTGGTTGTTCTTATTTTGGGCGTGCTCCTCCTGTGGGGCTTGCTGGCCTGCTCCACGTCCAAAGGATCCCTTCTGGAGAAGTCGGCAGAACGGGAACGGAAGGACAGCAAGGTACGGAATCCTAAGGAGGATAAAGAGACCTGGCCGACCGAAGACTATTACCACGATTTCTACGACAAATACGACAAAGACGACGCTGATCACCACGAAATTGAGGTGCGTGTGCGAAGGGAACGTGAGAAGGAAGGAACTACACGCCCGACAAGCCGCACCACAGGCTTGATGATCACCACTACTCCGTGGGGTGTCCGCGTTTACCTCGGCGACAAATATTTGGGGACCACGCCCCTGTTACTCGAGGGCTCCACTCGACTCAAGCTGATCGGTCGACATGAGCTCACTCTGAGCATAAATGGCTACTACAGCAAAAAAGTGTGGATCGAATACTCCGGAGCCACAGCCTCTTTCCACTTTGCTGTGGACCGGATCTCCGGATTCTTGCAGTTTGTGGATGTCCCACCGCACGCGGAGATCAAATTCGGCTCATCCTGGTCTCCCGTCGGCAGGCGGTACGAGCTCGCCGTGGGCTCACAATCCTTCCGCATCCGGGCCTTCGGATTTCAAGAGGGAAGCATTGCAGTGGATATCCAAGAGGGGAGAACGACCGTGCTGCCGATTGATTTGAAGGAGACGGACTTCACCATCTCGAACCTGGAGGCCGACAAGCCGGCATTCCATCCCCGCAATTCGGGTCTGTTGGGAAGCGTTCGGATCCGCTTTCGGGTTAGCGGCCCCGGTTCCGGCCGGGCTGTGATTGTCGACTCCCGGAATCGGATCGTAATGTCTCACAGTTTTAGCACCTTTACCACCGGGGAGCAGGGTTTTAACTGGGACGGCCGTGACCAGCAGGGAGTGCCAGTTCCCGACGGCACCTATACCGTGCGTATTCAAGCCGAAGGGACGCGAGGTGAGAAGCGGAAATCTGCGGAGATCAACTTAAAAATCGACAGCTCGATGGCGCCCCGCTTTCGCAGCCTTTGGAGCGGCAGCGCCGGACTGCTCTACGCCCCCACGCCGGAGATACTACCAAGCGGAAAGTTCCAGGTGTCTTCCGGGATTCTGGTCCATGCGAGCAGCGGCGCAGACGAGCCCATTGTGCGCATACCGGTGAACTTCGCCATGAGGGCAGGACTTGCTGACCTCCTCGAGCTGGACACCTCAATCGGTGGGAACATCGCGTTCAGCTCCGACATGCTGTATCTGCCCTGGTTTGTTACCGCAGCCTTCAAGGCTTCCCTGCTCAGAATTCCGGGTAACCTGGCCCTGGCCACCTCAGCCCAGATCAAGCTCACCTACCGGTCTGTCCACACCGACACGCTGGCCAACTCCTGCGGGCTTTCGTTGGGTCTGCCCGCCGCCATCAACTGGGGTTCTTTTTCGCTTCTGTTCTCTCCAGAACTGATCTTCTCTCCTTACACAGTAAGCTACGACCCGGATGAGATCCTCGAACTCGATCTATACGGCTGGCTCTACGGCCGAGCAGGCCTGCTGCTGGACGTGCATCCATTTTCCTTCGGGGCGTCCCTGACCCTCCGCACCCTCCCCTTCAACGAGGGTTTGGGGCTGGACCTCCCCTTCCAAACAGCCTTGGAGGCGCACTGGCAGTTCTTCAAATCCCATGGTAGATCGAGATTCCTCTCCCTCTACCTCGCCGGGGAGTTCGAAGCCGTGGATTCCTACTATCTGCTTGGAGGGGTGGGGTTGGGGATCCTCAACTAGTGGCGGGCACACAGATCCCCATGAGATAGGTGTGTATACGCGTCCAGCAGGACTCGAACCTGCGACCCACAGCTTAGAAGGCTGTTGCTCTATCCAGCTGAGCTATGGACGCCTGATCGCAGCGGGGATCCTCGGCGGTCAAGTCCCGGAACCACCCGGCTCGAACAAAGAGTCGGGATGAGAGGACTTGAACCTCCGATCTCCTGCTCCCAAAGCAGGCGCCCTAGCCGCTGGGCTACATCCCGATAGCCTGTTTATGATACTGAGATTGTTCGTTTCGGGTCAAGGTTCATGCAGCACAGCGTAGAGGGCAGGGGCGCCGATTCCGGGAATGGGGGTTGATCTGCGCGGCTGGATATAGCGGAACGCGAACGAAACTCGGGGCGGATGAAACCCGATTAATAATCTTTCAAAACGAAAACCGCTTTGAATCCCTCTTCGGATTTCGGCAGATCGATCGCTGCAGCCAGGTTGGAGATCACCCTATCGGGAACAGGATCCTCGCGTTCCCGGTTGCGCGCCAGACAGGTTGCCGGCGTGGTGTGCAGAAATATGGCGCCGATCGTTTTATGCATCTGATGGGCGATCCCGACATAGGTCTTGCGCGATGATTCGGAAACACTGGTGTTGTCCACCAACACCTTCTGGTTGTTCTGCAGGAGATGCTCGATGATCTTTCTTTCCACGTGTTTCACCAGATGTTCATCGAGAGCGTCGAATTCCTTTTCAGTCCATCTCCTACCGAAGTGGATCATCTCATAGAGCAGCCGATGGATTTCTTTTCGGTTCACCCTGTCCCTGCCGGAGTCGGCAAAGAACTGTTTGGAAAACCGCGATTTCCCGGATCCTGGTAGTCCGCAAACCAGGATGATGTCCAGAGGCTTTAGCTTGGTCAGATCCATCTGCCTGCTCCTGTCAGTGGTCGGGGAGTGTGTCTTCTCCTGTCAATCGCTTGATGAAGGAAGGCTTGTCGGCATCTTCCCGGAAGATGACCAGCAGAGTGTCCTCGCCTCCTATCGTGCCCAATACCTCCGGTATTTCCAGGCGATCGATGGCGAAGGCGACGCTGTGGCCGTGGCCGAGTTTCGTATGAACTACTGCGAGGTTACCGGAAAACTGGATGTCCACGATTCCCCGGGCGATGTCGTCGTGGAGGTACGGCTCCGGCGTGGTCTCAACGTCCTCCTTGATCGTGTATACGTACCCTTCCCGGCGATCCGGGATCCTGGCGATACCGAGGAACTTCAGGTCTCTGGACAGGGTTGCCTGGGTGACGTCTTTTCCTTCCTGCTTCAACCGCTGTTGAAGCTCTTCCTGACTGTGGATCTTTTCGGTTTTCAAAATGGTGACGATCAGTCGTCGTCGCGATTCCTGGCTGGTCAGAGTCGTCTCCTTCGTGAGATCATTTCGTGATCTCATCCTCAAGCCGCACTTCGTGCGCCTTTCGTGTCGCTGCGCGACATCCTTCGTAATAATAACAGAATATCACCTGTTTGTATTATTATACATGGCGCAAACTACTATCGCAACTAAATTTAGAAAGATTGGGATCTACTCCTCGTCTTGACCAAAGCGGGAACCGGCATTACTTTGTGAGGCGTAGGACAGGCACATAGGAGACACACCATGCAGGATATCGTGAAGGACTTATTCATCAAGAACGACAAGAAAATCGTAGTGCTCGTCATGGATGGCGTTGGCGGTCTTCCCCGGGAAAAAGGCGGAAAAACCGAATTGGAAACGGCAAAGACGCCGAATTTCGACGCCTTGGCCTCCGAGGGGGAATGCGGGCTGCACCTGCCCATCGGTTTCGGGATCACTCCGGGCTCGGCTCCGGGGCATCTGGCCCTGTTCGGCTACCAGCCTACCGACTATCCCATCGGCAGAGGCGTGGTGGCTGCCCTGGGGATCGGGTTTCCGATTCTGTCCGGGGATGTTGCGGCTCGGGTGAACTTCGCCGCCCGCGACGAGGAGGGACGGATCACGGATCGGCGGGCCGGACGCATTCCCACGGAGAAGTGCGCCGAACTGTGCCAGCTGCTCTCCGCCGTATCGATTCCCGGAGTCGAGCTGTTCATCCAACCGGTCAAGGATTACCGGGCCGTTGTCGTGTTCAGAGGTGAGGGGTTGAGCGACCACGTGGAGGACACCGATCCCCAGGCTACGGGAGTCAAACCCCATGATCCCAAAGCCTCCTCACCCAAGGGAGAAAAAACCGCCGAGATCGCCGGGCAGTTCATCCAACAGGCTCTCGAGCTTCTCAAGGATCGCCACCCCGCCAACGCCATCTTGATGCGGGGATTCGCCGAGCTGCCGCACATCCCCTCCATGCAGGACCGTTTCGGTCTGGATCCGGTGGCTCTGGCCGTCTACCCCGACTACAAGGGAGTGAGCCGACTGGTGGGGATGGATATCGTGGAGGATCTTCAGGATCTGGATGCCCAGGCCGCAGCGTTGCGGGAAAACTGGGATCGCTACACCTTCTTCTTCGTGCACCACAAGTACACCGACTCCAAGGGAGAGGACGGCGATTTCGATGCCAAAGTCGGCGAGATCGAGAAGGTCGACCGCTTCGTTCCCCGGGTCCTGGAGCTGAAACCGGATGTGCTCCTGATAACCGGCGACCATTCGACCCCGGCGGTGATGCGAGCCCATTCGGCTCACCCGGTGCCATTTCTCCTGCACGCGGCGAATCTGCGTCCCGATGCCACGACCGAGTTCGGTGAGCGCAGCTGCTCCCAGGGTCTTTGGGGCGTGATCCCGGGGGCTATGCTGATGCGCCTGCTCCTGTCCTCGGCGGACAAGCTCGCCAAATTCGGAGCCTGACCACGACCCCGGGGTCGGTGACTGTAAACGAAGATCTGCTGGATCGCTACCTCGGCGATCCCCATCCTCTCTATCGACTCTACGAACCGGAGCGAATCTGCATCGTCATGGGAGCGGGAGGCAAGGTGGAGGCTGATGTGTTCGTCGAGCAGGTCGAGCTCGATCAAGTACCTGTATTACGCCGTCGAGGGGGCGGGGGAAGCGTCGTCCTTTCTCCCGGTCAGGCGGTGTTGGCCTTGGTGACCGAGGTCTCCTCTCCGTTCCAAAACCGCACCTATTTCCGCGCCATCAACCACTGGTTTCGTCTTGCCCTCCAGGCCTTGGGAGTCTCGGGACTCGAGGATCGGGGCATTTCGGATCTGGCGATCGGGGGCAGAAAGATCCTGGGCACCTCCCTGTACCGGCGGCGGAAGGTCCTCTTCTACCAGGCCAGCCTTCTGGTGGATAACGATCTGTCTCTTTTCGACCGCTATCTCCGTTTCCCCTCGAGGGTGCCGGATTACCGCGAGGGGCGGGGCCACCTGGAGTTCTGCACCAACTTGCGCCTGGAAGGATACGCACTTTCGGTCCGGGATGTGATGGACAGCCTGGAGGGTGTGGTGAGAGAACAGCTGTTTCGGTTGGATTGAGCCCTGCTTAACCGGCTGCCGCTCAGCCGGCTGCTCTGGATTTGCGGAGGGGAATCTCTTCCAACTTCTCCCAGAACAGGGATTTCCACCACGGCCGACTATCTGTCGAGGAAGCGCCTTGTTCCGTCGTCCCGGGCTCCACAACCAGAGGATGAACGTGCAGAAGAATCGCCGTCTTGGCTGGAAACAGAAGGGGCGCGGGAACCTCGAGGGAAGGTATCGTGGCTCGGGAACGCCCTTGAAGCGAGCAGAGAAAAAAACCCTGGGCCACGGGGAACAGGTTCGGCTGCTGAGCCTCTTGCCGATCGCCTTGCTGCGCAATTGTCGGGGCGAACACCTTTTCGCAGCTTCGCTTCAGGCGTTGCAGCTCCCGCCGGGGGGCGAGATCCCAGAACAGAAAACCATCACTGTCTGCAATCGATCTGCTGTTCAGGTAGGGAGCCTCTTTCCCTACGGCGCGGCGAAGGCTATCCCGCAGTTCCGACCGTTTTGCGGGAACAACGCGGGGCGCTATGAAGCACAGGGGGATCATGACCGGTAAGGCCAGGGCGGAGACCAGGCCGCCTTGCCGATAGAGGGAACGCTGCAGCTCCCGGACCTCCTTCTCGATATTCGAGGGTCCCTTCAGAGCCAGCAGAGCGTACTCCATGACGCTATTTCCCAACCCGGTTGAGCAGGACCCGAAAGGTGCTGCCCTCTCCTTCCCGGCTCCGCACGTCGATACTGCCGCCGTGTTGCTCTACCGTTGATTTCACGATCGAAAGCCCGAGTCCGGTTCCGATCTCGTCCAGTTTTTTGGCGTTTTCCGCTCTGAAGAACTCGCTGAACAGACGGTGCTGCTCGCTCTCCGGGATTCCGATACCCGTATCGCTCACCTCGAAGATCACCTTGTCCTCCTCCGGGCTCAACTTCATGCGGACCGTTCCCCCTTGCGGGGTGTATTTGACGGCGTTGGACAACAGGTTGGATACGATCGACTGAAGACCTTCCCGGCGCCCGTAGACCACGGCGGCGTTGAGGTTCGCGGGACATTGCACCTCTAGCGAGATTTGCTTCTCCGCCGCCATGTTTTGATAGAGCCCGGCGTTTTCCCCGAGAAGTGTGCATAAGTTGATCTTCTCCAGCTCGGAGGTGGACAGTTCCGCTCTTCCCTTGGCCAACACCAGCAGATCGCTCACGCTGTCGGACAGAGCCTGAGCCCGAAGCTCGATGCGCTCCAGCATCTCCTTTTGCGCGTCTTGGAGCTCTCCCAGATATCCCTGGGTCATGGTGCGGACGATGGAGAGGATGGAGCTCAGTGGGGAGCGCAGCTCATGGGAAGCTTTCAGCAGGAACCAGGTCTTTGCCTCGTCTACCCGTTTGAGATTTTCATACACGGATGCATTGGCGATAGACAGGCTGATCAGGTCCCCGAGGGTGGAAAACAGGGAGATCTGTTCGTGACTCAGGTTTGCGCCCCGCTCACCGTAGACGCACAGGGCGCCGAGAATCTGCTTCTCCCGGCGCAGGGGAACGCAGATCAGGCTCTCGGTCTCATCGTCGACCTCGGGAAAATCCTCCTCCAGGGCGTCCTCCACAAGGACCGCGT
>CAZPQC010000175.1:0-7215 GCA_964588525.1 uncultured Spirochaetaceae bacterium
GCGGCGATCATCTACTTCGGCGCTTCCTTCCTGCTCAGAGACCTGATCTCCCTGGGTATATTGATCGCCTTTTTCAACCTGATCCGCATGTTCTACCAGCCCGTACAGGATCTCTCCGAAAAGTACAACATCCTCCAATCCGCCATGGCCGGAGCAGAGCGGGTATTCAACCTCCTCGATACGGAGGAGAAGATCGAACAACCCAGAGAGCCGCGGAATCTGGATTCGGTGAAGGGAAAGATCGAGTTCGACAGGGTCAACTTCTGGTACAAGGAAGGCGAGCCCGTGCTGAAAAACTTGAGCTTCACGGTGAATCCCGGGGAGACCGTGGCCATTGTTGGCTACACGGGGGCGGGAAAAACGACAATCACCTCGCTCCTGACCCGCTTGTGGGATATTCAGAGCGGAGCGATCCGCTTGGATGGCGTGGATATACGGGAGCTTTCCACCGACACGCTGCGCAGGCGGGCGCAATCGGTATTGCAGGATGTTTTTCTGTTCTCCGACACCATAGCCGAAAATATCCGTTTGGGCAGCGATATTCCCCTGAAGGATATCGAGCGGGCTGTCGGGGTGGCGCGGGCCGACACCTTCATCAACGACTTCCCCGACGGTTTGAACACCCGGCTGCACGAGCGGGGCGGAAATCTCTCCATGGGCCAGCGGCAGCTGCTGTCTTTCGCCCGAGTGCTGGCCCACGATCCGGACGTCCTCATCCTGGATGAGGCCACGGGCAACATCGACACGGAAACGGAAAAACTCATTCAGGAGGCTTTGGGCAGGCTGCTGAAGAACCGGACTTCCCTGGTGATCGCCCACCGGCTGTCGACAATTCGCAACGCCGATCGAATCATCGTCCTGCACAAAGGTGAGCTGTTCGAGTCCGGAACCCATGAGGAGCTTCTGAGCGCGCGGGGGATGTACTACAACCTCTACCAGATGCAGTATCTGGATCAGAGCTCCAGCGTCAATCCGTCGTAGGCCAGGTGCACCTCGATGGGGCTGTAGTAGGGACTGCCGGGATCGGCGAACTGTCCGTCCACCGCCTCATGGAGAACGTCGTGGCAGAGATGGGTGAAGAAGGCTCGTTTCGGCTGCAGCTCGGATACGACCCCCAGAGCCTGGTGGATGTTGAAGTGGGTGGGATGTTCGATGTGCCGCAGAGCGCCGAGGATCAGCAGATCCAAACCGTAGAGCTTCCGCCGGCTCTCCTCGGGAATGGCGGACACGTCGCTCAAGTAGGCGATATTTCCGAATCTGTATCCAAGGATCTCCATGGAACCGTGATACACGGTCAGAGGCTCGATTCCGATCCCCTCCAGGTGGAAGCGACCGTTCACCGTCATCAGCTCGATGTTCGCGATCCCACCGCCCCTCTGGACAGCCGAATCGAACAGGTAGTGGTAGATGTAGGTTTTTAGGTAGGTCAGGTGCTCCTGCTTCCCGAACACGGGAATGGGTTCTCCCCGCCTGGCGGTGAATACCCTCAGCTCGTCAATCCCCGCCACGTGGTCGAAGTGGGTGTGCGTAAGGAGCAGGTAGTCGATGTTGTCGATTTTCTGCCTAAGGGCCTGCTGGTGGAAATCCCTGCCGCAATCTACGAGGATCCTCTTGCCCCGAACCGAAAGCATAATCGAGGAGTTCGTCCGGTTGTCCCGCGGATCCGTCGAGCTGCAGGTCGGGCATGTGCAGGCGATCATCGGCACCCCGTGGCTGGTGCCGGTACCCAGGAACGTCAGGGTCATCCGCCGCCACCGGTCGCGTTCCTCCGCTGCCGCTCCATGCGCTCGCGTATGTAGAGCAGTATCAACCCTTCAAAGCTCATCTTCTTCAAAGCCGCCTCTTCCTCCAGAAAATCGTACATATCCTTTTCAATTCTCAGGTCCAGGCGCAGGTGTATGGTGTCCATGGAAAATCTCCTTGCCCGCTAGAAGGGTTTGCTGCTCCGTCTGCGGATGTAGATCTGGTCTATCGCCGCCCGATCGGACAGCGACAGCAGGAAAAGGACGGTATGGGCGATGTCCTCCGGCTGCAGCAGGATATTCGGATCCAGATCAGGCCGGGCTTTAGCAACCATCTCGGTATCGACTCCCCCCGGAAGGATCGCGGAAACCCGGATACCGTGCTCCTGGGCTTCTACGGCCAGGGATTTCGTCAAGCCGAGAACGGCATGTTTGCTGGCCGTATAGGCTGCCTGGTTGGGATAACCCTTGAAGCCGACCACGCTGGAGATGTTGATGATGGTGCCGCTTTTTTTCGGAATCATCAGCCGCAGAGCCTGTTGGCAGCAGAGAAAGGCGGCTTTGGCGTTTACCCGCATCACCGTATCGAAATCCGCGGAGGTAAAATCGACGACCGGCCCGTAGATCCCCACGCCGGCGTTGTTGATCAGGATATCCAGCCGGCCGGCTTCGTTGCCAATCCTGTCAAACAGAGACCGGATATCCCGCTCATCTGCTAGATCCGTGGGAACCGGAACAGCCGCCGCCCCGCTGCAGCGGATCTCCTCGGCCGCGGATTCCAATTGGGAAGCGGTCCGGGCAGCCAGAAAAACCTGGGCTCCCTTTGAAGCCAGGGCTTTGGCGATGGCTCGGCCGATTCCCCTCCCGGCTCCGGTAACCAGGGCGGTCTGCCCTCCAAGGTCGACCTTCGTGTGTTCCATCAGCAGAAGGCCTGGTAGATGGCCCTTACCGCGTTTTCGAAGTCGGCGGTCTCCACCCCGACGATAATATTGATCTCCGATGAACCCTGGTCGATCACCCGAATGTTGATCCCCGCGTTGGCCAGGGCGGTGCACAGTCTGGCCGCAATTCCGGGACGGTAGGCCATTCCCTCTCCCACCGTGGCGATCAGGGCGAACCCGCTGGTGATATCGACCCGGTCGGGCTCCAGCTGCTTCTTGATATCCTCCAGCACCCCTTCCTTTTTGCCCTTGAGCTGGTTATCGGCGACAATTACCGACATGGTGTCGATACCGGAAGGGGCATGCTCGAAGCTGATCCCGTGGGCTTCCAGGATGCTGAAAAGCCGGCGGCCGAAACCCAGCTGGCGGTTCATCAGCAGCTTCTCTACGAAGATTATCGAAAACCCCGTCTTTCCCGCGATTCCGACTACAACCCTGTCCTTGGTGTCGCGATGATGAACGATCAACGTGCCGGGATCGCTCGGATAGTGGGTGTTGCGAATGTTGATCGGGATCCTCTCACGGGAAACCGGGAAGATCGCTTCCTCATGGAATACGTTGGCTCCCATGTAGGCGAGCTCCCGGATCTCTCGATAGGTCACGGTACGCATCGGCTTGGGATTGACTACGATATTGGGATCACTCATGAGGAACCCGGAAACATCCGTCCAGTTCTCGTATACGGCGGCACCCACGGCTCTGGCTACAATGGCACCGGTAATGTCCGACCCCCCGCGGGAGAAGGTCCTCACCTCCCCCGCCGGGCTTGCACCGTAGAATCCGGGAATCACATAGATGCCCTCGCCCCCCAGGGCGGCGGCCAGACTCTTGTAGCTGCCCTCCATCACCAATCCTGCAGCGTCGATGGTGATGTGTTCCGCCGCCTCGACGAACTGCCCCTTCAGAAAATCGGCCACGATTCGTGCGCAGAGGTACTCTCCCCGGGAAGCCACGAAGTCCGGGGATACCCCAGAACGGATCTGCTTATCCAGATCTGCGAGCAGCTTTCCCATGTCCAAGCCGACATCCAGATCCCTGGCAATCTGCAGGTAGCGTTCGCGGATCAGAGTAAAAGGCCCGTCGATGTCCAGGTCCTGGCCGGCCAACTCGTGACTCAGATACAGCAGATCCGTTATCTTCTTGTCAGCCTTGCTCCGTTTGCCCGGGGCGGACACGACGACGAAGCGTCTACGGGGGTCCAGCTGAACCACCGACAGGATATTGCGAATACGTTCGGCATCGGCGACCGACGATCCGCCGAACTTGCAGACCACTGCTTTCATGCACGTCTCCTGTAGGATTTTGAAACTTAAATGTAAAGGGAAGCTCGGAAATTGGTCAATAGGATACAGCCGGCGGTGGGATGACCGGCGGTGGGCGCACCGGCTCGATCGGCTCGTCCCACCCGCGTTGGCGAAGGAGCTCTCCCAGGGTTTCGGGATGATCGATCAGACCCTGCTTGACCCCCCTGGTGCAGCCCTTGATCCACGCTTCGATCCGCATGGCCGTCCCCTTTGGCGCGTACAGTTTCCAACAGGCCGCCACGGCGACGGGAGCGAAGCTTCGGGTAATCTTGGCCCCCCGTCCGCTCCGGTGAGCGCGAAACCGCCTCTCCAAATCGCCGGTGTAGCCGGTGTAGTAACTGCCGTTGGCCAGGCGCAGCATGTAGATCCAGTAGAACTCCTGTTCTTTCACACCCATACGTTGTATTGTTTTCAGTGTAGTGAGCAACCGCCGCTTGCACAACCTATGGTCCCGTTTGATCTACCTGGTGTTTACCGAACCTTTTCTATGGCAAGCAAAACGGCGGGTATGCTCGCTGGTCGAGGAACTGGGCGGATCCAGGGTTCTGGAGGTGGGCTGCGGCACCTGCGTTCAAGGGGTGATGATCGCAAAAAGGGGAATCGATGTAACCGGGATTGATCTCACCGAGAAGTTGTTTCCATCCCCCCGATCTGCTCGCCTGCCTGCCTCCTTTACATTCTTCCAGGCGGATGGAAGGGATCTTCCCTTCCGAAGCGGGCAGTTCGATCTGGCACTGATATCCATGGTGCTTCACGAAATGAACCCATGGGGCCGCGTTCCCACACTCCGGGAGATGATGCGGGTGGTGAGGGAGAACGGGGCTCTGCTGATCATGGACTTCGACTTTCCCCTGGACAGCGACAGGAGCTTGGCGGCGCTGATCATTCGGATAATCGAGACGATAGCCGGGCAAGAGCATCACAGGAATTTCCTCAACTTCATGGCTGCCGGCGGGGTTCCCCCTCTCCTGCGGAGCCTCGGCTACCTGGACTGGAAACGCCACCCCATTTTGCGCAACCGCGGGGGCTTGTTCGAGGTTCGGCCGAGGCAGCGGTAAGGCCTCAGCCGTCCAGGCCTTCGCCCAGGCCCTCGATATTGCCGCAGGCGTTCCTGACGAAGGACTCGGCCTTCTGCGCACCGCTGTCCCCCGCCGCCCCGGCGTTGCGGAACATATGTGCCAGGATCGTCTCCCATGAGCCTGCCCCGTACACCTGCTCTACCAGCGCCTTTTCCTTGAACAGGTTCAGCACCAGAACCTCATTTGCAGTGGACTCCTCGATTGCGTGGCGCAGGATTTCCGCGGTCTCCCGAAACAGGATCATGCAGCGCTCAGCAGCGACGGCCGCCAGCTCCAGGGTGTCGGAGGTTATGCTCTGGCAGAGATCCACCACCTGCCTGATGTGGCTGAGCTCGTGCTCCTCCTCCTGGTCAAACTGGTAGCCGATCCGTTCGGTCAGGTACTCGATGCGGTTCAGGTACTCCAATTCGCTGCGATACTGGGGCACGTAGTTCTCCAGCTGGTACACGCTCTCCAGGAGGATCATGAACAGGTGGTATCCCGTTCCGATGTAGGAATCGATGGATTTTCGCACCAGTGAACTGCGCAGCTCAAAAAACACCTCGCGGGCCTCTGTTCTGTCCGCCGCCTGGCCCTCCAATAGAATCCGTTCCAGATCGGCAAACCTCGAAGCGATCGACTCGGCTTCATCCTCGCCGCGCTGTTCGCTGCGAAAGAGAAAGTGGGCCTTTTCCTTGATGTCGAAGACCAGGGTCTGCTCGAGATTTTTGATCTTGTCGAACAGCCCGAGGTGTTGATAGTCTTCGCCCTGTTTCTGAAGTGTCTTGAACTCGGAGTAGATATCCGAGTACAGGATGTGAGCCCTCAAGAAGCGGATGGTCAGGAAGGAAAAATCCTCCTTCCGCCGCCTGGCGATGTACTGTTTCTGGACCCTGTTCATCGGCAGGCTACTTCTTCATCACCAGACTGGGTCCCCTCTCCAGGGCGATCTTTCCGGTGCGGATCGACTCGAGGATGCGGTAATCCATGAAGAGATTGAAGGCATTGTCAACCGACCCGGTATCACCCGTGACCTCGAGGATCCAGATGGAACCGGAGGAATCCACGATCCGCCCCTGGACGGCGGTAATGATCTGCAGAAGCTCCGCCCTGCGCTTGTCCTCCACTTCGATCTTCAGCAGGGCGTGCTCCCGCTCCACCGCCTGGCTCTGCTTGATATCCCAGGCCTTGATCACATGTACCAGCTTCTGCAGCTGCTTGCGCACCTGCTCCAGGACCGTGTCGTCCCCCGTGGTCACTATGGTGAAGCGGCTCTTGCCGGGCAGCTCCGTGTGGCCCACGCTGAGACTCTCTATGTTAAAACCCCTGCGGGAGAAAAGCCCGGAGACCCGGGTCATGACGCCCGGGGTGTCATCGCACAACACGGAAATCGTATGTCGCATCGCGTCCTCCTACTCCACGTACTCCAACAGGGATGAGCCGGTCACCATGGGGTAGACGTTGGCCGGATCATCCAGAACACAATCCACCACTGCGGTTCGCCCGGCGGCCAAAGCCTTCTTCAGGACCGGAGCAATTTCAGCCTCATCGCTTAATCTGAAGCCCGCAGCACCCATGCTCTCGGCCAGACGGGCAAAATCCACATTCCTGCCGAAGCGGCAGGACTCGTGGCGTTTTCCGTAAAACGCATCCTGAAGCTGTTTGATCATCCCCAGGCAATAGTCGTTCATCACCAGGATGACAACGGGAATCTCTTCGGTCACAGCGGAAGCCACCTCCTGGCAGGTCATCATGAAGCTTCCGTCTCCGGAGATGTCGATGACGACCCGATCCGGTTGTCCCACCTTGGCCCCGATGGCTGCGGGCGTACCAAACCCCATGGTGCCCAGACCTCCGGAGGTGATGAAGGATCGGCCCGAGTCTACTGGGAAGTAGTGGGCCGTGAAGATCTGATGCCGACCCACATCGGTGACGATGATCGGATCATCCTCCAGATCCCGTAGGATCCGCAGGATATTGGGGATGCTTACACCGGTTGCCTTCCCCCGCAGGGGATGCTGCCCGGCGACCTGCCGCAGTTCCTCTAGCCAAGGGCCGTGTTTCGCAGCCGGTGCCAGAGCGGCCAGCTGCTCCAGGATCTGGGCGGCATCCCCGACGATGGGCAGGTAGCTGGGCACGTTCTTGCTGATCTCCGCCGGATCGATGTCGA
>CAZPQC010000176.1:0-7210 GCA_964588525.1 uncultured Spirochaetaceae bacterium
GCCACGGCGATGCCGTTCCAGCCCATGCCGTAGGAGAACTCCTTGACCGCCATGTGGTAGGTGCCCATGATGGCAATACCCCCGGCCAGCCCGTGCAGTGCTCCGCTTATTATCATCGGCAGAACCACGTAGGTGGAGACGTTGATTCCCCCGTAGCGGGAGAACTCCCGATTCAACCCGCACATGCGCATCTCGTACCCCCAGTGGGTGTAGTACATGAGGAAGAACACCAGCACCCCGGCCAGCATGGCGAAGATCGCGCTGATATCCAGCTTGGAGGGCGGGAATATCCCCAGAAAGTGGTACTGCTTGTCGACGGCGCGGGTGGCCAGCATGCTGTTGCTCGGATCATCCAGGGGTCCGGTGATGAAGTAGTTGACGATGAAGATCACCGCCGAGGAAATGAGGAAGGAGGAGATCAGCTCGTCGGTCCTCCACTTCATCTTGAAGAAACCGCTCATTCCGGCCAGCACCGCACCGGTAGCCAGAGCCGCGGCCAGGGCGGCCGGCCCGCCCAGGTAGCCGCTGCTTTGCGGAAGGGCCAGCAGAATCACCGTTGCCACCAGGGCCCCTGAGTAGACCTGCCCTTCCCCGCCCAGGTTGAACACCGAGCTCTTGAAGGCCACCGCAATGCCCAGGCCGGTGAACACCAGGGGGATGGCCGTGTTGAGCATGTTTCCGAAGTAGTACCTGTTGGTGAAGGGACCGACGAAGAAGTAGTAGATCGTGGTGAGGGGCTGCTTGCTCAGGAGGAAGATGAGAATGACGGCGATGAGGAAGGAGATCCCGAGCGTGATCAGCAGCCCCAGGGCGCCGGTAAGCAGCGCATCCGCCCGGTGCGGGCGCTTCACGACGCTTCTCCCGGGGAGGGCCCGGATTCCGAGGGGCCGGTTTCGGTGGGGCCGTTATCCGAGGGCGCAGCGGCGCCTCGAGAATCGTCCCGCAGTCCCATCATGTACTCCCCGACCAGCTCCTTGGACAGCTTCCGCTCATTGCTCAAGCTGGCCACCACCTTTCCCCGGTACAGGACCACCAGGGTGTCGCTGAGCGCCAGGATCTCGTCCAGATTCGAGGAGATCAGCAGCACGGCGATACCCCGCCTCCGGATCTCCAGGATCTTGGCGTAGATGAACTCCGCCGAGGCAATGTCCAGCCCCCAGGTGGGTTCGGAGAAGATGATAAAGTCGGACTGGGAAGCCAGCTCCCGGGCCAGGATTACCTTCTGGATGTTGCCCCCCGAAAGGGTGCCGATCGGCACCCGGGGGTCCCCGTCGATCGAGAAGCTGCTGGAAAGCGTTTCGGCGAACTCCTCCACCGCCCGCCGCCGGAAAAACCCGCCCTGGAGGAAATCGTGGTGGCTGGAGATGATCATGTTCTCCATCACCGAGGACTGCAGGCTCGAACCCCTCTGAAGCCGGTCCGCCGGCACGTAGGCCAGGCCCCTCTCCCGCAGCTGCACCGCGGACAGGTCGGTGATATTCCTTCCGTCGTGCAGCAGCCTTCCCTGGCTGACCCGGCGCAGGCCGCCGACCACGTCCTCCAGCTCGGCCAGCCCGTTGCCGCTCACTCCGGCCACCCCGACGATCTCCCCGGCGTGGACCTTTAGATTCACGTGATCCAGCAGGGGACGGTCCTGGCCCTTCTGCCGCAGCACCACATCTCTGAGCTCCAGCACCACCCGACCCTTGTTCACGGCTTCCCGCTCGAACTGGAAGGTTACGCTCTTGCCCACCATCAACCGGGACAGCTCCCTCTCATCCACCTCGGCGGTATCCCGCACGGCCACGACCTCGCCCTTGCGCATCACCGTAACCCGCTGGCTTATGGCCTTCACCTCTCCCAGCTTGTGGGTGATGATCACGACGGTCTTGCCGATCGAGCGGAGATTTTCGAGGGTCCCGAAGAGCTTGTGGATCTGCTGTTCGGTGAGCACCGAGGTCGGTTCGTCCAGGATCAGCAGCTCCGCCTCCCGGTAGAGGATCTTGATGATCTCCACCAGCTGCATCTGCCCGACGGTGAGCCGGGACACGGGCAGCCTGGGATCGATAGAGAAGCCGTAGCGGCGGATCACCTCCTCGACCCCGCAGACAGCCCGCTCCCTGTCGAAGAAGATTCCCCGCCTGCGGGGTTCGATACCCAGCACCACGTTCTCCGCGATTGTGAACTCGGGGATCAGGCGGAAGTGCTGGTGAACCATCCCGATCCCCAGGCGGTTGGCATCCAGGGGACTGTGAATCCGGACTTCCTCCCCCTTCAGGAGAATACGACCGGAGTCCGGCTGCTCCAACCCGTAGAGGATCTTCATCAGGGTGGTTTTCCCGGCTCCGTTCTCGCCCACCACGGCGTGGATCTCGTTCTCCCGGACCTCAAAATCCACCTCGTCATTGGCCAGAACGTCGTTCTCCGGGTAGGTTTTAGTGATTCCCCGCATCTGCAGGTACAGCCCTGAGCTCAAAGGATCCATCCCTCGACAACGGGGGGTGCGGGGAGGATGGGATCTTCCCGCACCCCGATTGCGTTTCTCGTATAGAACAGGCGCCGCTTCAGCCGGCCTACAGCTGGGGCGGTTCCAGATGGAAAGCGCCGCTGCGCATCTTCTTGACCAGATCGTCCATCCTGGCCCGGATATCGGCGGGAACATTGTCGATGTACAAGGGATCCTTGTCCGCAAAGTCGACGTAGCCGTCCTTGGTGTTCACGATCACCGCTTTCCCGTACTCCAGGGTTCCCTCGATGGCCATCTTGACACGTTCGTAGGCGGCCTTTGTCTGATTGAGCACGGCACAGCCCACGATGGTTCCGGGTGCCGCCTTGTAGTCGTTGGAATCGACGAACAGCACGTATTTCCCCCGCTCCTGGCAGGCCTTGATCACGCCCTGGTTGGCCCCGCCGGCGATAGTGATGATCACATCGACGCCGGCGTCGATCATGCTGTCGGCCAGGTCGGCCGCCTTGTTGGCGTCGTACCAGTTGCCGATGACCCGGTAGTCCACGGTAAAGCCGGGATTGACCGCCTTGAGCCCCAGCTCGAAGCCCGGCTTCATCAGCTTGGTGAGAGCCGGGTATTCCTGGGCCACCACCATCCCGGCCTTGAGGTCCGGATTCGCGCCGCTCATGTTGCTGGTCGAAATCAGGGCGCCGAGATAGCCGTCCATGTAGGTCATCTCCATCTGGTTGTAGAGGACGGTGGCGAACTGGGGATGCCCGTCCAAATACCCGTCCAGGTTCAACCATTTCTGATTGGGGAATTTCTCCGCCACGGGCATGCTGATGAAGGGCATGGCCGGATTGGAGGTAACGATCAGATCGTACTCTCCGGTCGCGGCCAGGGAGGTCATCTTCTCCTCCCACTCTGCCTGGTTGAAACCCGCCTCCAGCACCTTCACCGATGCGTTGGCGTACTCGGCGGCGGCCTTTTCCGTACCCTCGACCATCTGCTCGTACAGCGGGCTGCCCGCCACGACACCGGGCACGAATACGGCTATGTTGAAGGGTTTGGCCTGCGCCGGCGCAGTCTCACTTTCACCCACGGCAAAGGCGAGTCCTGGGAGAAGCAAACCGAGAAGCAGCAGGATGCTCAGGACCGCTTTCTTAAAGTTCCTCTTCATGGAAATCTCCTTTCTCTTCAGGTTGCAGTATTCCCGAAGAAATGCTGCAGCCCGTATTTCAAGGCTTCAACGAAGCCTTTTCTCTTCTATTCGATACCACCAATCGAGCCTGAACGGGCCGGGCCATCAGACTCAGGCATAGTAGGCCTGCTCGAGGGCATCCACCGGGCAAACGCTGACGCACAATCCGCAGCCGACACAGGTTTGAGGATCGATCGTGGCCTTTTTGTTCCCGTCGCGTTGGGACAACCGGGCCGCACCGTACACGCAGACCCGTTCACAGTTCCCACAGCCGTTGCACCGGTCCACAAGCACCGTAGGCACGAGCGCTTCGGTGACCGCCTGCAGGCCTCTCTGTTTTCGTTCCTCGATCCGCTTCAGGGTCAGGCCGCGGACCTGCTCGGGGCTTTCGGCCCCCAGACCCTCGAGCAGTCGCTTCAAGTCGTCGATGATCCGGGAGTATCGCCCGACCCCGTTCACATGCCCGGCGGTGCACACCCCCACCAGGGTCGCTCCGGCCATGAGGTACTGCAGCACATCCTCGGCGGAGCTCACCCCGCCGACACCGACAATGGGAAGCTCCACGCTGGCGGCGATCTCCAGGACCATGCGCAGGGTGATCGGCATGATCCCCGGACCTGTCAGCCCCCCTACGCCCCGGGGCCCCCCGAGGGCGGGTTGTCCGGTCCTGATGTCGATGGACAGTGCCGGGCCCAGAGCGTCGGAACAGGCAATGCCGTCGGCCCCCGCCTCCTTCACTCCCCGAGCCCATACAGGAACGATATGGGAGAAGGTTCCGGAGAGCTTGACGATCACCGGGATGGTCACGGCCTGCTTGATGAGCCGAACCGACTCCTTCATCGGCTCCAGATCCGTGAGCTTCGGCTCGGGGAAGTTCATCCCGGGGAACATCGCATTGAGGATCTCCCCCATGTGGGGACAGTGGGTGGGAACCTCGATCAAATCGGCTCCCGCTTCTTGAGCCTTGACCGCCAGCTCTGCGGCCTCCTCCGGCGTGAAACCGGCCAGGTTGGCGATGACCCGAGCCTGCCCCTGCTTGGCCCGCTCGATTCCTTCGCTGAACCAGTACTCCGCGCTCCTGTCGGAACCGAACACGGAGTTGATCATACCGGAGCGCACCTTGGTGAAGCAGGGCAGCACGTCCGTGGCCGGTTGAGACACGATGGTTTTGGTGCACACCCCGGCAACCCCGGAGGCGGAAACCCCTTTCATGGTTTCACCGTCCCGTCCGTGGGCGCCGGCAGCGACGATGATCGGATTGCTGAAGTCGAGCCCGCAAAAACGTGTTCTCAGGTCCGCAGCCATAGAGCCACCCTATTTAAACATCAATTCCGTTTTTTCGCCATAGCTTTATTGCCTCTTCCCGGCACTTCCGCGCCACCTCCTCCTCATCCACCGTGGTCATCCGCCCCTGATCCACGACCACCCGGCCGTCTACCAGAACGGTTTCCACGTCCCTGCCGCGGAAAGTCATCGTAATCCAGGAAGTCACCGAGGCGGGAGTTACCGGGGCGGGCGCATCCGGCCGGATAACCAGGATGTCCGCCCGTTTGCCCGCGGCCAGGCTGCCGATACGCTCCTGCAATCCCAACGCGCGGGCGCCGTTGCCCAGGACCAGATCCAGCGCCTGGAAGGGGGGCAGAAGCATGGGATTGGCATTGTGGGCCTTGTGCAGCAGGTAGGCGTAGCGGATGTACTCAGGCGTATCGAGGGTGAAGAAGCAGTCGTGTCCCAGGGAAACGTTGATCCCCAGCTCGAGCATCTCCGGGACCCGGGCTACCCCGTTTCCGCCCAGGGAGTTGGTCATGGGGGTGTGGGCTACGTGAACGCCGCGGCGCTGAAAGATCTCCAGATCCTCATCGGTCATGTCGATGCAGTGCACGGCCAGCACGTCCGCTCCGAGCACACCGGTCTCTTCCAGAACCCGGGGAGCGGATTTGCCGTACTTCTCCACCAGGAACGCCCTGGGGATCTCGGCCGCGTGGATCTGGATGCCGCAGCCGTGCTGATCTGCAAAGCTTCGCGCCGCCCGCAAAGTATCCGGCGAATTGGTGTAGGCGGTGTGAACCCCCAGCCGTCCCTGGATGCGCCCCTCGCCGCCGGCCGGATGGCTTTTCAGCAGCCGGAGGTTTTCCTGAAAGCCCTCTTCGGCCCTGGCCGGATCCATCCGTTCGAGGATGCTCACCCCGGGTATACGCTCCGTTACCTCGAAACCCACCTGGGCCCGGATTCCTACCTCTTCGATGGCTCTGACACTGCTGCTCAAAGCTCCGGGCAGGGCGTTCGGCCCTTCCACCATCTCGCAAACCGTGGTCGTGCCGCTCTTGAGCATCTTCGCGGCGGCGTAGCGGGTAGCGGCATAGATTCCCTCCCCGGTGGTGATATCCTCCAGCCACTCCCAGCCCATCTTCTGCAGCATATCCCAGAAGCTCTTCAGCCGACTGAAATCCACGGGCATGTTGTGTCCGAGCACGTAGGGCATGTGGGTGTGGGTGATGACGAAGCCCGGCATCACGATGCAGCCCGAGGCATCGATCCGGTGGGCGCCTGCATACTTGGCGGCCAGCTCGGCGCTGCTGCCCACCTCGAGGATCTTGTTCCCCTCAACCGCAACCGCCCCGTCGGGGATGATCGGCCCGGATAGTACATCCTTCTCACAGGTCAGCACCAAACCATTCGTAATCAGAATATCCGCCATGTTTCCTCCTTCCGCCGCGCCTCAGGCGCTGCTCTATCTAGCCTGTCTCCTCCGCCGGACCTCTATCCCTCCCCTGCAACGCCGCCAGAAGATCCTCCCGCCGGATAGGCAGGCGGGTGAAGCGTATGCCCGTGGCCGCGGCCACGGCATTGGCGAAGGCTGCGGCCGTTCCCGCAACCGGGGGTTCACCGACACCTTTGGCTCCGTACGGTCCGGTGGGATTGGGATCCTCCACGATGATCGTTTCGGTGGGCAGGCGATCCTTGATCGAAGGAACGGCGTAGTCGGCGAAGTTAGCGTTTTGGATGCATCCCCCCTCGTGTTCGATCCGCTCCAGGTGGGCCATTCCGAATCCCATCAGGGCACCCCCCTCGACCTGGCCTTCGACGCCCAGAGGGTTGATCGCCTTGCCCAGATCGTGGGCCGCCAGATGGCGCAGAACCTCCACCGCTCCGGTCAGCCTGTCGATGCGCACGTCCATCAGATGGGTTCCGAAGTTGTAGGCGATATAGATTTTGCCCTGGTGGGTCTCGTGGTCGAACCGAGCATCCGGAGCCCGGGAGAAGGCAAGATTCATCAGGGGAAATCCCGTCCAATAAGCCGCGGTGGCTACCTCCTGCAGGGGGATACGCGCCTCGGGATTGTCCGCGCGCGGAGCGAGCACGGCGAAGTTGTCCTGCAGCAGGACTCGCTCCTCATCGCACTTGAGCATCAGGGAGGCCATCTTTACCAGGGACGAGCGCACCTCCCGGGCCGCCTTGTACACGGCCATGCCCCCCACGGTGGTGCTGCGGGAGGCCACGGTCGGGCCGGAGTCGTGAACGGAATCGGTGTCCACCTGGCGCACCGTGACCCGGTCCATGGTCACCCCCAGCACCTCGGC
>CAZPQC010000177.1:0-4538 GCA_964588525.1 uncultured Spirochaetaceae bacterium
ATCAGTGGCGGGAGGCGTAGAAGGCTTTCAGCGTCGCAAATGCCAACTTCCGTGTTACGCGGTCGGCCGCGACGAGTCCCTTTCGGTTGAAGCCGGCCTGGAAGCCATTGAGCCGTCGCGGGCAGCGGAAGTCGAATAAAATCCACGGCGTCATCCCGGCCACGTAGGGTGCATTCCCGATCACGTCGATCTGCTGCTCATAGATACGGCGCTGCATGTTCTCGCTGAACAGATCGTCCACGGTCCCATAGTGGCCGGCCAGGGCGCCCGCACCGAACTCGCTCACGATGACCGGCTTGGTCGGTTTGCTTCCATGGAACAGGTCGACGAGGACTTCGAAGTCTCCTTCGTACCAGCCAAAGTACTCATTGATGCCGATGACGTCGAGATGCCCGGCCAGCCGGTCGTCGATCCTGTTCGTCTCCCGGTTCCACAGGCAGGCCGCAGTCACGAGACGCGTAGCGTCGAGCTCGCGCGCACGGTCGGCGAGGCGCTTCATAAAGTCGAGACGCTCATCGGTATCAGGGTTTTCGTTGCCGACCGACCAGAGGACGACGCTTGCACGATTGGCGTCGCGCAGCACGAGCTCGGAGAGTTGGTTCGCCGCGTCGTCATAGGTCCGCGAATTGGCGAAGTCGATCGCCCAGTAGACGGGGATCTCCTCCCAGAGGAGGAAGCCCTTCTCGTCGGCGATACGGGCGACCATCTCCGCGTGGGGATAGTGGGCGAGGCGAATGAAGTTGCACCCGAGATCCGCGGCAACCTCGAACATCTGTTCGACCTCCTCCCGTGAAACGGCCTTTCCGTTTTCGAGGCTGTCCTCGTGATAGGAAACCCCCTTCAGATAGACCGGCCGCCCGTTGAGACGAAGCCCCAGGCCGTCGACCGCAATCTCGCGGAAACCGATGCGCTCCCGCACTCGGTCGTCTTTGCCGAGTGAGAGCTCGACCTCGTAGAGCTTCGGCGACTCTGGTGACCAGAGCTCGGGGCTCGCCGCGAACTCCACCGTGCCTTTCCCCGAGGAAAGCGGAATGCTTTCCTCAACCCCGAGCTCCGCTATTCGAAGGACTACCTTCCCCGACTGCTCGGGGCCGTCGACCTCCGCGTAAGCGCGTATCTTCTTGAAGCCCGAGCCCGGAACAAGCGCGACCGAGAAACGGCGGACAAAGGTCTGCGGTACCCGAATGAGCTCGACGCTGCGATATAACCCTCCGTAGTTGAACCAATCACTGTTGTCCATCGGTACCTGGTCGCTCTCGCGGCGGTTGTTCACGACGACGCTCAGGCGGTTCTCCGGCCCGAGGAGCGGGGTGATCTCGACGAAGAAGGGCGTCGAGCCGCCCCGATGCACCCCCACCGGCTCTTTGTTGAGGAACACGAAGGCCTCGTAGTTCGCAGCGCCGAACTTAAGGAAGACGCGCTCGTTCTCCTTCCGAGGCAGATAGCGGAAGGTCCGCGTGTAGACTGCGCTTCCCTCATAGTTGAACCACGAGTCATCCGCCATGTTCCAACAGGAGGGCACGGTAACCTCCTCCCAGTGCTCGAAGTCGTAGTCCGGCGGACGAGGTATTCCGTGTGAGTCGCTTTTCCCCTCGCGAAACCACTTTGCTCGAAGGAAGGTATCGTATTGATCGACGCTGAAGCGCCACGCACCGTCGAGGGATTCTACCCGCCGGTTCCCCTCGGTGATGATCGATTCGTGTCCGATACGCCGTGCACGGTACTCGTCCGCATAGCGTACGGAGTGGATGTCCGGGTTGAAGTTCGCGGGCTGTTTCTCGCTCATGCTGCTATCCTTTGATGCCTGTCGCGACGACTCCCTGAACGAAGTATCGCTGTCCGATCAGGAAGACGACAAGGACCGGGATGATGGAGATGAGGGCTGCGGCCATCTGCGGACCGTACGCAATGTTGTACTGATCGACGAAGTCGGCCATGCCGAGTGGAAGTGTCTTCAAGCTCTGCGACGTGAGGTAGATCAACGGTGTGAAGAAGTCGTTCCAGAAGTAGCGGAACGAGAAGATGATAAGGGTCATAACAACGGGGGTCGAAAGCGGAAGGACGACCTGAGCGAAGATCCGGTACTCGGAGGCCCCGTCGATGCGCGCCGCTTCGAGCAGCGATTCGGGTATCGTCAGGAAGAACTGCCGGCAGAGGAAGACGCCGAACGCGGTGAACGCCGAGACGAGTATGACCGCCGCATGTGTGTTGTACAGCCCGAGGTTGCGCACGATGATGAACTGCGGAATGATGATCGACTGAATCGGTATCATGATCGAGGCGATGTAGAGGATGAAAAGTGTGTCGCGAAACTTCCACGTGAGCTTCGAGAATGCATAGGCTCCGGTCGTTGCCGTCACGAACTGGAGAACGACGATCGAGGTTGTAACCTTTACCGAGTTCCAAATGTAGAGAGGGAAGTGCGACTCGAGCTGAATGAAGTTTGAAAGAACCGGTTCACGGGGAATGAGCGTCATCGGGTAGGCGAAGATCTCCTCCTCGAGCTTGAAGGCCGAGGAAGCGACGATCACCAGAGGTCCCAGGACGCCGAGCGCCCCAATCAGGAGGACGAGGTACATGAAGGCCCTCCCAACGGTGAAACGGCGAAGCAGGGCCTTACGTTGCCTCATAGCTTACCCATCCCTTCTGCGATCGGTACTGCACCGTCGTTATCACGAGGAGAACGATCAGGAGAATGGTGGCCTCGGCGGAAGCGTACCCCATGCGGAAGCTCGAGAATGCGTTGCGATAGATATCGTATATAAGAACCGTGGTTGATCGGGCGGGCCCGCCGCCCTGCTGACCGCCGGTCATGATGTAGACGAGGTCGAAGACCTGAAATCCCTTGATGATGGCCGTCGTAATACAGAAGAAGGTCGTGGGGGTCAGCATCGGAATCGTAATGCTCAAGAGCTTCCGCAGCAGACCGGCGCCATCGAGTTCGGCACATTCGTAGAGGTTCGGATTGATCGACTGCAGTCCCGCGAGGAAAAGCACCATGTAGTAGCCGAAGGATTGCCAAACCGTAACGAAGATGAGCGTTCCGAGCGCGGATTTCGGACTCGTGAGCCATGGCTGTTTCGCAATACCGAGAGATTGGAGGAACATGTTCACCGGGCCCTGCTTGGGGTTGAGGATCAGAGCGAAGGCGAGGCCGATCGCGATCGAGGAAAGGATGCTCGGTAGGAAGTAGAGACCGCGCAGGAAGGTTCGCGCGAAGACCCTGCCGTTCAGCATGACGGCGAAGATGAAAGCGAGCACGAGCTGAAAGGCGACCGAGAAGACGACGAAGCGTGCGGTGACCCAGAGCGAGCCCAGGAAGGCGCTGCTTCGAATCGCCGAAAAGTAGTTCGTGAGTCCGACAAGGTGAAGCGTGCGTCCGCCCGAGTAGTTCGTGAACGATAGGCCCACCGTTGCGATGACCGGAAGAAGCACGAAGACGAAGAACCCGATGAAGCTCGGAAGCAGGAAGGAAGCTACGATGAAAGCGTGCTGTGCCGATTTCGTCTTTGCCATTGATACACTCCGAATGGACGATAGAGGAAAGGCGGCCCGGCGGGTGCCGGGCCGTCGGAACGGCGCTAGTTGGTCGTGTTGACGATGTCCTGCAGCTTACTCTTGAGCTCGCCCATCACCTGGTCGTCTGTCATATCGTTGACCAGGTACTTCTGCATAGTGTCGAGAATCGCTTGTTCGACACGCGAGCCGTAGCGCGTGTAGTAGGGAGGAATAACGGGAGTCTTCTCGGTGAAGTACTTCAGCGACTCCTCGTCGGGAAGCGCGGACTTCAGCGCAGAGACGACCTCCGGGGTGATCATCGCGGGCAGGAAGCCGTTCTTCGCGACGACGACAGCACCCTGCGGGCCACCCATCCAACCGATGAAGTCGAATGCGGCGTCCTTGTTGTTCGAGCCGGAGTACATGTTGTTGAAAGTCGGTGCGCCCAACGAGGCGTAGGTCGACTGATCGCTCGGCAGACGGGTCACACCCCAATCGTTCCAGGTGAAGCCCTTCAGGGAGTCCTTCTGCTTGGCGTCGAGCATCATCCCCGGGAACCACTCACCAATCGGAAGCATCGCAAGATTGCCGTTGAAAAAGGCCTGTGAGTAGTGGAGCTTCGTCGCAACGATGTCGACGTAGGGCATGATTGCCTTCTTCTGCTCGAGCTCCTTGCGCATCTTGAAGCTCTGAAGCACGGTATCGTTGATGTCGATCTTGCCGTCGGGGGTGATGAAGTCGACGTGGTCCTGGATTGCGGGCATCACCTGGAGGTGCCCCCAGGTGTAGAGAAGGGCTCCCCACTTCTGGCCGTCGCCGCTCGCCATCCGCTCGGCAACTTCCATGAACTTTTGCCAAGTCCACTCGCCGTTTTTCACATAGACGTCAGGCGTGTCGATACCGGCGTCTGCGAACATCTTCTTGTTGTAGTAGATGTAGTACTTCGCCCCGCGGAAGGGGATCGCGACGATCTTGCCGTCGATCGTCACCGCCGACTTGTAGCTCTCCAGGCCGCTCGTGTCGTAGTTGTACTTCTTGAT
>CAZPQC010000177.1:4638-7185 GCA_964588525.1 uncultured Spirochaetaceae bacterium
TATTTCGAATTCCATCACTTTATGCTAATTCGACGCTGATACTCCTGCGGGGTTCGTCCGGTCTGTTTCTTGAAGAGGGTGAAAAAGTAGGTGTAGTTGCGAAAACCGGCGGCCTCGGCGATCTCCTTTACCGGCAGGTCGGAGCTTTCCAGAAACTCCTTGCAGCGCTCGATCCGAAGGCGGGTGATGTAGGTCGAGATCGACTCCCCGGTGGCGCCCTTGAAGGTGGAACGAACGTAGTTGACCGAGATCTTGAGCCGGGCCGCAATCCTCTTCGCGCTCAAGTCGGGATCCACGAGAGCTTGATCGATGACAGTCTTCACGTCGGCAACGAAGGAGGAAAGGCGATGTCTGCTTCCTTCGCGCGCCGAAGCGACGAAACTGCGATACCAATCCGTCGCCAGCTTGTACACGTCTTCGGTCGTCTCGATCCACTTCACATTGAGGACGTAGGTCCGGTATCTCGCGAGCTCTCGTCCATTCATGGCCCGAGAATCCGCGAAGACCCGCTCGAGGAGATGGAGAATGTTCTGAGAAAGAAAGGCGAAATCCTCGTAGGAATAGGGAAGCACGTCGTCCAGGAGGCAGCGGATGGTCTCCTCGACCGCAGACTCGTTCAGGAGACGGGCGTTCTCCCCGAGACGGCGGAGCTCTTCGTCCGGAAGGAGGTAGGAGTCTTCGGCGGCAAGCTTGTCCTCCTGCCGGATGATCGCACCGCTGCCCGTGCGGAAGCGATATCGAACCGCCTCGACCGCACTGTCGTATGCTGTTGAAAGCTCGTCAGGATCGCTCGTTGGATCGCTCACCCCGATTGTGAAGGAGCACCCGAAGGGTGTTGCAGCCTCGATCGCGGATCGCACCTCCGAAGGCAGGACGAAGGAACCGTCATCCCCGTCCAGCGGGAGCACTGCAGCGACCGTTCCCCGCTCGCTCTCCCCGGCTGCGAGGACAGCCGCGCAATCGCGCAGCAGGCGAGCAAGGTCGCGGCACGCCGCGAGCAGCGTGGTACGGTGGCCCGGGCTTCGTTCCGAGTCGATTCCGTCGGCAACGATCGCCAGAACCCATACCGCTCCGGAGGCGGAATCAAACAGGCGCCCGCGCAGGTCGGAACGTTCCACCTCCGAGATCGTCTGATCACTCAGGAGCCGCGTGAAGGTTCGCGCGAGGGCGCGCTCTTCGGACCGGTGTACCGTGGAAAGATCATGGAGGCGCTGGTTCAGGAGGTCGAGGGTCTCGGCGATCAGCAAAATGTCGTCTCCATGGGAGCCCGACGAACCGAGCTCGGAAAGATCGCTCTGTAGCGATCGTGCCTGAACGAGGAGCCGCTCGATGGGGCCGGAGACTCGCCTGCCGGCCGAAATTGCGAGCACCATCGACAGGGCGAGCAGGACAGCAAAAACAACGATGATCTCGTTTCGCCAGCGCGCGATTCCCGCAAAGAGAACGTGATTCGGAGTGGCGGAGACGAAGGTCCATCCGACAAGGGGCTCGCGGAAAAAGGATACGAGGCTGGCGGAGTGTCCGTCCCTGATCGAGAACGTGCCCGATTCGCCTTCTTCGGCGACCACCCTGCGCAGGATTGGGTAGCTCGCCGCGTCCATCCCGAAGGCTTTCGGATCCCCGCCCGAAAGGATCGTGCCGGAGCTGTCGAGAATCGTCAGCTCCGAGCCGTCTCCCTTCAGCCGCCCGAGCAACTGGCGGCGCACGGCCGCTTCACTGACATTGACGACGAGCCCGCCGAGCAGCATGCTGCCCGAGTAGGGGGGGCTGCCGAGAATCACGGTCAGCAGCTCCTTGCCGTCCTCGCGGCGCGGAATGAACCGGTAGAGCCTGAAGCTCCTGATCTGGCGGAAGATCCGCATAAGGACCTCGTTTCGTGGGTCGTCGGCCGGAATTAGCCCGTAGCGCGTCGAATAAACCGTGGCCCGCTGGCTGTTGTAGACGGCAATCGAATCGATCAGCGGATTGGCGAGCTGAAACCGGTCGAGAAATTTCGTCGCGGTCAGGAGCTGTTGCGGCGTGAGCGTGCTGCCGTAGATGAAACGGTTGATCTCCGAGGTTTCGAAGACCTGTTCCGCGGCGGGAATGATAGAGGAGGCGAACATCGTCGAGAACGCGGCGGCGGTACGGCGAAGCTCGAGGAGGCTGCGCTCCGTCGCCATCTTGCTGATCTGGGTGAGCATGACGAGGTAGGATGCCGCGGCGCTTATGATAACGACCGCCGAGAGGAGGGCGGTGACGTAGTACAATGTCCGCCTGGTATAAGAGCTCACCCGGAAGAGCGACCGGTTCGCGCCCCGCGTTCCGGCCAACATACGACCTCTCTTCCCCCGCCAAGGATGCGGGATCCTGTATCACCAAGCCTAATCCCGGGACGGTGCGCTGTCAACAGAAAGCTCATAGGACTGCTTGTTCATCGGTCACAAGGCCGGTCGCAATCTTTCGGTATGAGGCGTCCGCTGGGCGATCCAGCAGACCCTTCGGTTGAGTGGAATGGCACCGTTTAAACCATACGTCGTTCGGGCATCGGCAGCCACAGCACTGTTA
>CAZPQC010000178.1:0-7127 GCA_964588525.1 uncultured Spirochaetaceae bacterium
GCCGGATAGATATAGGGTTTTTTCACGAATAGAATCAGTATGTACCGGCTCAGGCAATCAGGTCAATCAACATCCCGGTTTCCGGAAAGGTACCGCCAAACGAGGAGGGGAACTGCAGGAGATGACCGCGGAGTTGGTTTTGCAGACGGCTGATCAACGGATCGATGGCTTCGGCGTCGAGGTTCTGCAGCTGTTCCACGGAGGGCACTTGTTCGGAATAGCGGAGAAGGCGGTCGATCAGATTATCGAGAACCCGAAGCCTGAACAGGGGTGCGCCTCCGTCCAGTGACGGTACTCCCAGGACATGCTTGAAACGGGCATAAACGGCTTGGGCCGGATTCACGGGGACGGTGATCCGGCCGCCCTGCATGTTTTGAATCCGGATAATGTCCAGAAAGAATCCGGGTTTTACCGAAGAGACGTTTTGTATCATAACCGACACCGCAAACCCTTCACTTTCTAGTATCGGAAAAGCGGATCGGCTCTATTAGATGCTTCTCGTTGTTGGACCTAGCGGTTGCGGCGTTCCTCGGATGACTTGCAATCGATGCAGAGTATCGCATAGGGTATTGCCCTCAATCGATCCTGCGGGATTTTTTTGCCACAGCTCATGCATACTCCGTAGTGACCGTTTTCCATCCTCCCCAGCGCTGCGTCGATCAGTTGCAGCCTCTTTATCTCCTGGGAGCCCAGGACCTCCAAGATCCTTCTGTCAATATCATCAGCGGCGATGTCGGCGAGATCCTTTGGCTCCATGTCGTCAACGATCTCCTGGAACTCATCGCTTTCAGAAACGAGCTGCCTCAGGATCTGTTCCTTCAGATCCAACAGCTTCTGCTTCATCGCCTCTTTGAATGTTGTACTCATTCTCTACCTCTACAGTAGCTAGGGTCTGTTGCCGGTGGAAGAATATGAACGAAAACCAAGAGTTTGTCAACCTTCTGAGGTTGACCTTCTGAGGTTGACCTTCCCAGGTTGACCTTTTTCCTAATAACCAGAAGGGGGCGGAGGAGCGGGTGCACTTCAACCGATGGGGTAATATGGTTGTTCAAAAAAAAATACGCAACTTGACAAAGGAACATGTCCCGTCCTACACTCCGGAGGCAAGGAGAGAGGGCTTGGCAAAAGAAGAAGCGATAGAAGTGGAAGGTGTGGTCAAAGAATCGCTGCCCAACACGATGTTTCGTGTGGAAATCAAAAACGGGCACGTTATTCTGGCCCATCTTTCCGGAAAAATGAGAAAACACTACATCCGCATCGTTCCGGGGGACAAAGTAAAAGTCGCCCTTTCCCCCTACGATCTTACCCGAGGACGTATCATTTACAGAGAACGGTGAATCCGTTCTTTATGCTTCACGCACGACAACCCAGGTAGCACCACGTCCTCCGTACTTGCGATCGGCAGGTCCGAACGTCCCGGTGTACGGTGATTTCTCCAAATACCTCCGCACAACACCCTGCAGCACAGGTTCTCCCCGGGAGTGATGTCCCTTGCCGTGGACAATCAGAACCTTTCGCAGTCCTCTGCGCCGGCACAGGAGCAGGAAGTTTTCCAGAGCCTTCTCCGCTTCACGGCTGTTCATCCCGTGCAGATCCAGCGTCGCCTGAGGCTCCCGTGTCCCATGGTCCGGCCGCCGTGGATACGGCTGTTCGTGGTTCGACAGCTGCGATCCGGCCTCAGAACTTTCCCCGCCCTCCGGGTCGGCTTCCTTTGGTCCTTTCGGCGGATACCGGGATATCAGCTCCTCCATGTCCTGTCGCTTCGCCGAAGACGCCCCTGCCTGCTTTTTTTCCCAGGCATCCAAGATTTCCTTAAAATCCATGATAATCTCTACACTCTTTCAATCGATTAGTATCGTGTCGCTGCGCACCCACCCCTCTATCCGTGAGGGGGTTTCCACCAGATAATACCCCCCCGTCCGGCCTCTGATCCACAAGCTGGTTCCCTCAGGAAGCTCGAACCAGGATTTCGAATCCTCCTCCGGAACACGGAACAGCTCACCTCCCTCGGAAACCACCACCCCCACGGATCGAGCCTCAAGCAGAATACGTCCCACGAAAAACGCCAGACATCCCAACGCCGCTATGGCCACAAGAACCAACGAAATGAGAAACTGAACCTTCTTCGTGCGTACCACAAACGCCCCCATGACGAAGGCCATGTTGGCAAAGGTGAGAAGGAGCAGAAAGGCGACGTCCGGATGAACCGGAAAGGGCGGCGCTACCTGCCCGGCCAGGTCATAATGCCGCTCCAGAGCCTGTAAAGCGCTCCGCGCCTGTCTGTCTGCCGGCGCCAGGCGAAGGCTCCGGCGAAGATAATGAACCGCATATCCCGGCTGTCCCAGATAGTAGGAAACCACCCCGAGATTATAGAGAACGGCGGAATTGCAGGACAGGTCTTTTTCGGCCTGTCCGTAGTATTCCATGGCCTCGAAATAGTGCCCGGAAGCGAAGCTCTGCTCGGCTTGATGGATGAGGGCATAGCGCTCCGGCCCGGAAGAACCCAGAAGAAACAGAAGGCCGAAGAAAAAAAACAACTTCCGGTAATTGCGGGTGACCAGGGCAGAGAGGAAAAACAACAATCCCGGCAGCAGGAAAAGCAGGTTCAGAGGGTTGCTGTAGCGTCGTTTACAGTCTGAACTCTCTACTTCCGCTTGATCTTTGAGGGATAGATCGAGCACCTCCCCGTCGGAAGTGGAGTCTCTGTTCTGAACACCCGCGGTCGGTCGGAAGTCTTGAGAAAACCCCGGAGGGCAGACGAACAGGAGCAGGATTGCTACCAGTCCTGTTCGAAGCGCTCTTGCGAGGGTGCCGATACCCATGCTGGCCGTTCCTCCCTGTGAATTGATTCAAGCACCTCGTCCATCTCCGGATCCTCGGGCTCATCCCCGCCGTCCGGAAGTCTTTCGGGCTGAACACGGGCGCCGGCGGCGGCCTTCATCATACCCTCGAGACTCAGCTCGAGGTTTATTTTCGCATCCCAGCTGTCCGGTTTGAGCCGCAGCGCCTGGATAAAGCCGGCGGCAGCTTCCCGGTAGTCGCCGATCTCGTAACGCGCTACACCCAGGTTGAAATAGCTGCGGAAAAACAGCTCCCGATCACTGCGGCCCGGTTCAGCCGGCAGCTCTCCAAAACCCTCCAGCGTCCGGTTCAGCGCTCGTATTCCCGGATTGATCTCACCCAGAGACACGTACAACGTGCCGAGGTCGTAATCGACCCAATCTTGCCAATCCCTTCCCTGCTGCCTTGCCTGCAAATACCGGTACGTGGCCAGGGCGTCTTCTCCACCGCGAAACAGAAGATTGCCCCGCAAAACCGCAAAGCTTGCTCCCGTTCCCGAACAGGAAGCCAGGAGCGCCAGCATTGGCAACAACAGAATGGCGGCTGCGGTGCGCTTCATAGAATGTGCTTCCATCTCACCGCCTTGACAGCCAACGACAGGGTAAGAAACACAAGGGAGAGAAAAACGAGAAAGCGAAAGCGGTCCTTCTTTTCACGCCTCATCCCGAGCACCATGTTCCCCTCTGCCTGAGCTTTCATCGCTCCCAGGATCTTCTCCGGCATCTCCCGATCCTGTCCGTATAATCGGAACAGCCTGCCCCCGCTGATTTCAGCGATTTTATCCAGCTCCTCTATTCGGGGCCGGCTTACTACGGGATTGCTCCTGTTGTCCAAGAGCAGCTTGCCCCCGGGGAGCTTGACCGCAGCGCCTTCATCCTTCCCCACCGCTACCACGTATACGGGTATCTTGGCGGATCGGGCTTCTTCCGCCGCCGCCAACGGATTGCCCGAATGATACTCCCCGTCGCTGAAAAGCAAAATACCGCGGTAGGTTTGAGCGGACGGAGGAAAGCTCTCCAGGGACCGGCGGATCCCATCTTCCAGCCCGCTGCCCGGATCGGTCATCACGGAGGGGCCGACATAGCTCAGGGCCGTTTCCAGGACGTAGCGGTCCTCGGTCAGGGGAATCAGCTGAATCGCCTGCCCCTTGAACACGACCAGCGCGATTCGCACACCCTCCAATTCTTCGACGGTTCGGCGTATCGCGCGGAGCGAAAGCTGCAGCCGAGAAGCACCCCCCTCCTCAGCCAGCATGCTGTTGGAAACGTCCAAACATATCACCAGTTCCTGCCCGGAGCGTCGTTCTTCGACCAGCTGCTCGCCCCAGCGAAATCCCGCCAGGGCCAGCACGGAGGCCACCAAGAACAGAGTAAAAAACAGAAAGGAGAAGAAGCTCTTGAAGACGTAGACATCCAGAAGTACCGCCGATCGCCATCTCCCCCCCAAAGCTCGCAGGGTGGCACGGCCTCTCGCGAAATCGATCCTCCAGGCCAGGGCGATCAGCGGGAAGAGAAAAAACAGGAACAGCAACGCGGGTCGGTCGAACATGGTCCTTACAGCAGCTCTCCTATCACGAGTTTGCTCATTAGTACGCAGAGCACAATGATACCCAGGCCCAATAGAATAAAAACCCCATGCCGGGGTTGGCGTTCTATGAAAACCACCACCTCCTGTATCGTGCTTTCCAGACCATCGATCTCCTGAAAGATCTTGTTGAGGATTCCCAGTGTGCCGGAATGAAAATAACGACCGCCTGTGACAGTGGCTATGCGTTTCAACAGATCCTCGTTCAGCTTTCCCTGGTAGACGCCCCGCACCTCTTTGCCGCTTTCCGGATCGATAAACTGAATCGTCGTCTCCCCTTCGGTGCCGATTCCGATCGTGTAGATGCGGATTCCCAAAGCCGCAGCTACTTCGGCCGCTCGATCCGGCTCGACCTCACCGGCGTTGTTGTCCCCATCGGTAATGAGGATAATGACTCTTTCATCCGCTCTGGAGCGTTTCAAATGCACCGCGGCCACGGCAATCCCCATGCCGATGGCTGTCCCGTCCCCCAAGGCCATGACCTGCACCGACTCGAGGGCTTGCCCCAGAAACGGATAGTCGAATGTCGGCGGAACCCGCAACGCGGCCTCCGCCCCGAAGATCACCAAACCAATGGCGTCATTCTCCCTTCCGGAGATGAAATCTCGGACTACTTCCCGGGCTGCGTCGAAACGGGTGATCATCCCGACATCCCGGGCGGACATGCTAGGGGACACATCCAGAACGACCATCAGATCCAACCCCCGACTCAGATACTTTCGCTGTTTCTCAATGACCACAGGTCCGGCCATGGCCACAACAAGGATAGAAAACCCGATCCAGAACAGCACGCGGGTGATAACCAGGAGCACTCGCCTGGAGGTAGCAGCAGCGGCAAAGCGATCGCCGTTCCAGATGCCAAAGTTGAACGATATCTTCCCGCCTCGGGCTTTGCGATAGTACAGCAGATAGATGAGCAAAGGAACGATCAACAGGAGCAGCAGAACCTGGGGGTGATCAAGCCTCCACATGGGTTGTCCGCTCCTCCACCTGTTCGACGATTCGATCTACGGCTTTCAAGCTTCTCTCCATCTCCCGCCGGTCCGCCCTCTTCCCCGAAAACTTGATCAGATCCGCCGCCTTTAGAACCTCGTGAATGCGGAGTGAAACGGATTCCTCCAATCCGGCTACTCCCAACTCCTTTTTGATCTCCCCGGTAGTCACGCTCATCAGCGGCCTGGACAACCTCTCGCTGAGGTAGCTCCGAATCGTCAGGGAGAGGAGAATGAAAAAGGATTTCCCCTCCATGGATGATCTCCCGGCTGCGAGCTGATTCAGGCTTTTTCGTACGTGCAAATACGGTAACCTCCGTATCCGGGCTTCGCGAATCCTGACGAACCCTTGAATCCCGTAGCGGAGCAGGAAAAACACTACTGCCGGAGCACCAATTCCGACAACTACCAGAACGAGCAATCTGAGCCAGGTCAAGGGGAGATTCAGCTGCCGTCGTGGTCCCCGGAGTGTTTCATCGTGCTCCAGCTGAAGGACGGACTGGGTTGTCACCAGAAGCTCGCCGGTGTCCAGATCCCCCAGCGGAAGCGGGGGAAGCACCGTATCCCCGGAAGAAAAAGGGGTGAAGAATATCCGCACCCGGACCTCTCCCGAGCCGTCGGCCGACCGCCTGTCCTGTACCTCGATATTATGAAATTCAATCCAGGCATGTGCAGGCAGTTGAGCCGGAGGCTCCACCGCCACCCCGGCCGGAACATCGTAGGTCAGCCGCAGCTCCACTCGATCCCCGACGAAGAAACGGGGAGGCAGAAAAATCGATTCCATCAATACAGCCTGAGCAAAAACCGGCCAGGCTGCAAGGAAGAGCAGGAAGACGGCCAGGGCAAGGGCTCTCATGAGGCACGCCTCCGGCGCCTGAAGAAGCGCAGGATCTCCACCCCCGGATCCTCGGAGGTGCTCAAGGTCAGGGTGTCCACTCCCCGGCGAGCGCAACCGGCCTCCCAGGCCGCCTGCTTCTCCTGCCAGTAGCGTTCGTAGGATTGCCGGAAGGTGGGGGATCGACCATCGGCGAACAGCACCTCTGCGCTTTCAGGATCCTCGAGCTCCATGATCCCAACCTGAGGAAAGACGGTATCCGCGGGATCGACGATTTTCACGGCCACGCAGTCGTGCTTGCGCGCCAGCAGGGAAAGAGAATCCCAGTACCCTTCGGTTCGGAAATCGGAAATGATGAAGCAGATACCGCGGCGCTTCAAATTCCGGTAGACCCCTTTGAGGGCCAGATCCAGATCGGAACCGGTTCCCCGCGGACTCGTTTTAAGCAGCTCATGGATCAGACTGAGGATATGCTTTCGCCCCTTGGCCGGGGGAATCCATTTCTCGATTCTGTCGCTGAAAAAAGCCGCTCCGACCCGATCGTTGTTCTTCACTGCCGCCAGGCTCAGGATCGCAAAGACGTGGGCCGCGTACTCGTCCTTGCCGATTTCTCCGGAACCGGCATACAGAGACGCCGAAATGTCCACCACATTGAAAAGAATGATCTCCCGCTCCTCCCGGAAAATCTTCGTGTGGGGCAGACCCATCCGGGAGGTAACGTTCCAGTCTATGGCCCGTACATCATCCCCGGCTACATATTCCCGTACCTCGTCGAACTCGATTCCCTGACCCCGGAAGATCGAACGGTAGCGGCCGCCCAGCAGCTGGTCCACCAGCTTGGCAGCGACCAACTCGATCTGCCGAACCCGGCGAAA
>CAZPQC010000179.1:0-7125 GCA_964588525.1 uncultured Spirochaetaceae bacterium
GGACAGCCGCCGGATGTCGTGCTGAAGGAGGAAGCGGTCGCGCCGGCAACGACGAATCTAGTTGCCGCCAGCTATTCCGTGTCGCTTTACCGGTTCGAGCTGCAGTAGGGAGCGCGGCAGGAGAGCTTCGCGCGCCTGTCAGAAGCGGGCCGCCTTCCCATACTTGATGGTTCCCGTGAGCTTGGGTCTATGAAAGTGGAACGATTAAAACTGGCTCCGGGTCCTTGTGCGTGCTCAAGAAACACGCCTCTGGAAGGAGAAAGGAGGAGCTGCGGGGACACACTAATCCCCCGGAGCCGAGACAAAAGGGACAGATTGACAGTTAAGCGAAGCTGGATCGAATCCCGGCGGGGATCGGCTTTGCGCCTCCGACCGATCTTCACCAGGTGGGGCATGATCTTACGGACCTTCTCCGGTTCTGTGATCACCGCAAGAATCCGCATCACCGCTAGGATCCGCATCGAGGCCGAGCAGCGGGAACAGACCAGCGGATCGCCCTCGTAGACTTGGGTGATCAGCCTCGCCTACTCTGAAGCATACAAAGTCGTACTTGACAAAAAATAGAATTACCCTAAAATAGGTAGAGAATGAATTAAATTGATTTGAATCATGAGAATTGATATAAAAAGTGAAATAGTGTGGGATTAATCAATTATTTTAGTAGGAGGTGTGGTATGAAAGACATGTGCAAGAACATCTGGATCTTTGCAGCAGTCGCGGCGTTGCTGCTGGCGGCGATGCCCGTGTGCGCCGGAGGCCAGCAGGGGGGCGCCACAACGGGCGCGCAGACGGCTGCTGTCACGATGGGTCCCGGGGGGTACCCAGCGTATAAGGGACCGCCCGTGACATTGCAGGAAACGGCTTGGACCAGCAACGAGAACTATTCAAACGATCTTTTCATGGCGGCGTATCCCCAAATCAAGGTGGAGTGGACGAACGCCGGCGTCAACTATGAACAGATCTTGACGGCGACGGCCGCCGGGGCCGGACTTCCCGACGTGATCATGAGTGAATACACCTATGCCCCGCAGTTCATGACATACGGGAGCTTCCAGGCCATGAACAAGTGGGTGTCCCGGGCTACCTACCTGAAATACTATCCCGAGGTGACTTTGAAATGGTGCGCCATGGACGGCCAGATCTATGGCACGCCTCAGGACAGCGGCGCGTGCACCATGGTCTACAGGAAGGATGTCTTCGACAAGTACAGTCTGACCGTGCCCAAGACATGGGCGGAGTTTGCCACCCAGGCCGCAAAGCTGCACGCAGCAGATCCATCCATTTCGATGATCTCCTATCCCTCGAATTTTGTACTCGTGACCATGGGATTGGTATGGCAGGCCGGAGGGAAGATGTTCGACTACGCAAACGGGAATTGGTATATCGATTTTACCAACCCGACCGCCACCAAGGTATTCGAGTTCTGGCAAAAACTCCTTAGGGATGGATCAGTTACCGCGGAAGCGTGGTGGAACGCGGACTGGTACAAGGGGCTCGCCGACGGCAAAGCGGCCACGGTCGTTTGCGGCGGATGGTTCCCGGAATGGCTTCAGTTGAACTGCAAGACAGAACCCGGAACCTGGAGAGTCGCCGTTCCTCCGCAGTGGGACGCTTCGAACCCCACAAACGGCGAGATGGGCGGATCCGGTTTCTACGTGGGCAGTCAGTGCAAGAATCCCGAAGCCGCCGCGCTCTTCGTCCTCTGGCTGAACTCGGCGAAGGAGTCGCTTGTGCAGCTCCACGAAAAGAGCCAGCTGCCTATCCTCTGGTCCACTACCTTCACGAAGGAATTGGCTCCGGAGCTGGCCAACGTGGAATATCCCTATTTCGGCGGACAGAAAATCACGCCCGTCAGCGTCGAGGCACTGAAGCTGGTAAAAACCGCATTCACTGCGCTCCCCATCATGTCCAACGTGTCATCGAGTCATAACGAAGAGAACATGAAGTTCGTGGACGGATCGCAAGACGCCGCCACCTTCCTGAAGAATTGGGAAGCAAACGCCGTCAGTTTCATGAAGAAACAGGGATTCAACAACGTCGTGGTGGGTAGCCTGCCCTGAGGAAAAGGAGCTGAACCGCACGGCCAGATTTTCAACGCAATCATCGGGCTGCCTCGGGGCGCAAACCCCGGGGCAGTCCCTTTTCTGCCGCTGGTGTGAACGTCTACTTTCAGCAAATCCGGGGGACGTGTATAATGAGGAGCGGCAATCAGGCGGTTCAGCGGAAAGGCAGATATGAGGCGGTTCCAAACGCTCAGGGGCTATCTGTTTCTCCTCCCCTTTCTGGTGTTTTTCATCATCGTGACCGTATATCCCGTTGTCTTCGGCGGCTACCTCTCCCTGTTCGGCCAGCACGGGGCGAGAATGTGGTTCGTGGGGTTGGCCAATTACAAGTCCGTGTTAACGGACCCACTGTTCTGGAAAGGGTTCGGGATTCCGCTTTTCCTGCTCTTCGTCCAGGTCCCCGGCATGATTGTGATCGCGATCTTCATTGGGCTCCTGTATGAAAGGGTCAGACACTCAATGGTGTACCGACTCATCTTCTACCTTCCCTATGCGGTGCCCGGAGTCGTGGCAGGGATTATCTGGTCCTATATATTCTCCAAATCGATGTCTCCCCTCGTGGCAATATGGAAGTTGTTCGGTGTGACCGATCCGGAATTCATCACACTCACGAGCGTACGCTGGATTCTTCTCATAATAATCCTCTGGGAATGGACTGGATTTACCTCGCTCATCATCTATTCCACGCTGGTCTCCCTTCCCAAGGAGTACGCCGAGGCGGCGGAGATGGACGGTGCGACCTGGATGCAGATTTCGTACTATATCAAGATTCCGCTACTCAGAAACACGGTCTTCGTTCTTTTCATCTTCAATATATTCGGCGCTATGCAGGTCTTCAACGAACCCAGGATGCTGGAGATACTCTTGACCACCATGCCCCCGAATTTCACGCCCGCGATGTACATCTACAATCAGGCGTTTTCCTATGGCGCTTTCACGTATTCGATCGCTATGGGCCTGGTTCTGGCCGCGGTCATTTTCGTCATCTCCTTCTTCTTTATGCGACAATCCATGAAGGAACTGGACGTCCATGCGTGAACTGCAGCCCCTCGAGAAAGAAAGGCGGTGGAAATGAAAACGTCCCATCGCGCCAGGTTTGAAGTCATCCTGATACTCCTTTCCCTTTATTTTATCATCCCCTTTTATTGGCTCCTGCAGAGCACGACAAAGGACATCGGGCAGCTCATGCAGGGCACATTTGTGCCCGGATTCCCCAACCACTTCATCGACAATCTCGTTGGTGTCTTCACCTATAATCGTGGCGTGTTCATCCACTGGCTGATCAACTCGTTCATCTATTCCGGCGTGGGCTCCTTCGTGGGCACCTTCTTCGCGGCCATGGCCGGGTTCGCGTTCAGGAGATACCGCTTCTTCGGCCGCAAGTTCCTCTTCATCCTCATCCTTGGATTCGCACTGGTTCCCCAATTCGCCACGGCGCTCCCGCTGTTCATCGAGTTCAAGAACTTCCATATCCTGAACACGGCGTGGGCCTTCATCGTTCCCTCTGTGCTGAACATATTCGGCGTCTACCTCATGGTGGTGTACTGGAACCAGGTTCCCGAGGAATTGTTCGATGCCGCCATGATCGACGGCGCAAGGGAAACCACGATCTTCCTGCGGATCGGATTCCCCACCATCCTGCCTGGTGTCACAACCGTTCTTCTTATTTCATTTGTGGCCATCTGGAACAATTATTTCCTTGCCCTCATCATGTTGAACACCTATAAAGTATTCCCTCTGATTCTGGGGATAACGAGGATCAGTTCCGCATCGGGGTGGCCGGTCTACAATCTGACCGTCATGGGCGCCTTTCTTACGGCCCTGCCGCTGCTCATCCTTTTCATCACCCTGCAGAGGTTTCTTGCTCCGAAACTGACGGGCGCGATCAAATGAGCCCGCCCCTTGCGTCATCGAGATGGTTTCTCGGAAATTATGGGTCGTGAAAGAAAATCGACAATTTTCGTGCTGGAATGTGCACCGACTCGATCGATACCTGTCTGCAACTTTTTTCCAACCCAAAGCAAATCAAAAAGTAAGATATTTCCCGTGTTTCTTCATCCAGAGACCTCTATTGGATTCTGCCGGGGATTAAATGATCGTGGTACAAACCGATAAAGAAAGAGCTGTTCAGGAGTAAGCCGGCAGGAATATAAGGAATTATTATCTGCAGGACACGACTTTACCCGGCGCCGGTCACCCTTTTACGATCATGTCCGCAGAATTCACGCCTCCAAATCCAAAAAGTCATCTATCAAATATCCTTCTATACTAGAAGAAAAGGCGCATCATGAGATCCTGATCGTAGTTTCCGAACCCGCGCCCAAAGATATTAATTCCGCCTACATGTTCGGCATCCTCTTTGACACCAATACGTACAGTAATAGAATGGTGTGCCGACAAATTGAGATCGGCAAGCGTCACACCGGAAACTCGAATGCCATCCACGAACGAACCGTTCTCCGTGACACGCCAATGCTTGAGCAACCCATATTGAGACCCTTCGAGTTTCCACCATGAAGGAGTGAACTTTCCGCGCCGATCTCCATAATCTCCGGGTGAGGTCCAGATGCCAATCTCGACTTCGTTTATCCATACGTTGATGTCGGAAAGCCATTCCTTGTTTGTACCAGGAATCTCAGACGAAAGTTCCGCAGAAAGTTCGAGACTCTTTATCGGCTTCTTTTTATACAACGTGTTGTTTGGGAACTTGTACTCGAGATACCCAACCTCGAACCAGATAAGACCAGCTTTCATACGAGCAGGATCGAGAAATGAGTGAGTGACATCGAGATAACCAATGATGCTGTCGCGAGAACATAGACCGCAGGGAGCTCTCACGTTGTATCGAGTATAAAGACCAACCGGCATCTCGACTTCTATGGCGTCGCTCTTTTTAACTTCGTGTTCGCCATTCCAAAGCTTGATCACCACTTCGGTCCAAACCGGCTTACACATTTTCTGGGTCCCCTTCTTGCCCTTGGCATTCCAGGTTTTAACAAGACCGGCCTTCTCGAGGACCATAACGTTCGTGGCGACCGTGGACTGCGGAAGTTTCAGCGCCTCTGCTATCTGTTGCACGTTTTTGGGAGCCTTTTGAATGAGAGCGAGTATCTTCAGCCGGACCGCTGAGCCAAGCCCTTTCAGTATACGTAAATCGTTTTCTGGATCGATGATCAAAATACTGTTTTCATTCATATAATTCGTAATCCCTGATTCAGTCCATCTAAAGGTCACCTATAATTAAATCACAATTACTGATAACAGGCAATCTGTACAACCACGCCCGACCTGAACAGTAACCAAACATTACTGTCACCCTTGCCAAATATATTACTATTGCTGTCATGATTTTACCAACCGTGTTTATATTCTTACGGTCTATTGCTGATATAATCCCATTTACTACTTTGCATATATATGATGTATCTGGATATAAGAACTATAAGTATCAAACTTGTTGTTCTTTATCTGTATAATGGATATTGACGATCTACCCGTACGGATATAAAATTGAGTTGGATTGTGGATATTGTCTATCTCGCATTCCGTTTTTGAACCGGCGAGTGTCATAACTGTTTCGATTTCATCTAGTAGCTAGATCATGAGTAGCGGAGATATAACACATAATATAGCATTTCAAAACGTACTGGCTATCATGCGGTGATTGAACACACTGAAAGGAGTTTGGCGTGGCTTCTATTAAAAGGGCATCTTTGCTCGTAGATAAGTCCTACCGGATAGGAGAAGTGGATCCGCGAATGTACGGTTCATTCGTCGAGCATCTCGGACGCTGCGTTTACCAGGGCATCTATGAGCCGAATCATTCATCGGCAGATACCAAGGGATTCCGCCAGGATGTAGCAAATCTTGTCAGAGAACTGAACGTTCCGTTTATACGGTATCCAGGTGGGAATTTTGTCTCCGGCTATCGGTGGGAGGACGGTGTCGGTCCACGTGAAAAACGCCCGCAGAGGCTGGATTCAGCCTGGCGGACTCTCGAAACGAACGAAATTGGTACAAATGAGTTTGTCGAATGGGCTAGAAGCCTCAAAGCGGAAGTGAACATGGTGGTAAATCTCGGCACACGGGGGCCGGAAGAGGCCCGGGATCTGGTTGAATATTGCAATCATCCCAGTAGGTCATACTTCAGTGATCTACGTAGATCGCACGGTTATCCGGAGCCGCACCGGATCCGCACTTGGTCGTTAGGTAACGAGATGGACGGGCCGTGGCAGATCGGGCATAAGACGGCATACGAATACGGCAGAGTTGCATGCGAAGCCGCGAAAGTCATGAAGTGGGTCGATCCGCACATCGAACTTGTGGTCTGCGGTAGTTCCAGCGGTGTGATGCCCACCTTCCCTGAGTGGGAATCGACGGTCCTTGAAGAAATATATGAACAGGTAGACTATCTTTCACTCCACAGTTACTTTGGTAACCCGGAAAACGATATCAAAAACTATTTGGCGAAATCGCTCCAAATGGACCAGTACATCCGCTCGGTGATCGCAACCTGCGACTTTGTCCGAGCGAAAAAACGCTCGCCCAAGATCATGAACCTCTCTTTCGACGAGTGGAATGTCTGGTATCACTCGCGAGAGGCAGATACGAAGGTCGAACCCTGGATTGTTGCTCCTCATCTGCTTGAAGATGTCTACAACTTCGAGGATGCGTTACTGGTCGGCTGTCTGCTTATTACACTTCTTAAGCACGCCGACAGGGTTAGAATTGCATGCTTTGCACAGCTTGTGAATGTTATTGCACCTATAATGACCGAAAAAAATGGTCCTGCGTGGCGGCAAACGATTTTTTATCCGTTTGCGCAGGCTTCAGCGTATGGTCGTGGGACGGTACTAGTTCCAGTCGTTTCTTCGCCGGTATATGACTCGAAGGATTTCTCCAATATCCCGTGTCTAGAGGCGGTTTCAGTCCACAACGAGCAAGACTCAGTCCTAACCATTTTTGCAGTCAACCGAGACAACAAGAGCAGTCTGGAGGTCGAGTGCGATCTCCGCAGTTTCAACGGTTACAAGCCTGTAGAGCACTCTGTCCTAGCAAACCC
>CAZPQC010000180.1:0-7038 GCA_964588525.1 uncultured Spirochaetaceae bacterium
TGATGCAGGTCCTGGGCCGGGAGCCCACCGACGCCGAGGTGGCGGACAAGCTGGGATGGACGACCCAGCGGGTCAAGTCGGTCAAGAGTGTGGCCCGGGAGCCGATCTCCCTGGAGACGCCGATCGGCGAGGAGGATGATTCGCTGCTCGGCGATTTCATAGAGGACAAGGAAATAGAGAATCCCGCCAGCCAGACCGCCTTCAAGCTGCTCCAGGAGCAGCTTGAGGACGTTCTGTACACCCTTCCGCCCAGAGAGCAGGAGGTGCTGAAGATGCGCTTCGGTCTGGAGGACGGCTACTCCCTCACGCTGGAGGAGGTGGGCCTGTATTTCAACGTCACCCGGGAGCGGATCCGCCAGATTGAAGCCAAGGCCCTGCGGCGGCTGCGGCATCCGAAGCGGAGTCGACGTTTAAAGGATTATTTGGAGCACTAAGGGGTAGAGCACATGAGCAAGGTAGAGCAGATGACCATGGACGAGGTATTCACAAAGCTGCGTTCTCTTCAGGAGATTCTGTCGGAGAAGTTCGAAGTCGAGCGGGAGATGGAGGAGATCCCCAAAATCCTGGCGACCCGCACGGAGCTGCTCAACAGGATGAAGAAGTCGTATCTGGAAAAAACCCAGGAGTACGAAACCAAGGGGCGTTATATAGAGGAACTGCGCAACAAGGCTCTGGAGGCGGAGCGGGTGCGGGAAGGTTTCGAGCAGCAGATGGACATGATCCAGACCCAGCGGGAATACGAGGCGCTGGACAAGGAGATCAAGGACTCCGGGGAGAAGGAGCAGGATCTGCGCAGGGACCTCCAGCGGGAAGAGCAGCTGCTGGGCGAGATGAAGGCGAATCTGGAAAAAGATGAAACCATGATCAGCAAGCAGGAGGAAGAGGTCCAGAAGGAACAGTCCCGCATCAAAGAGGCGGTTGCCGCCAAAGGCAAAGATCTGAAAGCCCTCGAGAAGAAAGAAAGGACTATCACTCCCGGCCTGGATGAGGAGATCCTCTTCAAGTTCGAAAGAATCATAAAGAGCAAGGCCGGCCTGGGTATCGTGCCCATCGAGCACGGCGTATGCAGCGGCTGTCATATGATTCTCGCGGTTCAGTTCGTCAACGATGTGCGGCAGGGTGAGGGAATCATGTTCTGTCCCTACTGCAGCCGCATCCTCTTCCATCAGAGCGAGGATGTGGAGGAGCACGGGGAAGAGGAGGAGGAGGAGTCCAGCGAGGTGGAGGAAGGGGAATCCGACTCAGACTCCGACACCGATATCGATACCGACTCGGACTCGGATGATGACGGAGATTGACCTCGAGGACTGTTGATGTTCCTCGATTTTTCACGATAATGTTGATAGGGGTAGGTCTGGCCATCGCTGAATGGCGGCGTACAGTAAGCGCGCACCTTCAGAGGAAAGTCCGGGCTCCGCAGAGCATGGTGCCGGGTAATTCCCGGGTGGCATGAGCAGCTCGCTGGAGTTGCTCGGTCAACAGAAAGCGCCACAGAAAACATACCGCGTGGTCTCCTGCGGGCGATCACGTAAGGGTGAAAAGGTGGGGTAAGAGCCCACCACCCGTCCTGCGGCGACGCACGGGGTACGGCAAGCCTCATCAGGAGCAAAGTCGAGCAGCGGGTTATGGGTATGCTCTGACTCCCACCCGCGGGTAGACTGCAAGAGCCGGAACGGAAACGTCCGGCCACAGATAGATGATGGCCCTACGACAGAACCCGGCTTATGGACCTGCCCCCTTTTTTTGGGAGGGGTAAACTGATCCTCAACGTAGAACAGTATCGTTTCAAACGCCGCAAGAAACGCGGCCGGGGATGGTTGATCGTTCTCCTGGTGCTGCTCCTGGCCACGGTGGGGATACTGGCCTGGCGTCTGGACTGGATCAACAGGATCAGAGGCCGCTTCCAGCCGGAGCAGGATTTCCAGCCCCTGAGCGAGCTGTGGCAGAATAGACTGTACGATGAGGTGATCAGCCGCTGCGACGAACAGCTGGCTGAAGATCCCCTGGACGCGAAGCTCCTGGCCTACCGGGGATTCGCCTATTTTTACAAGGGGGTTTCCGAGGTTACCCTGGAGGAGCGCATTCCCTACCTGGACGAGTCGATCGTCTCCCTTAGGCGCGCCAAACTGAGCCCTGCGGGCAGCTGGAGCGCCGAAGTGGATTACATCCTGGGGAAGGCCTACTACCACAAGGGCAAGTACTACTACGATCTGACCCTCCGGTATCTGCAGGCGGCCCTCTCCGCGGGGTACCAGCCCGAAGATATCTATGATTACCTCGGGCTGGCCGCCACTCAGCTGGATCTTTTGGAGGAAGCTTTGCAGTACTTCCAGCAGGCTCTGGAGATCAATCCCACGGATCTGCTGCTGCTTACCATCGGCCAGACGTACCTTCAAGCGGAGCTCAAGCAGGAAGCGGAGGAGTATCTGCTGCGGGCCATCAACAAGACCGAGGATGCGGCCGTAGAGATTCGGGCGAGATTCCTGCTCGGTCAGATGTACTTCGAGAGAGGGGACTACTTCAAGGCGGAGGATCAATACTCGGAAATCCTCAAGAAGGATCCGAACTCGAGTGATGCCTACTATTATTTAGGGGAAATCTATTTTAATATGAACGATCCGGTGAAGGCACGGGCGCACTGGCGCAAGGCGCTGGTGATCGATCCGTCCCACTACGGGGCTCGGTTGCGATACTACCGTTAAAGTGAGCAACTATTGATGGAGGAATTTTATGGGGCTTGGCAAGATGTTTGAAGCCTTTTCAGCTGATATCGGAATCGATCTCGGCACCTGCAACACTCTGGTGCATGTGAAGGGCAAGGGAATCGTGCTGTCCGAACCGTCGGTCGTGGCCGTGGAGAGGGGCACCAAGCGGGTTGTGGCCGTGGGAACGGAGGCCAAACGGATGCTCTGGAAGACCCCCGGAGATATCATCGCCATCCGGCCGATGCGGGACGGGGTGATCGCCGATTTCGAGACAACCGAGAAAATGATCCGCTTCTTTATCTCCAAGGTGATTCAGCGTCGCTGGCTGGTCAAACCGCGAATGGTGATCGGGGTCCCCACCTGCATCACCGAGGTGGAGAAGCGGGCGGTTCGGGAGAGCGCCGAACAGGCCGGTGCCCGGGAGGTCTATCTTATCGAGGAATCGATGGCCGCGGCGCTGGGCGCCAACATCCCCATCCTCGAGCCGGCGGGTCACATGATCTGCGATGTCGGCGGCGGAACCACCGAAATTTCGGTGATCTCCCTGGGCGGAATCGTGGTGGCGAATGCCATCCGACTCGGCGGGGATGAGTTCGACGAGGCCATTATCAAGCACGTTCGCAACATCCACAACCTCATCATCGGTGACCAGACCGCGGAGAACGTGAAGATCACCATCGGGAACACCTCCCCGGAAAAAACGATCGAGAAGATGGAGATCAAAGGCACCGACGCCATCACCGGGCTGCCCCGGCGGCTGGAAATGGATTCAGTGGAGGTTCGGGAAGCGTTGAAGGAACCCACCTACCAGGTGATCGAGGAAATCAAAAAGACCCTGGGGGAGACCCCGCCGGAGCTGGCCGCGGACATCGTGGAGCGGGGAATCGTGATGACCGGGGGCGGATCCCTGCTCAAGGGATTCCCCAAGCTCGTTTCCAAGGAAACCGGGGTGCCCGTCATCCTGGCGGAAAATCCACTGCTCTGCGTAGCTTTGGGGGCGGGCATGTTCCTGGAAAATCTCAAAGACATGGGTAAACGATTCTACAACGTGCGCTACTAAAGCGAGCTATATGCCCGGTATTTCCAGCTTTGTCCGTAAGAACAAAAACGGCGTCACCTTCGTGGGCATTCTCGTTCTCTGTCTGCTCATGATGCTGTTCTCCAACCGCAACGTGGTTCTGCAGCCCAAGAAGGTGGGGCAGAGCTTTTTCTCCGTATTTCAGCTTTCCGTGAACGCCGTCACCAACTGGTTCACGGACACGGTGACCTCCATTCGCGAGCTCAAACGTCTGCGTTCCGAGCTGGAGGAAGCCCGGGACAGGTTGATGGAGTACGAGCGGGCCTCCTGGGACCTGGCCGAGCTGAGGCGGGAGAACCAGGAGCTGCGGGAGCAGCTGGGTTTTGCCCGGGGCCTGCCCTTTCGCTACATCGCCGGCCAGGTGATCGCCCGGGACCCGAGCAATCAGTTCTCCACGATAACGGTCAACCGGGGCAGCATCCATGGAATGCGGGAGGGCATGCCCGTCATCGCCTTCCAGGGAGGGCTGCAGGGCCTTGTCGGCAGGGTGGTCCTGGTTTCGCTCGCTTCATCGATCGTGCAGCCCATTACCGATCCCAACTCCTACGTGGCCGCCCGGCTGCAGAGCTCGAGATTCGACGGACTGGTTGCGGGTCACCAGGGGGGATCGGATATGCTCATCATGAGCTACGTCAGGAAGCTGGCGGTGAACGAGGTGCAGTACGGGGAGCTGGTTATAACCTCCGGGATGGGGCAGCTGTTCCCCGAAGGGATCCACATCGGCCGGGTCAGGGAGATGACCGCAAAAGGCTACGAGGCTTCCCTGGAATTGGAGGTCGAGCCGATAGTCGATTTTTCCCGATTGGAGTTCGTCTATATCATCGACACGGAACAGAAATGAGTCGGGATCTCAAAGCATTTCTCCTGTCGACCGGAATGATCGCCCTGGCGGTGGTGCTGCAGAGCACGCTGCTGCATTGGGTGGCCATTCGTGGGGTGATACCGGACCTGGGGTTGATCATTCTCGTGTTCGTGGCCATCCGCAGGGGCAGCATGACGGCCCAGCTGAGCGGGTTCGCCACCGGCCTGATCGAAGACGTGTTGAGTCTGTCCCCCCTTGGTTTCCACGCCTTGATCCGCACGGTTGTCGGTTTTCTCTACGGCCTGACCGTGGGCAGCATCTTCGTGGATCCGATCCTCATGCCCGTACTCCTTACGATCATCGCGACTCTGTTCAAAGCCCTGATCTCTTCGCTTCTGGTGAGCTTTCTGTCGATTCCCGCTGAAGGATTCAGCGTGTTCACCGGTCCGCTGTGGATCGAAATGGGCTACAATGCCGTGCTGGCGCCTTTCCTCTTCGCCCTGCTGGGCCTGCTGAAGGTTCTCAAACCTCAGAACAAGGAATGGATATGAGCGCTGATTCGAGTTCCCGCTTAAAGGGCCGGACCATCGCCCTCGGCGCGGTGGTATCGCTGGTTTTTGTATTGCTGATCGGGCAGTTGTTCTACCTTCAGGTGATCCGGGGCTGGGAGTTCAAACGCAGAGCCCGGGCCGTGGTCCGCCGGGAGCTTCCGATCCCGGCCCAGCGGGGAGAGATCTTCGATCGTCACTACGATTTTCCCCTGGTCGTCAACCAGGATTCCTTCGCCGTGGACCTGATTCCCGCGGAAGTGCCGGCGGAGCACCGGGCTGAGCTGTTCAAACGGGTCGCCGAAGCACTCGGTATAACCGTGGAGGACATCGAAAACAAGGTTCCCCCGCGGTTCTACCACCTCTACCAGCCCATCGAGCTCAAGGGGGGGGTGGGATTCGAGACCATCGCCTTTCTGGCGGAGCATCTGTCCGATTTTCCCGGGGTTGCCTGGCACAACAAACCGATCCGAAATTACCTGGCCATGGGTTCCCTGTCGCACGTGATCGGCTATGTGGGGGACATCAACCGTGAGGAGATCCAGGTCCTGTACAACCAGGGCTACAGCTTCGGCACGGTGCTGGGCAAGAGCGGGGTGGAGAAGCAGTACGATCTGCTGCTGCGGGGAAAAGACGGCACCCGTTTCCGGACCGTCGACGTCCGGGAGCAGTACCTGAAGGGAAGGCCTGAGGAGGACATCCCCCCGGAAGCGGGCAAGAATCTGGTGCTGACCATCGACAGGAGGATTCAGCTTCTCTGCGAGAAAGCCCTGGGAGAGCGGATAGGATCGGTGGTGGTTCTAAAACCCTCCACGGGGGAGGTCCTGGCCATGGTGTCCTATCCCTTCTACGACGCGAATCTGTTCTTCACCGAGACGGGATCCCGGGAGTTCACCCGCCTGTCCCTCGATCCGACCTTTCCCTTCATCAACCGGGCCATCCAGTCTTCCTACCCCCCCGCCTCGGCCTTCAAAGTGATCATGTCCACCGCCCTGGTGGAGGAGGAAGTGTTCCCCATTACACGGAAGATCACCTGCACGGGGGAAATCTTCTACGGCGACCGGGTGTTTCACTGCTACAGCAAGGTCGGCCACGGCGCCCTGGAGCTGTTCGGCGGCCTGGCCCAATCCTGCGACGTGTACTTCTACACGGTCGGCGATGAGCTGGGAATCGAACGCATCGTGTACTACTCCCGGGAGTTCGGACTGGGCCAGCTCAGCGGAATCGATCTTCCCGGGGAAACCTTCGGTTTTCTCCCTACGCCGGAGTGGAAGCAGCGAACCCAGGCCATGATCTGGCTGGGCGGCGATACTCTGAACATCTCCATCGGCCAGGGCTATCTCCTGGTTACCCCCATCCAGATGGCCAATGTGATCGCCATGATCGTCAATGAGGGAAAGGTCTTCCGGCCTCACGTACTCAAGGAAGTCCGGGATCCCCAGAACGGGGACCTGATCCAGAAGACAGAACCGGAGATCCTGCGGGTAAGCCCGGTTCGCAGGGAGACCTTCAAGATCGTCCAGCGGGCCATGCGGGGCGTCATCACCGAGGGCACGGCGGAGGTCGTTCTGACCACGGATGCGGTGGAGGTGGCGGGTAAGACCGGGACCGGGGAAGCCGGCTTCGAGGATCGCTGGCACTCCTGGTTCGCCGCCTATGCACCCTTTAACACCGCAAATCCGGATGAGCAGGTGGTGGTCGTGGTGATGGTAGAGGCGGCGAACGAGTGGGAATGGTGGGCACCCAAGGCGGCCAACGTGATCTTTCAGGGGATCTTTGCCGATCAAACCTACGAGGAGGCGGTGGAGACCCTGAGGCCCTGGTGGTACATCCAGCAGCAACAGGCTCTGCGGGCTGCGCAGGAGCGCACCTCCGGAGCGCAGGAGCGCACCTCCGGAGCGCAGG
>CAZPQC010000181.1:0-7014 GCA_964588525.1 uncultured Spirochaetaceae bacterium
GGAGCCACCTTCACCATTCGCCTGCCTGTGATCGAACAGGAAGATGAGGAAGAGAGGGAAAATCATGACTGACGGGAACATTCGGGATGCTCCGGTCATTGTGGTGATCGATGATGATGAAGCCGCCCGGCTTTCCATAGCTCAGATGCTCCGGCTGCGCAGGTTCAAGGTGGAGACGTTCAGCTCGGCCGAAACGGCTCTGGGCTCTCTCGAAAACGCCAATTGCATCATCACCGACATCAAGATGCCCGGAATGGACGGGGAGCAGCTTCTGGCCGAAGTCACCCGCCGCGGACTCCTGGCACCGGTCCTGATGATCTCAGGGCACGGGGACATCCCCATGGCGGTGCGCTGTTTGAAAGCGGGGGCTTTTGACTTTCTGGAAAAGCCTTTCGACGACGACGTGCTTGTCGCCTACGTGAACAAAGCGGTCGAACAGATGGAGTTGCGTCTGGAAAGCCGTGAGCTGCGTCGGCGTCTCGAGCTTCTTTCCCCCGAGGAGGATGGTCGCTTCGGCATGGTGGGGCGCAGCCGGGAGATACAGGACGTATATGAGCTCATCGAGGTAGCGGCCAGGAACGACGCTCCGGTTCTCATCATAGGGGAAACCGGCGTGGGGAAGGAGCTGGTTGCCCGGGCGATTCATGCCCTGAGCCCCCGCTGCCGGGCTCCCTTCGTTCCTGTAAACGCCGGAGCTCTGCCCGAGAGCCTGCTGGAAAGCGAGCTTTTCGGCCACGCCCGGGGTTCCTTTACCGGAGCCACGACCGAGAGGGAGGGAAAGCTGGTCATATCTTCGGGAGGAACCCTGCTGCTCGATGAAATCGAAACTATTTCCGAACGAGCCCAGGTCCAGTTGCTCCGTGTTCTGGACGACGGGGTCGTGGAGCCTCTGGGAAGCGACAGACCGAGAAAGGTGGACATCCGGCTCATCTCCGCCTCCAATGTAAATCTCCGGGAGGAAGTATCGAGGGGGACAATCCGGGAGGATTTTTTTCATCGTATCATGGTCCTTTCCATCGTGGTGCCTCCCCTGCGCGAACGCCAGGAAGACATTCCGCTGCTCATCTCCCACTTCATCCGGCTGAGCGCGAAAAAAATCGGACTGCCCAGTCCGCAGATACCGGAGAATACCCTGGAGAAGCTTCTGACCTATACCTGGCCTGGAAACATCCGGGAGTTGAAGAACGCGGTCGAGCGCATGCTGATCACGTCTCACGAGGGTGTGGCCGGCGATTTCGTCCCGAATCTGGACTTTGAGTCGGGTCGTCTGCTCTCCCTGCCCGCCACGCCCGGAGTTCTGCGGGGGGAAATGGAGCGAACAGAGAAGACCGTGATCGAGACGGCTCTGCGAAAGCACAAAGGACAGATCAATCCGACCTACCAGACCTTGGGCATCTCCCGCCGCGCCCTCTACGAACGGATCAAGAAATACGGGTTGAAGCGGGAGGAGTACCTCTAGATCGCTCGGAGGGGCTGTGCACAGGTCTCCCATGGGAGACCTGAACCCATCATCCGGCGGCTGTCCTCGGCATCCGCTGAGGGCAGCTCGGCTTTTCCTCGGCTTCCCCTGATTGCACTTACAAACAACCGAAGCTCCGCTAAAAGCACCGGCTCCTATCTTTCATCCATGCAAGAAAATAGTGGACCTCCCCTCCGGATGGCTTCCCTCGCATTGGCCTGAGGTCCCGCTTCCGGCCGGGCGCTTCGTCGCTCACGGTGCGAGACGCAAAACCCTGCTTTTGGCACGGCACTTGCTCTCCGGTATCGGGAGAAGCATCGATCCGATGAAACTCGAACAGCTGATCGAGGCCATCGACGCCAGGGTGCTGCAGCCGGGCAGCAAGGGGAGAACCGAAATCGCCCATGTGTTCGCCGGCGACAAGATGAGTGCGCTTCTGGAACGGGCCGGCCCGGAAACCATGCTCGTGACGAGTCTGGCCAACACCCAGCTCGCCTGCGTGGCTGAGCTGATGGACTGTCCGGCGCTCTGCCTGGTTGACGGCGCCGAACCCGATCCGACACTGCTGGAGGCGGCTGCCCGGGGCGATACAGCCGTGGTGGTCTGTGCGCTGGACATGTTCGAAACCTGCGGCCGCCTGTACCGCCGCCTGTACGGGGACGATTCCCGCCGCTCATGATTACCAGCTGCTTTCCGATTGTGGGTGGAAAACTCGACGACGCCGGGTCCGCCTCCCGCAGGCTGAAGGAACAGTTGAAGCAGATAGGAGTCGACGGCCAGATCATGAGGCGAATCATGATCGCCGCCTACGAAGCGGAGATGAATGTGGTGATTCACGCCTTCAAGGGAAATCTCTGGGTCAGACTCGACCGCGATCGATTCAACATGGAAGTGATCGACCAAGGCCCGGGGATCGCCGACCTCGATCTGGCTATGAAACCCGGCTTTTCCACGGCTTCGGCGGAGGCGAAGCAGCTCGGTTTCGGCGCTGGAATGGGTCTTCCCAATATCAAGAAAGCGAGCGACCTGTTCGAGGTGGATTCCCATGCCGGCAAGGGAACTCGAGTGCGCTCGACGATCTATCTCAAAACACAGGCGGTGGAGCAGCCCGGCGGCCGGGGTCTATCCGTGCAGGCGGAGCTCTGCATCGGCTGTCTCGATTGTCTCAAGGCATGTCCTACCCGGGCCCTCAGGGTATGGAACCGGCGACCCCGCATCCTGTCCACGCTGTGCATCGAGTGCACCACCTGTATCGGCGTCTGCCGGGCGGGGGTTTTCAAGATCCGGGAAACGGGGAGGAACAATCAGCCGCGGGAACCGATCGCGGAAGCGGCACCTCAGACCCTCGTCATCCCCAGGGCATTCCTCACCCAGTTCGGATCGAAGATACCCCCCAGAATTGTTCTGGCGGTCTTGAGAAACCTCGGCTTCAAGGACATTCGCTTCACGGAGGAGTGGGAGAAAGAGCTGCGACGGACCGTGAGGAGTTATGCCGCGGAGCAGCAGCTGTACCCCGTCATTTCTCCCATCTGCCCGGCCGTTATCGGTCTGATCGAAAGCCAGTTTCCCTCCCTGATCGCTCAGATAGCCCCCTTCATGACACCGATCGAAGCAGCCGTTGAAGCCTGCAGTCTGCGCACGGCAACGTTTGTCCCCGCTTGCCCCAGCCAGCGCACCCTGCTCGAGCAAGCCGACCTGTCCGGCCGCCTGCGTATTGTCAATCCCGCCGAGCTCTCAGGCCGGTTGATACCCCGATTGAGGACTCAATCCGACACGCCTGCGAGCATCCAGAAACAAAACACCCGGCCAACCCGAAACGGCAGTCACGGCCCCGCCGTCCTGGAAGCCTGGGGAGTCGACAACGTAGTGGAAATCCTCGAGAAAACGGAAAAAGGACTGGCCGGGGAATTTCGGATTCTCGAGCTCAGCTGCTGCGAAAAAGGCTGTTACGGAACACCCGTGTTCGAGGAGAACCCCTACGTGGCGCAAAAACGCTGGTCCGCCTCCGGGCTCGAGCGGTGGAGACCGGTGAACGTGGTTTCGGCAAAAAGCCCGTATCGGGCGCGTACGGGAATGCGTCTCGATGCGGACATGGGCAAAGCGATCGAGAAGCTGGCCCGCATTGACGAGCTCGCCGCCAGCCTGCCGGGACGGGACTGCGGTGCCTGCGGATCCCCAAGCTGCGCTTCCCTGGCCGAGGATATCGTGCTGGACCGTCATCCCGGTCTGGAATGCCCCGTTCTAAGAAGAGGTGAACCATGAACCTGAATCAGATCGTCGCCGCCCTCGGCCTGCAATCGCTGACCCCTGCTTCGGCGGAGAGCCTGCAGATCGAGATTTCCCGGGCCCATGCTTCGGATCTCTTGAGCGACGTCCTGGCCAACGCACCCTCGGGGGGAGTGCTGCTGACGATCCAGGTGCACCTCAATGTCATTGCCGTAGCCCTTCATGCCATGCAGGCGGCGGTGATCTTCACCTCCGGAATGGTTCCCGAGGAAGCGGTGCGGAACAAGGCGATGGAGGAAGGAATCCCTCTTTTCGCCACGAAAGAAAGCACCTTCGACGCGGCGGGCAGGCTCTATGGGTTGGGGATCAGGGGGCAACATGAATGATGGCATTCCTGGCGGACCTTCATATCCACACAGCCCTGTCTCCCTGTGCCTCGAGACAGATGCTGCCACGGGACATCGTTCGCACCTGCCTGGACAGAGGTTTGAGCATGATCTCCATCTGTGATCACAACAGTGCGGCCAATGTCTGCGCCGTAGCCGAAGCGGCAAGGCAGGAAAGCGGGGACGCTTTGAAGGTGATCCCGGGAATCGAGGTGACCACGCGGGAAGAGGTCCACGTTCTGGGTTTGTTCCCGGCCCTCCAGGGTGCTCTGGCCGTGGGGGAGGACATTCTGGAGACCCTGCCGGAGGAAAAACCCGCGGCAAAACGATCGAACGCCGTTCCGGACAACCCGAATTGCCAGCAGTGGATCGTGGATGCGGAGGACAGACGCACCGGTACGGAACGGCGCCTCCTTACCGCGGCAAGCGGGTACAGCCTCGAGGAAGCGGTGAACCTGATCCGCCGGCACGGCGGCGTTGCCGTGGCGGCCCATGTAGACCGCCGGGCGTTCAGCGTTCTGGGACAGCTGGGGTTCTTCCCCGAAACACCGCGGTTTTTCGCCGCCGAAATATCGGCAGCCGGCGCGGCTCGAGCTCGGGTAGAGAAGCAGTGGATCGAGAAATATCGGGAATACGATCTGCCCCTGATCAGCAGCTCGGACAGTCACTGCCTGGAGGAGATCGCTTCCTCCTGCACGACCTTCCAGATGGTCGAGCCCTGTTTCGCCGAACTTGTCCTGGCCGTTCAGGGAATCGGATCGAGGAGGTGTCAAATTGCGTGAGCTCTCCCTGCACATCCTCGACATAATCGAAAACGCCGTTACCGCAGGGGCCTCGAGGATCGCGGTGGAGGTCACCCAGGAAACGGAATGGGATCTGATGCGCATCGTGGTGGAGGACAACGGTCCGGGTTTGAGCGTATCCGCCGAACAGGCCATGGATCCCTTCTACACGACGAAAAAGGGGAAAAAGACAGGCCTGGGTTTGAGCCTGTTCCGTTTCCGCATCGAGCAGGCCGGCGGGGAGCTGACCCTGGACCGGTCCACGCTGGGCGGACTGGCTGTACGGGCTACCTTAGGTCTGGCCCACGTGGACCGCAACCCCCTCGGAGATCTGGCCTCCACCATCTCATCGGTTATGGCCGCCAATCCGCAGCTCGAGCTTTCCCTGTGTATCAGGTCTGGCGGTCGTCAACAGGTCATTGTGAGCTCCGAGGTGGCCAGAGAGCTGGTTGCCGCGGATGGTTTGGCCTTGGCCGCGAATACAATCAGCGACCCGTCGGCCGCCCGACCTTTGGCGGCATCCCGCCCATTGTCGGTAGCCCGACGGATGTATTGGAAAATAAAAGCGGGCCTCGAAGCCCTGCAGATCAAGGAGTAACGAATGAACAGTAGCACTGGCACAACCGAGAAACCAAGAGCAGCCGCCACCGGCACACCCTGCTGCGAAACAGAGGTTTCCGAGGAGGAGCTCTTGGTCAGGTTGGAAGAGATCATCGAGGAGTATCGCGGCAAACCGGGCGCCCTGATCCCGGTCCTCCAGATCGCTCAAGGCATCTTCGGGTACCTTCCCGAGATTGCTCTGAAGCGCATCAGCCTGGGACTGGGGAAATCCTACAGCGAAGTAGCCGGAGTGGTGGGTTTCTATTCCTTCTTCTCCACTGTCCCAAGAGGCAAGCATCTGATCCGGGTATGTCTGGGAACCGCCTGCTACGTACGCGGAGGCAAGCGTGTACTGGACAGTCTCAAGCAGGAGCTGAAGATCGACGTGGGCGACACCACGGAGGACCGGTTGTTCAGCCTGGAGGTGGCCCGCTGCTTCGGGGCCTGCGGGCTCGCTCCTACGATCATGATCGATGACGAGGTGCACCAGCGGGTCAAACCTCAACGGATCCGCGCCATCCTCGACCAGTATCGTAACCGCGAAGGGGTAATCAAGGAGGCTACAGTATGAGCGTCAAGATCGAGAATCCGGAAGACCTGAACAGGCTCCGGGACCAGGCCAGGGGAGAGATGGATGTGCGCAGCGGTCCCAAAGAGACGCGCATCACCGTACACATGGGTACCTGCGGCATCGCAGCGGGGGCGCGGGACATCATGGCCGAGCTCACTGAGCAGCTGGCCGGCGCAAAGGTGGAAAACGTCACCCTGCACCAGTCCGGCTGTCTGGGATTGTGCGACCTGGAGCCCATGCTCACCATCAGAGACAAGACCGGAATGGACTACCTGTACGTCCGCCTGACCCGGGACAAGATCCGGGAAATCGTCGCCGGCCACGTCCTGAAGGGCGAACCTGTTCAGAAATACATCTTGGAGGAGTAAGACAATGAATCGTTCCCGAACTAATATTTTGGTATGTACCGGCGGCGGCTGTGTGGCCTCGGGAGCCCTGGAGCTGTCCGCAGCCTTCAAGGAGGCGATACACCGTTTCGGTCTGGACGGAGAGATACGGATCATCGAAACGGGCTGTCTCGGCCCCTGCGCTTCAGGACCGGTGGCGGCAATCTACCCGGACGGCGTCCTCTACCAGAATCTCAAGCCTGAAGACGCCGGGGAAATCGTGGCGGAGCATCTTCTCAAAGGCAGGGTCGTTTCCAGGCTGGCCGCCGAAGCGGGGGCCGCCGGACAAGCAGCACCGCCGCTGCAGGAGCTGTCCTTCTTCCGCAAGCAGGTGAAGATCGTGCTGCGCAACTGCGGCCTGATCGACCCCCTGCGCATAGAGGAGTACATCGCCCGGGAGGGTTACCAGGCGCTGGCCAAGGCTCTTACCAAGATGACACCGGAGGCGGTGATCGATGAGATCAAGCATTCGGGTCTGCGCGGCCGCGGCGGTGCGGGCTTTCCCACCGGCTTGAAGTGGGATCTGTGCCGAAGATCTCCGGGAGAAACGAAGTACGTGCTCTGCAACGCCGATGAGGGTGACCCGGGGGCGTTCATGGACCGC
>CAZPQC010000182.1:0-6986 GCA_964588525.1 uncultured Spirochaetaceae bacterium
CAAGCTGGTACATGGGAACCGCCGATGCCGTGCGGAAGAACTTCATCCACTTCCGTACCCAGAATCCGGACCACTACATGATCCTCTCCGGGGACCAGCTGTACCGCATGGATCTGGAGGATTTTTATAAAAACCATCTGAAGAGCGGTGCGGAGATCAGCGTGGCCGTAACTCCGGTCAGTGCGGAGAAATGCCGGCACTTCGGTATCCTGGAGGTCGATCCGAAGGGAAGAATCGCCCGCTTCGTGGAAAAACCGCAAGACCCTGTGGAGATAGCCGATCTGAAGATCCCCGACACCCTCCGGGGCAAGCTGGCCGGGATCAGCCCGGATCGCGAGTACCTGGCTTCCATGGGCATCTACATATTCAATCAGGGAATCCTGAAAAAAGCCCTGGACAACGAATATACCGATTTCGGCAAAGAGATCATCCCCAAAAGCATCGAATCCTTCAAGGTTCAGTCCTACATCTTCACCGGTTTCTGGGAGGACATCGGGACGATTCGCTCATTTTACGAAACCACGATCAACCTCACCAGGATCACTCCGGATTTCGACTTCTACAAGGAGAGCCAGCCGATCTACACGCGCCGCCGGGACCTGCCCGCTTCGAAGATCAACTCCTGCACCATCACCCAATGCCTGACCGCCGACGGCTGCATCATCACCAACGGCAACATCATGCATTCGGTCATCGGAATCCGCACCATCATCGAGTCGGGAGCGACCCTGGACGGCGTGGTCTGCATGGGAGCGGATTGGTACGAATCGGTGGAAGAGAAAAAACAGAACCGGGAGCGGGGCGTTCCGGACATCGGCATCGGCAAGGGAACCCTGGTCCGAGGGGCCATCATCGACAAGAATGCCAGGATCGGGGAGGTCTGCCGCATCGGCATCGATCACCTGGAGCGGAAAGACGGGGACTACGGTCACTACCATATCCGCGACGGGATCATCGTCATCCCGAAGAACGCCGTGGTCCCTTCGGGAACGGTGATTTAGGAGACAGATCAGCCGCACCAGCTCGCCGGATAACACGTTCCGACGCACCCCCAAACAGGTTCACCGCGACCGAAGACCATACTACCAAAGCGTTTGCCGCCGGCCCCCAAAATAGCTATTTTATGATTGTTACGAAGGATATCGCGCAGCGATACGAAAGGCGCATCTAGTGCGGCTCAAGGATGAGAACGCGCAGCGTTCTCACGCAGGACATCGCGAAGCGATTTAGAGCAAGGCCGGACTCGCCGAGGTTCGGTAAAAAATTGAAAAAACGAGTTGAACGCGATATGAAATGGTTAACGATCGAGGAGGACATCATGCAGAATCGACGTACGTGGATAGTTGTATTCTCTCTAATGATACTATTTCTGTTTCTCGTCTCCTGTAACCAGGCCTACAGCGGCGGACAACGGGAGTCGGAAGCCGAGAGTCCGCTTCCGAACCAGCCGGTCAAATCCGAGCCCCTGGTTCCAACTCTCGAGCAGATTCAATACTCCTTTCAGAAGGTGGCGCAGGAAGCGCTTCCCGTGGTGGTGGAGATCAACACGATAGAGGTGATTACCCAGAGGATTCCCCGCACCCAATCACCGTGGGATTTCTTCTTCGGGCCGTCTCCCAGCCCCGGGGATTCCGAGGAACGGGAGTTCCGGCAGCCCGGGCTCGGCTCCGGGGTGATCGTGGCCCGGACGGACGGCAAGGTTTACGTGCTGACCAACAATCACGTGGCCGGCGAAGCCGAGGAGATCAGCGTCAGCCTCCACGACGGCCGGGAGTTCAAGGGTAAGCTGGTGGGCGCGGACCCTCGCAGGGATCTGGCCGTTATCATGTTCGAAACCCGCGAGGAGATCCCCGTGGCCAGGCTCGGCGACTCGGACTCAATGCAGGTCGGTGACCTGGTTCTGGCCGTCGGCAACCCCTTCGGATTCGAATCAACAATCACCATGGGAATCGTAAGTGCGCTGGGCCGCCAGGCCGACACTGGGACGAGCATTGCCAGCCTTACCGACTACATCCAGACCGATGCGTCGATCAATCCGGGTAACTCCGGTGGTGCGCTGGTCAATCTGAGAGGAGAGGTCATAGGCATCAATACCTGGATCGCTTCCCGTACCGGCTCCAGTGCGGGATTGGGATTTGCCGTGCCGATCAATACGGCGAAGAAGACGGTGGATGAGATCTTAACCAAAGGACGTGTGGAGTACGGCTGGTTGGGAGTCCAGATCGTGGATGTGGATCCCCAGAGATTTCCCGACTATCGGGAGGATTTCAAGCTCGGCGATGCCAAAGGATCCTTCGTCGTGAACATCTTCAAGGGTTCCCCCGCCTACAAGGCGGGCATCCTGCCCGGGGATTACATCACCGCTATCGGCGGACGAAACGTCAAGAACACCGGCGATCTCACCCGAATCGTCGGCAACTTGCCGCCGGGTAACCGCTACGATGTTTCGGTGATCCGGGAGGGCAAAGAGCAGACCTTCGACATCCGCCTGGCCATCCGGGAGGAGGATAAAGAAATCGCCGCCCAGAGCAAGAACCTCTGGCCCGGGATGTACATCGCCTCTCTAAGCCCCGAGCTGAGGGAACAACTCACTATTCCGGAACAGCTGCAGGGCGTCCTGGTCACTGTCGTCCAGGAGGGCTCGCCTGCGGCGACTGCGGGATTCCGCCAGGGAGATGTGGTTCAGGAGGTGGACGGCCGCACCATTCGAAGTTCCTTCGACTTCTATCAAGCTCTGAATAATGCAAGCGGGCGAAATATGGCCACCAAGGTATTTCGGCAAAACGAAGAGATCGAGCTCGCGCTGGAAACCAAGTAAACGGGACGCAGCCTCTATTCTTCGCCGGCCGCTGCCTGATGGAGGATCGGTTCCTTGACGTGCAGATCCACCTGCGGAAAGGGAATCACGATACCGGCTGACTTGAAGGCTCGCCAGATTTCCAGATTGTTCCAGGCCACGGCGGCCAACTTCTTGGTAGGTTCTTCGATCCAGGTCCAGAGGACCAATTCGATTCCGGAATCCTGGAAGGCGGAGACGCGAGCCCCCGGCGCAGGTTCCGCCAGGCTGTAGGGATTCTTCGAAGCTACACCGAGCACTACTTTCAGAGCCTGATCTAAATCGGTGCTGTAGGAAACCTGCACCTCGTTCACGATCACGATGCGCCTATCGTCGAAGGAGTAGTTGTGGATGCTGTTTCCCAGCAGCTGGCCGTTGGGTACGATGATCGTCTCATTGGTTAGGGTATTGATTACCGTTGACCGCAGCTTGATTTGAATTACATCCCCTTCCAAACCGTTGACCAGGATGCGGTCTCCCTCCTTGATCGGCCGCTCGAAAAAGATCACCAGTCCGGCGACGTAGTTGGCAACCACGTTTTGAAGACCGAAGCCGATACCGATACCAAGGGCACCGATCACCACGGCCAGGGAGGATAGATTGAGCCCGATGATCGAAAGGCCAATCAGGATAGCCAGTACCAGTACACCGTAGCGCACCAGACTGGAGATGGTGAAACGGCTGGCGTCGCTAATGGTCAGCTGCTTGAGAACCGTGGCATCGAGGAATCGCCGGGCTAGCTTGCTGACCCAGGAGGCCAGATACACGATTGGTATGGCCAGCAGGATGGTGATCACCGAGATCCGGGAAGAACCGGCGGTGGTGAAGGGGGTGGTCAGGACCGACCATAGTCGGCCGAGGAAGTTACCGATCTCCGCCCCGAAGAAACTGAAGAGAATGAACAGCAGGACAATCAGGACCAAGATACGCAGGATCAACCGGACATAGCGGAAGATCTTCTGTTTGTTTTCCTCCGGGATCTTCAACCGTTTGAGGATAACCCGTCGCAAGACTGCAAGCAGCACCCTGGCCAATACGAACAACAGCACCAGGGGCAGAATGAACCGGAGCAGCGCCTCCAAGGGTGAGAAGAAGAAGGAAAACCTCCCGATCTCAAGCGGGGCCAGTATAAATGATTTGAGGGATGCGATCACATTATTCTTTTCGGCAGCTGGCCAACCGCCGATTAAAGGCTTTTCACGGCTGTTCCCACTCCAAAATATCTTGACATGGTGCAGCCATCTCCTAAACTTGTACTTCGGATGACCGAATTCGAGATCCCGCAACTAACGCAGAGTCGAATCCAAGAAGCAGTCCGGATCATTGGAGCTGCCCGCCATCTGATTGCCTTCACCGGAGCCGGCATTTCCGTGGAAAGCGGGGTGCCTCCGTTCCGAGGACCGAACGGCCTGTGGTCCAGCTACGATCCCAAGTACCTGGAGCTGTCCTACTTCCACCGGCACCCGGATCAATGCTGGCGTATCCTCAAAGGTTTGTTCTACGAACACTTCGCCGCTGCCCGGCCAAACGATGCCCACCGGGTGCTCGCATACCTGGAGAAGCGGGACCTGCTCAAGGCGGTGATCACGCAGAACATCGACAACCTCCATCAGCTCGCCGGATCCAAAAAGGTCATCGAGTTCCACGGAAACACCCGGGACCTGCTTTGTCTGAGCTGCGGGGAAATCACAGCTGCAAATCCCGAAGTACTGGAGATTCTCCCGCCCAGATGCAGCTGCGGCGGAATCCTCAAACCGGACTGCATCTTCTTCGGTGAACCAATTCCTCAGGACGCCTGGTTCGCGTCGAGGCGGGAAATCGCGGCCGCCGATGTCGTGCTGATTGTCGGCTCCACTGGGGAGGTATATCCCGCAGCCTCGCTTCCGCACCAGGCTGCCGAGAACGGTGCTCGCATCTTGGAGATCAATCCGGAGGAGAGCAGCTTTACCCGCACGATCACCGATGTGTTCGTTGCCCTGCCCGCAGGCAGAGCCATGAATCGGATAGAGGAGCTCCTGAGGAACGAGGCAAGTTGATGAGTGGCGGTTATGGTTTCGCCGCCGATGCCATCGTGGTGTTCCACTTCTGCTATGTGCTGTTCGCCGTGGGCGGAGAACTGCTCATTCTCCTGGGCTGGCTGTTGCACTGGCGATGGATCCGCAATCTCCCCTTCCGGATCACCCATCTGGCAGCCGTGGTCCTGGTGGCAGTGGAGGCGCTGATCGGAGTCCTGTGCCCGCTCACCGAATGGGAGTACCGGCTTCGACAGCTGGCCGGACAATCTTTGGAGGAAGAGATCCCCTTCATGGCTCGGCTGGTTCGGCGAATCATCTTTTACGACTTTCCCACCTGGGTGTTCACCTTCACCTACATCCTCTTCGCCCTGCTGGTGGCTGCCACATTCCTCTTCGCGCCGCCCCGCAGAAAAACGCACCCGTATACCCGTTAACTGGTTTTTGATATAGAGCGACAGATAACTATCTCAATCTAATCGTGAATTAATGGACGTTTTCTCGGTTTGGTAGTACATTGCAGACAGAATGCTTCCACGAGATGTGCAACCTTTGTCGACAGAGATTGTGTGAGTGAGCACCGGTACAGAAACCATGACCAAAAACACGGAACAGAGTACGGCTGTATTTCCCCTAAAAACCAAACTTCGCGACGGCACGAGGATTCTGATCCGGCCACTCCAGCCGGATGACCGCGCGGACCTTATTCATGGATTCGAAAAGTTGTCGATGGACTCGCGACGCTTTCGGTTCTTGACACCGATACACAAGCTGTCCAAATACCAACTCAGTTCTCTTATCGAAGTGGATCAACTGAAACATGTGGCCATCGGCGTGAAGGACATCGGTCGCCCGGGCAAACCGGGAATCGCGATCGGACGATTCGTCCGCTTGGAGGAGGAACCCTATACGGCGGAGTTTGCCGTCACCGTGATAGACGAGTACCAGAACCGAGGCTTGGGCACACTTCTAATCGAACTGCTGATGAAGGCGGCTCACCAGAGAGGGATCGAGATTCTGCGCGGTTTTCTGTTGGACGACAATCGGACGATGATCCAGCTGCTGGAACACTTCAGGGCCCGTATGAAAAGAGAGTCGGGAAACGTGCTCCAAGCCGATCTACCGGTAGTGCAAGCTGTCCCAGGATCGAAATCCACCGAAGAGGTGATCGACGGCCAATAGCCCGAGCACAGCCGGCATCAACCCGGCAGTTTGACCCGGCTCCCCCCACTTGACAGATAACAAGCTTTTTACTATTTTTACCTTCGTCATTCCCCTGTAGCTCAGCTGGTAGAGCGGGTGGCTGTTAACCACTAGGTCGGCAGTTCGAATCTGTCCGGGGGAGGGAAAATGAGCGTAAAATGGGGTATCGGGAAGCACCGATATCCCATTTTTTTGCTTGTCGTACCAACTTCATACGTCTATACTCAATAGATAGGGAGGAGTTGCGCTATGAGAGCAAAGAATCCGTACACATTAACTCTCGTGACGATGCGTCCTGACCGGAACGGCAAGAGAAAGCAGATCTGGTACTATACGTTGTTTGACGACCCTTCTCCAAAGAAGAGTACCGGCATAATCGGCAAAAGCAAACGGTGGCAGGCTGAGGCTTTTGTCCGCAAACTTCTAGAAGAAAAACGAAGCCGACCAGACTCCCCTACTCTCAAAGAGTATGCAGAGCCGTTTTTCGTCGAAGGAACCTGTCCTCATGTTGCTCGATTGCAGCAAGAGAGGAAGAGTATTGGTGCCTCTCATATCAAGAAATCGAGAAAGTGGCTGGAGGATCATATATTCACAGATCCGATAGCTGACAAGCCGATAGCAGAGATTAAGAGGGGAGACCTATTCGATTTCCGCACCAGACTTATAGAGGAGAAACTCCCTGGTAAATACAATACGATCGACAAGATCATGAGCACCGTTAAGACTATCTTCTTTGAGGCGTGGAACAGGGACGACATTCCTACTAATCCGGCCTACAGGATTGGACTTACACACAAGAAAGGACAAAGGGGAGCGTTCAAATCAGCGGAGGTACAAAAGCTATTCCCTGCTGATAACCTGGGGCCGTGGCCGGATCAAGAGACATACACAATCTTCCTGCTGGCTGCTACCTCGGGGATGCGTTGGGGAGAGCT
>CAZPQC010000183.1:0-6964 GCA_964588525.1 uncultured Spirochaetaceae bacterium
GCGGTAATTATACCGCACCTCCCGGGGGGAGGCCTTAATGAGTATCATGGCGCTGGAGTTGACCGCGTAGCTGACCGTAGCAGCAAGCCCGTGCCCTCTGGTGGTCAGTCGGTCCTTTCTGACGCGGCGCGGCAACTCAGCTTCACGATGGCTCTGATTCCATATAGAGGCTTGATGTGTGTTTGCAGTAGAAGGGGCATGTTTTGGGAATGGTAATGACATTCGAGGTCACGGAAGCGCGATATTTGAACAGATACAGGATCCAGTTGCAGTTTGAGGACGGGTCAGCGGGCGTAGCTGACTTGTCTGGCTACCCAAACCCGAACAACGTATTTCGGGCTTTCCTTGACTTGGAGTACTTCAAGCGGTTCCGCGTCCAGTACGGCACTTTGATATGGGGGAACGGCGAAGTTGACATCGCGCCCGAAACGCTGTACTCACTTGCGACAAATAAGCCCGTCACCTACAGAATGATCAAGAGCTCAACGGTGTAGCTAACACATCGCGGAGGAGCGGTACCGAGTTACTCAACCGTATGAAGACAACACTGGGCTCGTAGAACATGGCGGTGGAGATGACCGCGTGGCGTTTCCGGATCGTAGCGGGGTTGCCAGAACAAGCGGCTGGGACCGTGTGACCCGGCGTGGCAGCTCACCCGCCTCGTTGGATTGTCTTACGCATAAAATAGGATTACAACCTATTACTACCCATAGTAATATGAGAGTGCTGACACCAATACTATTAGAAACAGGACCATGCTAACTCTTCAGAATATTGTGCTTTCTCGTGGTAATAGGACTATTATCAAGGATCTATCCGCGTCTGCAGACAGAGGCGATGTTGTTGCGCTTCTTGGTCCGAATGGAGCCGGTAAAACGACACTGCTACACTTCATTGCAGGTGTTCTAAAAGGCGATTCGGGAAACATCTACTACCAAGGGAGTAAGATCGACCCCACTTCCCTTGATTGGCGGCGAAGATTAACTTATGTCCTCGATGACGGAGGGATAATCCCGCTGCTCACCATTGAAGAGCAGTTATATCTCCAAAGTGTTCTGGTAGGTGTCAGCCACATAGAATCAATCGAGCGTACAAGGCGTGTTATTGACTTCCTCGAACTAAATAAATACCGGAATTATCGAGGAGACGAGCTTTCATCCGGACTACGCAAGAGGTTGGGCATTGGGATAGGCATTGTTCGTGATGCTGATGTGTTCCTTTTCGATGAACCCTACAGCTCACTTGACGTTCAAGCAATGACTGTTTTCAGTCGAATACTGGTGACTCTCAAAAACAGAGGGCGAATTGTCGTGGTCGCGTCGCATTCATTTCCATTTCTAGACAACTTGTATAACCATGTCTGGACTTTGTCATCCGGTGTAGTTATGGATCATTCGAATGAAACAGAATTGCGCGATCTTCTCAACCCGCCATTTCAGTCTGGAAACTCGAGCACGTACGAAGAAATCGATATTCCATGGATAATACAATCAACGTAGACAGGCTCTCCAGGGAACTGTACCGGCGCGGAACACACAGGCTACTCGGCAATCCTTTTCTCGGCTCAATGACAGCGTTTTTCACCGTGCTTTTTCTTATTCGGCTAGCTGCTAATTTCTACATAATATTTTACATACCGAATAAGGATTCCAGAATCGACGCCATGCAGGTCGCCAGTGCTCATCTCGTTTTCCTGTCTGCCTATGCAGTATGGGTTGGAGCCCTGGCGAGCTTCCGTGCCAGCCTGGCGTTGCCGCAGTTGTGTTTTGTCAACTTTGCCCCTCTTCAAAGGCGTTTCAGATCAAAATTCATGCGCCAAATAGCTTCCCTTCGACCCATGAATATAGCATGTCTATCAGTAATGTTTTTTACAGTAATTGTCTTTTCGATAATCTGTGGAAACTGGCAATTAATCGTGGTAAGAGGTTTGATAGTTCTCTGTTCGACATTAATAGCTGTCTTTATCGTGACTGCTGTTGCATCTAGGTCTGTCCGAAGTCGATCGGATATTCAGATTATGGAAATTCTCTACCTATTGTTCCTTGTATCTCTGAATCCCGATATCGGTTCTTTTGATGGGCGTGCAAGTATATTCTTCAGAGGGACTTATTGTTCTTTCTCCAGCATCGCAAAGTTCGGATCCGCCATTGCACTGATTCTCATGGTTGCACTTCTAGTATTACTACTTGTCAGAGTTCTGTCGGCTATAAACAATTTGTTCCGACGGCAAATATACTTGAATCCAATGGAAAGATGGTATTGGCGGTTCCTCCGAGTCAGGTTATGGGTATTTCTATACGTGGTTATTACTCCGGTTCTTATCTCATCTGCCGTTTCCCCCGACGTGAAGCGATGGACCTTGATTTTATCCATACTGTTCGGAGTGGCATCATATTTGTACTTCATCACTTATTGTGAGAATTCTCTCCGTGAAAAATGGAGATGTTCTCTTTCTGACAAGGGCAATATCGGACTCATTACGAGGTCTGTTCTGACCCACGTTGTACTGATGATGATACCTGTGCTGGGATACATGTTTTTAAAATGATTCATAATCATCTGCGAAGTTTATCAATATCTGCGCGGAGCAACTCATCGCGGGCGTTGGGTGGTCCAGTGCCTGGACTAGAATAGCGAGCAGTCTTCAATGTCATGACGAGAACGAGCGAACATATCAAGGATTTTATCGATACTTTAACAAGCTGGGCGTCAACTCAACCAGATATCATGGCTGTCGCACTGGTCGGCTCATATGCCAGAGAGGCTGCGAGTGAGACTTCGGATATCGATCTCGTTTTACTGGTCAATGACCCGAAAGTATATTTGGAGAACACAGGCTGGCTGAAACGATTCGGCCCGATCGAAAAACAACAGACCGAAGATTATGGGAACGTGAAATCGCTTCGAGTATGGTATGATGGTGGACATGAAGTCGAGTACGGCCTGACAACACGGGACTGGGTTCAACTACCACTGGATGAAGGAACATGGAGAGTCATCAAGGACGGCATGAGGATTCTATTGGAACGGGAAACCCTGCTCAGCCCCCACCTACAAGACTAGAGGCAAATAAAAGGTTGCGATGTCGTTCTATGCCGATAGACCGCTCAACCAGTCGTAGAGCCAACCGGGCAGTCGAGAGCCGTATCGGGGTTTGATTCGGCTTCTGTACGTTTGGGTTTGCGTATGGCCTTGGCTTCAGCCGCTTGGCGGTTCAGCTCCGGGCTGATATTTTAATAATGGTTTGCAGGATCCGCGAATGAGATTAGGCGCAGTCCTCGTGTTTGTATTGTGCGTTCTCGCTTGTAATAGTAGCAGCAACCGTTCTGAAGATTATGCTCAAAACTTCGAAGACAACAAGACAGATATAATCATCTGCACTGATTGCGGTGCCGAGATTGATGACCAATGGATGATTCTTCACTTCACTCAATCAGATCGGTTCAATGTCCTGGCCATCTTTTCATCTCACTGCGGTAATTACGATTATTTAGCGTCTCCTCAAGCTGAATCATCAATGAAAGAAATCGTGAAGCTGTTGGGTATCTCGAACAACAAAAACGTTCCCGTCTTCATCGGTAGTGATTACCCACTTCAAAACAGGCATTCTGTTGTCCAACACACTGCAGATAATCTCTTCAAGCTAGTCAAGGATTATTCAAGCAGAAATAGAATCAGCATAATCGTCAGCGGCCCGGCTACCGATGTAGCAAGCGCTCTGGTCAAATATCCAGAGATTGAAAACAAGATCGAAATAGTGGCCACGGCTTTCCAGTCGAAACAAAGAGGGATGTCTTTCAACGTTGGTAACGACATAGTTGCGTGGCAAGTAATCCTGGAACAAGACGTTCCTGTCACAGTCTGTCCCGGCCCGGTGGCACAAAGATTCTTCACTATTTCCAGAGAGTCGGTGGACGCGGTCTTGGATACGGAGACCACCCTGGGCACTTATTTGTACGGCAATTACATCAAATGGATAGAAGCCAATGAATGTCTGGTAACCAGTGTCACAGGGAACAAAGACACTTGGCCGATTTGGGACGAGATTCTTGTTTCCCACTTGCTCGGTCTAACCAAGACGGAAAAATGTCAAAGACCAATTATGTTGGACAATGGAGATCTGGATTACGGTCATAGAACATTTCTTGCACCAATCGAATGGGTTATCGAAGCAGACGGTGAAAAAACGTGGGAGAATCACAGGGCATCCTTGAAATAGTCCAATAAAGCAAGTCGTCGGACCCGACCGAGAAGCTGACGTTGCGTGCGGAAAGCATCGCCTCTACACCGGCAAAGCCAAAGTTGCAGTCTACCTTGGCAAACCAGATGGGAAAGCCGAACCCTGTGACCTAGCGGCAATTGCGTCTATGGATATCGACCTGATGCTTCGCATTGGGTCCGAGCGATTGTCAGTGGCAGCTGCAATCTCCGGAAGCGCTGAAGTACGGCAGCGCGAACCTATCCCCCGAAGCGCATTGCTGGAACTGGTGGGGACGCCAAAGGTACTTCACAGCCCGTACTCGACACACCGATACATCACAGACAGCATGATAGCGCAGCTGCAACTCATGTCTGAAACATAGATGGTCCGTATATCGAAGATTGGACCGTGAGGTTCAGAGTACATCAGAAAAATCGTATAGGAGGCAATATTAAATGGATCTAGTCCCAGCTGTGTGGAAGGAACAGCGATTCATCGAGTCGTTCGATGTGGATATCTTGGGCCGACTAAGGCCGCAAATCCAACTTGCGTATCTACTGAACTCTGCCTGGAACCATGCCAAAGGAACGTCCTACGGATATGATGAGCTTTCAGCCCGGAACTTGATGTGGGTGCTGATAAAGATACAGATGATCATTAGACGCCAAGCCAAATGGGGCGAGCAGATCGCAATAGAAACATGGGGTAAACGGATCGAAAGACTCTACGCACTGCGGGACTTCGCTTGTATCTCAGCATCCGGAAAGAAAGTGATATCGGCTACCTCCTCGTGGATGATTCTGGATAGGACAAACGGGCGTCCGCAGCGATTTGACCAGGCCACAGATGGCTTCCCATGGCAGCCGGGCAGGGAGGAGATAGAAACCAATTTGGAAAAGGTACAGGAACCAACCACCGGCAAGGATATTGCCCACTTCCGTGTGCTCTTTTCTGATATTGACGTGAACCGCCATGTGAACTCGGTGAAATATCTGCAGTGGATAGTAGACGGTCATTCGCAAGAATATCTCGAGGCAAAGGAGCTGGTATCAATTGAACTGAGCTTCCTTTCGGAAGCATTGCCACATGATGAAGTGGCCGTGTTCTCAGAAGAATCAGGTGATCATGAATTATGCAGCGCGAGACGCATGAGCGACAACAAAGAGTTGTGCAGAGCTCGTTTGAAATGGCGTGCCTCGAGATAGGTAAAGTATAGTCCAGACACCAAAGGTACGCAGGAGACAGACTCTCTATTCGTACCCGATCGTGTAGTCGAAGCTCAGGCAAAGGCACTTCGAACGAACAAACCGAACTTCCCTCTGAATGATATCGTTATCGATCTGAAACTCAACAGGATCGAGACGCGATTTCGGATGATAGCTGCTCCTTCTTGAGTCAACGAGTGAGAGGCGGGTTTTGAATATCACGAATATAGAAAGGGACTATGCTTGCACCATTACCGCAATGAGCCGAACAGAAATTCTATTCCTTCTTCCGCGATCGAAAAAATTGGGTGTGATTGGAATTGACGAAGAGGAGTACCCTGTACCGACCCGAGAACAGCTGCAAGAGATATTTAATCTCAACAAGGAATTGGTTGACAGGAAAATGCGACAAGGATTTACTCAGCTTCAGTTGACGCCGATCGCAATGCCTGTTTCACAACTTATCGAGCGGGTAAAAACAGTCGTTCTAAAACATGCCGCGGTGGAGAAAATCCTTCAGACAAAAAAAAATTCTACCAACGCCGATATACCGGCTCGGGTAAACACCGATGGACCGATCTGGATCTGGGATAGGGTACGTCAAGCACTGGATACTGCAAATCTTGTTTATTTTCCTCGAGCCTATTCCGATCGTGACCATCGAGGATTAACCAAAAAACAAGTGATACGGGAAATCCGCTTATGTGCTGTACCTGGCTGGAGCGTGGGTCTCATTGAGCCCTTGTCGATTATGCCTCAACAAGGACAGGGAAGAGTCATAGGAGGAAGAAAACAGCTGGAGGAATATTGCACCCCTCGTGAATATTTACAGACATTGAGTACGCCTATCTACGAGGGAGAAACGGGATGGACACCGGAAGATTTTCTCACACACTTTGTTATTCGGCTTGAAAAAACCAATCAGATATGTCATGACAGGCATGACGGCAATGCTCTGTGGTTGCTTGGTTCGTATATGCCCGTTTCTATGCCAAATGCGAAACTTGTACCGGTGGGCTACTGGGATCGTGATGCCGGGCGGCGGATTCGTCTCTCTGCCCATCGAACTGGCAATCGGCTAAGGGCTTGGGTGGCACGTTCCATGGTGAGACTCGGCGGGTGATATGTTTGGAAACGACTCGTAGCTTGTGTAGTAGCCTTCTATACTATAATCCACTTCAGAGGACCAAGCATGCAAAGAGGAGGAGCCGATGCCTCAGCTTGAAAAAGGTGGCAAACACACTTACGGCTGGTCCCGCGTGGGAGAGGGGGGGCGGATCGCAATACCTCCCGAGGCGCTCGCGGAATATCGATTGCAAGAATCCGGGAAGCTGCTCGTGATACCCGGCAGCCGAACCTCAGGTGGGTTTGGGTTGGCGTCGCTGAAATCTGTAAAAAGGTCCTCTATAGGCGCGGTAGTGAATGTCCATCCGGAACTGGGGGAATACAGGGTGGCCGAAGGAGAGGTAGTCGAGTACAAGGGGAAGTCGTTTTGCTGGGTCGACCTAAACAACGGAGGAGTCGTCATTCCGCCGGAGACACTCGAGAGGTATGGAGT
>CAZPQC010000184.1:0-6947 GCA_964588525.1 uncultured Spirochaetaceae bacterium
GTGGAGCATCACATGGAGCTGATCATGAACATCTGCTCCCTGATCCACGTTCTGGACTTCGGCAAGAAGATCGCCGAGGGCGAGCCGGAGGCGATCAAGAAGAATGAACAGGTCCTGCAGGCCTACCTGGGTGAGGAGGTCTGAAGGGCCATGATCGAGGTTCGTGATCTGCATGTCCGCTACGGCGGGATCGTAGCGTTGGCGGGCATTTCCCTGGATATTCCGGACGGCAAGATCATCAGCATCGTCGGGGCCAACGGAGCGGGAAAGTCCACCACGATCAACGCGATCAGCGGAATGGTAAAGATCCACTCCGGGGCGATCACCCAGGACGGCAAAAGTCTGCATCTTCCGCCCCAGGAGATCGTGAAGCGGGGGATCGTCCAGGTGCCGGAGGGACGCAAGATCTTTCCCACGATCACGGTGAAGGAGAACCTCATCCTCGGGGCCTATATCGTCAAGGACAAGAGGGCGATCGAACGCAGCCTGGATCGGGTGTTCAACCTCTTCCCCATCCTCGAGGAGCGGCAGAGCCAGCTGGGCGGCACGCTGTCCGGCGGGGAGCAGCAGATGCTGGCCTTCGGGCGGGCTCTGATGTCGGAGCCCAAGGTGCTGATCATGGACGAGCCGTCCCTGGGTCTGGCGCCCATGTTCGTGCTGGGTGTGTTCAAAATGATAGAGGATCTCAACAGGGCGGGACACACGGTCCTCCTGGTGGAGCAGAACGCCCAAAAGGCCCTGTCCATCGCCGACTACGCCTACGTGCTGGAAACCGGGCGGATCGTCAGCCAGGGGGAGGGCAGGAAGATCGCCGCGGACCCGATCGTCAAGAAGGCCTATCTGGGGATCGAGGAGTAGGGTGGCTCGCCTCAAGCGGAGCGAAAGCATGAACGGCGTGTTTCAATTGAATGAGGGGCAGATCGAAAAGATCGACGGGGCGGCCCGAGCGCTGCTCCGGGATCCGGGGATCATGCTGGAGGACGAGGAGATCTACTCGGCCGTGCTCAAGGCCGGGGCGAAGCCCGGCGCAAAGCCCATGGTCGCCAGGATCCCCGCCGGATTGATCGATGAGTGTTTGGCCCGAGCGCCCCGGGAGGTGCGATTCGCCGATCGTCGTGGAGGAATACAGGTCGTCGGTCCGGACTCTCCTTCCCGCTTCTGGACCGGCGCGGCTCTGTTCTACCTCGACAAGAAGGGCTTCCGTTCGATCCGTCAGAAGGACCTGGCGGATTTCGCCCGGGTGATCGACGCCCTGGATCAGGTGGACGTGATCGTGGGCACCTCCACGGAGGAGACCCCGCCGGCCCAGCGGGATTTCGTGGGCTTTCGGATCATGGCCCAGAACACCAGCAAACATCTGCGGGCCCTGTCCTTCTCCCCCCAGGGCGGGGAGGTGATGATCGCGATGGCCAGGGTCCTGGCCGGCGGCCGCAGCCTGAAAGAGACCCCTCTGTTCAGCATGGGCTTCACCGCCCACGGACCGCTGCGCTGGACCTCTTTGGCCCTGGGGGTCTACCGCCTGACCGCCGGTCACGGGATCCCGGTTACGATCAACGGGGAGCCCATGGCCGGTGCCTCCGCCCCTGTAACCCTGGCCGGCACGGCTGCGGTCGGCACCGCGGAGATCCTGGCCGGGATCGCGGTCAACCAGCTGCTCGAGCCGGGTCGTCCCTGTCTGTTCAACCTGGGCTTTGCCCACGTGATGGATATGCGTCAGGGGTTTGCCGTGACCGGCGGACCGGAGAACGTGCTGCTGGCCGTGACCGGCGCTCAAATGGCCCGCCGCTACGGGCTGCCCTCGGTAGCCTGGATGTGCACCGATTCCCTGCACTACGATGCCCAGAATGCCCTGGAAAAGATGATGGCCGCGGTCACCCACACCCAGGCCGGAGTGAGCACGATCTGGGGCGTGGGGCAGGTGGAGTCGGAGAAGACCATCTCCCCGGTCCAGGCGGTGATCGATGACGAGATCATCGCGGCGGTGCGGCGCTACCTGCGGGGTTTTTCCACCGACGAGGAACATCTGGCAGTTGAGGAGATACGGCGGGTGGGGATCTGCGGCTCTTTCCTGGACACGGATCACACCTTCGCCCATTTCCGGGATGAGGTTTTTCTGCCTGAGCGCTTGGTGCGGGTGCAGCGTATGAGCGCAGGTGAAAGGGCCGACCTGGTCAGCCGGGCCGAGGACCGGGTGGATACGATTCTGACGGGGGATCGTGAACCGGTTCTGGATGAGAAGACCGAGCGGGAGCTGCTGGCCATCGAGAAACGCTATACCGCAGGATTGTGAGCGGGACAGGGACCATGAGAGCTTGACCGGCCGGGCTCGAACGTAGAGGGTCGATTACAGAGGGTAGATACATGTCCAAGATAGTCCGCTTCGGTGTTTCCATAGAGGAGGAGTTGCTGGAGGGCTTCGACGCCCTGATCGCGAAGAAGGGCTACGCCAACCGTTCGGAGGCTCTGCGCAACCTGATCCGGGGAATGCTCCTCGATGTGGAGGTCCGGGAGAAACCGGACGCGGAGGTGGTGGGGACCCTCACCCTGGTCTACGATCACGACCACGGGGACCTGTCCAACCGCCTTGTGGATCTCCAGCACAAACACCACGACCGGATCATCTCGACCCTGCACGTGCATATCGACGAGCACACCTGTCTGGAGGTCCTGATCGTGAGGGGGCGAAACGACGAGGTGCAGCAGATATCCGATTCCCTGATCGGCACCCGGGGCGTGCAGCAGGGAAAACTCATAATCAGCACCGCCGAATCCGCGACGCATCGTCACTCCGACCACCCTCACCCGGTCCACGATTGACATCAAGGCAAATGGCTCGATTGCCGGGCGGCTTGGATTCCCCAGCCCACTGATCGGCATCGCGAGGTCCTGGATCGTCTGTTCGGCTCCTCCGATCTTCGAGCAAACCTGATCCCGGACGCGCATCTGGCTGCCTTGGCGATCGAGCACGGTTTGATCTTGTGCTCAACCGACGGCGATTTCTCTCGATTTCCCGAGCTGCGATGGGAGAATCCTCTCAACTGAAGGTTGGATCGATCCAGCCCCGAGACAATTCTACCGCTTCTTTGGGGGTGGGGGGATTTTCGTACTCCCCCCGGTTAATTCCGATTCTTCACTTTCGAGCTGGTCGATGAGTTCCTGAATGTTGTCCAGGTTTATTCCGGGGCGCACACCTAAAGGTCGAGCCTTGGTTTTGTTGAGGCGTTGGCGCTTCGGTTCTTTCATGTTAAACCTTCACCATGTGGATCGCCTTCTGCGGGCAGATGTCCACGCAGGTGGAGCAGGCAATGCAGGACTGCCTGTCGATGCTGGTCCGGTCCTCCGGATGGCTGATCGCGCAGCAGTGACCGATCTTCCAGCACAGGCCGCAGGCGTTGCATTTGTCCAGGTCCACTTCCGCGTAGCCGTCATGCACCGTGAGCTCCTGGGAGGTCTTGATGTTCTTCAGCAGGATATCCCGAAAGTCAGCGATGCTCCCGTAGCCCATCTCAGCCATGTAGCTCTGCAGCTCCTCCAGCAGCTTGGGCAGCCAGTTAAAGCCCCGCAGCATGGTCTCGGTGCAGATCCAGACGGCATCGGCGCCGACCATGATCTGCTGCACGGCGCTCTGCAGGTCTCTGACCCCGCCGCTGCCGATGATGAAGGGTTGTTTTCCCAGGTGGAAGCGCATCTCGTAGGTATCCCGCATGCCTAATGGGCGCAGCCAGGGACCGGAGATGCAGCCCAGGGTGATGTTCTCCTGCAGCCTGTAGATCGTGCCCATGGGATTGCGGATGTCGATGTCAGGAACACCCAGGCGGTTGGCCGTGCTGCCCACCGCCGCGGCCCCGGCTGAAAGAGAAGCTTCCGCGGCCTGGGCGATCAGGCCTCCCTCCGGGGTGAGCTTCACGATGATCGGCACCCCGATCGCCTCGGTGATCAGCCTCACCACCTTGGGCAGGGCCACCAGATCCGAGCCCAGGCTGGCGCCCGTTGCCTCTTCGCTTTCCCCTCCCGTGGTCTGCACGTTGAAGGACATGTTGGGACAGCACATGTTCAGCTCCACTGCGTGGGCGCCGGCATCCTCGAAGCGCTTGGCCATCCTCACCCAGCCCTCCCGGTCCTTACCGTCGTAGGTGATGGTGGGAATCAGCACGATGTCACGGGTCGTCTTTCGAGCCTCCTCCAGCAGCTTCAGGGCCTGGTCGGTTTTCAGCCGCGTTTCCGCCGTGAACATGTGGATCTTCTCCCTGCGCAGCCAGCGGTAGCGGGGCGGCCAGTTGATGTAGGGGAAGGGATCGATGGCCAGCTTGAAGGATACCCCGGCCCAGCCGGAGTCCTCGGCCGCCTTTATCTGGTCCACCGTCTTGGCCGTTGGGCCGGCACCGACGATGAAGGGATTCTTAAAGGTAATGTCTCCCATGCGTACCGAGAGATCGACGGATTTGCTCACTCTGTGCCTCCTGAAAAAAGATTGGAAAATAAGCTTACGAGTCAGCTTTTGTCCTGTCAATTGCCATCCCAACGCTTTGCGGGTATATTATAGACATCAAGCTAAGGAGGTCATACATGCCCCAATTCTATCTGCTCTCGGTTGTTTCCACGGTCGTCGCGGGACTGGCCCTGTCATCGGACTACCTGAAAACAAAAAGCGAGTTTTTCGGTAGTTTCAGGTTCTTACAGAAGAACAGGAGCATTCAGATTATAGCCGGTTTGATCACCGCGGCGATCGGAGTCCTCAAGCTGATCTTTCGCTCGCCGGGTGAAGATGTCGTCGTTGTCGGAGATCTGCTGCCCGCAGCGGCGGGCATCATCCTGGGCGTCATCCTGATCGGCGAGGCCTTCCGGCAGCACCCGAAAGAAGGGGAAGTGCAGGAAAAAGTGGGAAAATCCGTAGAGAAGGTCACCAAGGGGATCGCGCCCTATCGGATTCCCGTAGGCATCGCCGGAGCTGTGATCGGCGTGGTTCATTTTCTGTTTCCCGGCGTCCTGTTCCTGTAGATTTTCAGAGGATAACCATTTATGTTTCGCGTTATTATCAGTATTGTCCTGCTCGTCATCCTGGTCGTTCTTATCGTCCTGAACCTGGGCTACACCACGTCTTTCAACCTGTTCGGTCGGAAGTTCGAGGAGCTGCCGGTAACCGCAGTAGCCCTGGTGGCCTTCGCCGTAGGGGTGCTCTACTCCTTTGCCTACTACCTGGGGCGCTACTTCTCGAAAATCAGCAAGAGCAAGTTCCGCAAAAAGGGCGAGCAGGTCAAGGCCCGGGAGCAGGAGTTGAATGAGAAGGAGAAAGAGCTGGTCGAACAGGCCGGGGATATCGTAGAGTCACAAAACCAGCTTCAGACCAGCGCCGGCGACTCCGAGGGCGACGTCCTCAAATCGCCGGCTGCCAAAAGCAAGAGCAGCCGTAAAAAACGGAAAAAGTAGAGACGTCAATTTATGTCGGACACGGAAAATCTTCTCATCGCCCTGAGCGAGTTCATCGCGGAGAGGAAAGAGGGCATCCTCTCGGGGGTGTACGAGATCGAGATATCCAACGTAGAGGACGGTGACCTGCTGCAGCTGGCCTCCTTCGGCATCAGCGTGTCCGGAGAGGGAAAGTTCAAGATCAACATCGATCTGGGCTACAAGAAAGCAGAAGACATCTAACCCAAACACACCGAGCTGGTCGAGGTCTTCTACCTGTCGAACGAAACAGGCCAAACCGTCCGGGGCAACTGCATCTAATCCGGCTCGAGGCTCGAGCTTCCGGCACCCTCTTTAGAAGGAGTTCAGGACCGTTTTGGCGTTTGCTCCGTATTCGACCAGATCGCTGGCCCAGACGGTGCCCTCTCCCTTCTGGCTGATCAGATACTTGACCACGCCTCCGGGAACCTTAGGAGCCAGCCAGAACTCCACCTGACCTTCGCCGGTTGCCGCCATGTAGACCACGTGGTCGGCCTGGAAAGTCCCGGCAGGTACGGTGATTCTTTCCGTGCCCACCGTGGCGCCCTGCACGCTCTCTTTGGTGAGCTCCGCCGGGGGCATGTACACCGCCTGCCCGCTGACCGGCACTTCGCCCTCGTTGCCGTCGGCATCCCGGGCCCGCATGCGTACCATCTGGCTGCTATCCGGATCGATCAGCGCTTCCCAGATCCACGAGCCCTCCGAGTCCTCCCAGGTTACCCGCCACCACTGTTTGCCGTCTTCCAGCTCTTTCAGATAGGCCCGTTCCATGACGATCGGATCGTTTCCCTCCATGGTCCATTTGAACTTCGTGTACTCGCCGGTTTCATAGCCCTGCTGGCCGGCCCACAGACCGCCCGCTGAAAAGGCGTAGTTGAAGGCCATCTGGGCCTGCATGATCATAAACTGGTTCCACTGGGGCCCCATTGGGGGCGCCTTGGCCTGGCTCGGCTGCGTCTGGGGGGTGGCCTCCTGCTCCACCTTCTGCTCCACCCCGCTGGAGACTCCCTTGTGTACGCCGCTGCTGATGCCCCCCATCACCGCATTGCCCAGCGAACAGCCCGACAGCAAAACCGCCAGAACCAGGATGACCCCGATAAGCCAACCTACGACTGTTTGTTTTTTCATCTGCTCTTCCTCCTCAGTAAAAACTTTTGAGTGTTGCACCTGCCATTGTTGATCCGACTCATTCGTCCTGTCAAGGATACGAGAGATGTCAAAGCAGTATTTACAAAGGCAACAAGAACTGCAACGATCATCAGAAGGAGGGCTTATGACCGAGGTTTGGAACATGGGAGAGTTGTCGGTTGATTCTCAGGATTTTTTCCGGGGATTGATCGACTCCCAAAAACGAGGTGAACCCCGAGGGATCTACTCGATCTGCAGCGCCCATCCCCGGGTGGTGAGTGCCGCCATGGTTCAGGCGCAGGCCGATGATCTTCCCCTGCTCATCGAATCCACGGTAAACCAGGTCAACCAGTTCGGCGGCTACACCGGCATGA
>CAZPQC010000185.1:0-6929 GCA_964588525.1 uncultured Spirochaetaceae bacterium
AGGTCGGGGTCCCGGCCGGCTTCGTGGGCAAGACCTTCGCCGAGCTGTCCGAGCATTTTCTCAAGTCGGGAAGCGGGGTGCTGATCGGTGTCCTCTCCGAGGAGAAGAAGATGTCCCTGGATGACATTCTCTCCGAAGGATCCTCCGCCATCGATGCCTTCATAAAGGCCAAGTTCGCCGAGGCGGAGCTGGATGTTTTCGAGGGTGAGAAAGAGGAGCTGGAGATCAAGCTCAACCCCGGGGCGGATTACGTGATCAAGGAAAACGAAGCCGCCTTTGTGATCGGCGATGCGACGGGGTAGGGGGGGGCGGGACTCTATGGCAAGAAGACGAGAGAAATCGAACCTGGCCCGTTTCAAGAAGATCGAGATGCTGGCCGGTCTTCCCGAGGCCGAGGTGGAGGCTCTGTGGCGCATCGCCCGGGAGGTGAAGGTCCCCGCGGGCGAGGTAATCATGCGTGAGGGGGATGTCGGAGATTCGATGTACCTGTTCGGTGAAGGCCAGGTCATGGTGACCAAGAACCTGACTCTGAAGACCGGCAAGCGGGGCTTCAGCCAGGCGGAGAAATCCATGGTTCGCCTCGATGCCCGTTACGTGTCCTTCTTCGGAGACATGGCGATGTTCGAAAACGACGTCCGCAGCGCCACCCTGACCGCCTCCACCGAGTGTCTGCTCTATGAGATCAAAAGGGATGATTTCGAGCGGCTCACCCGGCAGAACTGTGCATTAGGCTACAAACTGGTGCGCAAGATCGCGGAGGTGCTCTGTCACCGAGTCCGCCAGGGTAATCAGGACATCCTCAAGCTCACTACCGCCCTGAGCATTGCCCTATCGAAATAGGAGGAAATCGCCGATGCCAGCCCAAAGCCGCAAGGGTTTTCAAATACTTCTGCTTGTGCTCCTGCTCGTACTTCTGCTTGCCGCGGCAATCTGCGGCGCCCAGGAAAGCGCCGCTGAGATCCGGCCGCCGCGGGGGTTTCGCTCGATCCAGCTGGGTATGGAGCTGGAACAGGTCAAACAGCTGTTGATCGACGACCCCCTGTTCGACTATCGGGGGGATCCGGACATCAGCTTCCTGCCCCTGCCTCCCCAAACCCTGATCGAGACCTCGGGGAGCTCGTTCATCCGGCGAGCCTACTTCCAGTTCGATCGGGATCTGCTGTACATCATCATCCTGTCGATGGATCCGGATCGTCTGGATTACTACACCCTCTATTCCACCCTATCCGGGAAGTACGGTCAGCCGACCCGCCTGGATCCCACCGAGGCGGTCTGGCAATTCGAGGATCTGCGCCTGTCCCTTGAACGTCCTCTGAACGTCAAGTATATTGACAGCGCGATTTTCGCAGCCTTGAAGGAGGAGGGCCAGGTTCAGCAGGACCTGTGGGAGATCTCCAAGGACAACTTCCTCCAGCAATTTTAGTGGTTGAAAACACAGTGACGAAAAGAATGTATATCCCCATTATGGGGATCCTCCTGAGCATCGGTGCGCTTCTGTCCTGCAGCAGCGGCCTGGAGGAGCGGATCGAGGTTGTCATCGGGGGTAAGAGCTTCCGCATCGAGGTAGCCCGTACCGACGAGCAGAAGAGGGAGGGACTGATGAACCGCAAGTCCCTCGGGCAGCGGGAGGGGATGATCTTCGTCTACGAAACGGATCAGCACCTGGCCTTCTGGATGAAGAACACCACCATCCCGCTGACCCTGGTCTTTCTCTCCAAAGAAGGGCAGATCACGCAGATCGAGCAGTTGAAACCGTTGTCCTTGAAAAGCGTCGTGTCCGAGCGGGCGGTGCGCTACGGGTTGGAGCTCCCCGCCGGAGTTCTGGAAGAGCTGGGAGTGGAGGTCGGGGATCGCGTGATTCTTCCCGCGGGTTTTCCCTAAAACACTGCCGGCCCCCGGCGCCGCGGTCGCGGAACACCCCGGCGCCGCGGTGCACACCACGGCCGGATTCCCGGCGACCGGCCGCGAACCGTCACTCCTCGGTTTCCTCCTCCTCGGGAAACAACTCCAGGACAGGCTCCGACTCCGTGCCGGCTCCTCCCTTTTTCGAGGGCTCGTTCACCAGGATTTCCACCTTCCGCTCGATTTTGGCCAGCTCCTTCTCCAGCTCCTTGGCCAGCCTCATGCCCTCTTCGAATATGGATACCGCCTCTTCCAGAGGGATCTTTCCCTCCCGCAGCTTTTCACTCAGGCTCTCCAAACGGTTGAGGCGTTCTTCAAAACTCTTCATTCTTCTTTCTCCTTGACTTCGGCGCGAAGCCGTCCCTGGTGCAGTCGTATCTTCACCGTCTCGGCGGTGTCGATCTGCCGGCTGGACAGCAAGACCTGCCCGGTGCGCTCGCTGCTGACCACGGCGTAGCCCCGCTCCAGCACGGCAAGAGGGGAGTTGGATTTGAGGGCCTGAGAGAGGAGATCCAGGCGATGCCGGCAGGGTACCAGCAGCCGCTCCATGGACAGGACCAGCTGATCCCGGTCTTCTTCCACCTGCAGTGCGTAGGGCTGCACGTAGATCTGGAAGTTGCGAACCAGGTTCTCCGGCGTAAACTGAGACAGCAGCAGACGAATTCGTTCAAGTCGGGACTGCAGGGCCTCGGTGATGGTGTGCTGCAGGGTGACAAGCCGTCCCTCGAGCTCCAGCCGGGAAGCGGATACCATCTCCGCAGCCGCCGACGGGGTAGGGGCTCGGACATCCGCGGCCAGATCGCTCAGCGTGGTGTCGATCTCATGGCCCACCGCAGAGATCACGGGAATCCGGGATTCCGCAATGGCTTCGACCACCACCTCCTCGTAGAAGGGAAGCAGATCCTCCAGAGAACCGCCACCCCGGGTGACGATCAGAACATCCCCCATATCGAACTCGTTGGCCCGACGGATCTGGCGGGCGATCGTGTCGGCCGCTCCCTCACCCTGGACCGGAGAGGGAAGGATGACCAGGTTGAGTCCCGCGTTTCTGCGCTTCAGCACCCGCAGGATGTCCCGGATGGCCGCCCCCGTGGGGGAGGTGACCACCGCCACCCTGCCGGGAAACAGGGGCAGCGGTTTCTTGCGATCTTTGTCGAACAGCCCCGCGGCGGCCAGGCGTGCTTTCCGTTTTTCCAGCAGCGCCAGCAGCTCTCCCTCACCGGCCTTCTGCAGGGATTCGCAGATCAGCTGGTAGGTGCCCCGCTTGGCGTACACGGAGATGTTGCCCTTGGCTCGGACCACCATGCCGTCGGCGGGCTTGAAGTTCAGCCCGAAGATGCGGTTCTTGAACATGACCGCGGAGAGCACCGACTGTTCGTCTTTCAAGCTGAAGTACAGATGCCCCGTGCTGGAGGGACGGAAGTTGGAGATCTCTCCCTCCACGGTGACGCCGAAGAACTCCCCCTCCAGCAGGTCCCGGATCAGGGAAGTGATCTGGGTAACCGAGTAGAATTGTTCCTGTTGTTTGTCTTCTTGATTGTCTTCAGCTTGCATGACGCTTCTTTTATCCTCGATCCGCCGCTGCCCCCCGGACCCCCCCCCGCGCGGCGGCGCCCAGCTGTGAGGGTACCGCTTTCCGCCGGGATTGGCAATTGAAAAAGTTTTTGAAATGTCGATAATTTCCTTAAGACATGAAGAACCTCGCCGTGGCCAACGCCTTGGCCCTGACTGATTACGCACAGCAAACCGTCGTCGGCGGAGAGAACAGTCTCGAGCGGGTCCGGCAGTACGCCTCTCGGCTCCCCGGTGTAGAGCGCTGCCTGCTCCTGCTGCCCGAAGGCGGGCATCTCCAGACCCCCGAACGGGGATTCGATATCCGCTACGTGAAGCCGGACGGCGTCGCCGAGCTGCTCCGCACCCTCCGGAATGCACTTTCCGAGGCGGAGTACGATAATCTATTCTACTTTTTCGCCGACTGTCCGCTCCTCGATTCGGCTCTGAGCACCCGGATGCTGGACAACCACCGGAAGTACTACGCCGACTACACCTTCGCCGACGGCTATCCCTGCGGCTTGAGCCCGGAGATCCTCAAGCCCGCCGTGCTGGCGCCCCTGCTGGAGCTGGCGGAGAAATACCAGCCGGCAGCCGGGGAGGAGCCGATCCGCGGGCAGGATCGGGGCGCCCTGTTCGAGCTGATCAAGAAGGACATCAACGCCTTCGACATAGAAACCGAGCTCTCTCCCGTGGATCTGCGTATGCTCCGAGCAGAATTGTGCGCAGACTGCAGGCGCAATCTCCTGCTCGTGCAGCGGGTGGTGCAAGCCGGAGCGCAGGACGCCGAAGCGGTCTGTCGAATCCTGGAGAAACAGCCGGAAATCCTGCGAACGCTGCCCTCCTTCTTTTCCGTCCAAATCGTAGCCGGTTGTCCCCAGCTTTGCTCCTACTGCCCATACCCGCGTTTCGGAATTAAGGAAACCGGCAAGCAGGCTCAGATGGAGCTGAGGGATTTCAACCGTATTCTCGAGCAGATACACACGTTCTGCGGAGAGGCGACGCTGAGCGTCTCTCTTTGGGGTGAGCCGGCCTATCACGGCGAGTTCGCCGATTTGGCTGCAGCGGCGCTGGAGCAGGGTTTACGTCTGGTTGTAGAGACCTCCGGGATCGGTTGGCCGGAGGGAGTGTTTGCCCGGATTGCCGAGAAAAAGCTCCCCGGACTGGACTGGGTGGTCTCCCTGGACAGCCGGGATCCCCGGGAGTACGGCAGTCTGCGCGGGGAGGGTTTCGAGGAGGCTCACGAGAGCGTGGAAACTCTTCAGTCCCTGTTTCCGGGACACGTCTATCCTCAGGCTGTCCGGATGAATGAAAACGAGGAAGGGCTGGAGGATTTCTACAGGTACTGGAAGAACCGGACGGGCAGGGTGATCGTACAGAAGTACGATCCTTTCTGCGGATTCCTGCCCGACCGCCGGGTCACCGATCTTTCACCTCTCAAGCGCTTTCCCTGCTGGCATCTCAAGCGGGATGTAACCGTACTGCTGGACGGCAGGGTGAGCCTGTGCCGGGAGGACCTGCAGTGCCGCCACGGTTTGGGCAATCTTCTGGAGCAGAGTCTGGAGGAGATCTGGAACGCCGGAGAACCCTTCTACCGGGATCATCTGCAGGAGCGCTATCCCGATCTCTGCAAGAACTGCGATGAATACTACAGCTTCAATTTTTAGAAAGCGGAAGGTGTCCTACACCGTCATCGGTGGCGCCAAGGTAGACAGAATCCGTAAATCTCGAGCCCCCCTGGCCGTGCTTCTGCTCAACCGGGGCAGCCGCTTCTACAGGCAGGAAAAGCTCCGGCAGCTTCAGGAGGCGGGGATCGGCGAGATCTTCTGCGTGGAGGGTCCCCGCCCGCCCCATGACATCGAAGCCCTGTCCCGGGATTTCCCGGATATCCGTTTCCTTCTTCTGCAGGACCGCGCCACCGCCGGTGAGTGTATCAACATCGGAATCGACGAATCCCGCACCCGGCTGGTGTTCGTGATGTGGAGCGACATGGAGTTTGGACCGGGGCTGCCGGAGGAGTGGCGCTCGTTCCTGACGCAGATCGAAGAGAAACAGATCCTCTGCACCGTGCCCCGTATGATGAGCGCCGCGGATCAGGTGCTGCCCAGCATCCACGTCCCAGCCCTGATCAAGGGAAAGCTCAAGGTGATGCCGTGGAAACCGGTGGAGGAGGGCATGCCCAGCCTGTTTCCCTTCGATTTCTGCGGGATCTATCACCGAAATAGATTCTACTTAAGCGGCGGCTACGACCCCTGGATGAGCAATCCGTACTGGCAGAAACTGGACTTCGGGCTGCGCTCGTTTCTCTGGGGGGAGCACATCCTCTGCCGTCGGGATATGGTCGTGCGCTATGAGGGGGATACCGAGACCGAGGACAGCAGCGCCGACGTGAGTTACAAGCTTTTTTTCCTGAAGAACATGGCTGTCCGATTTAACGGCGAGATGGGGGTGCTGCCCCCATCGAAGCGCTTCGCCTACTGCCTGCGCTCCGATTCCAGCTGGCTGGAGGCGAGAAACGAATTTCGCGAGGTGCAGATGTGGGTTCTTCAGAACCGTTACCGATTCAAGAGCGACGTCCAGAGCCTGGTCAACCACTGGGAGATTCCCGAGTAAGAGCTGGAGTGCTGCTGCAGGTTCGCCTGCACTCCCACAGGCTGCCCCGAAAAGCCCTGCTGCCCCTGCAGGGCCTTGCCGTGCTGACCCACGTGCTGCGGGCGTTGAAGGGGATTCGCGTAGACATATACGCCCTGCTGACCGATGCCCGCAGCGTCGATGCCTTGGCGCCCCTGGCAGAGCCGGAAGGTTTCTCCGTGTTCGTCGGTCCGGAGGAGGATGTGCTGGCCCGCTACGCCCGGGCAGCGGAACAGTACGAGGTGCAGAAGATCATCCGGGCGACCGGGGACAATCCCCTGGTCTCGGCCAAGGCCGCGGAGGCTCTGCTCGCCACCCATGAACGGGACGGCTACGATTTGAGCCACTTTCTCGATAACCCGCTGGGTACGGGTGTCGAGGTGGTGGAAGCCGAGGCGCTGCTCAAGGCCCACGCCAAAGCCCGGGATCCCTTCGAGCGGGAGCATATCACCACCTACCTGTACCGCCATGCTCAGGCGTTCCGGGTCGGCGAGATACCCTGTCCGAAAGCCTGGGCCTTTCCCCAGGCCCGGCTCACCCTGGACACCGAGGAGGACTACGCTCTGCTGAAGGAGCTGTTCGCCGACCTGTACAGCGGCCGACCTATAGAAATCGAGGAAGTGGTGGGATGGCTCCAGCGGCACACCCTCAGGGCAGCCACGTGAAGGTTCTCCTGGTGCCGTCGATCCGCGCATTCATGGGTAGCGGTCATCTCAGGCGGTCCCTGCGGCTGGCGCAGATTTTCGGCCCGGACAGCGCCGTTCTTCTCGAGGGCTTGGACGACGCCCTGGGTTCCGGCCCGCAACACCCCGGCTCCGCCGTGGAAGCGCTGCTGGCGCCACTGG
>CAZPQC010000186.1:0-6900 GCA_964588525.1 uncultured Spirochaetaceae bacterium
TCAAGAGAGACGATACCTGGCAGGATGAGGGCAATTTCTTCAACTGCGTGCTGATAGGCAAAAGAGCGGAGGCTCTGGCGCAGTATTTGGTCAAGGGAAAACAGATCGGTATCCAGGGCGAGCTGCGGCAGGACCGCTGGGAACAAGACGGACAGCCCAGAAGCCGGGTGGAGATCTTCATCAACGACATCCAACTGTTGGGCGGTCGGAGCCCGGAACAGGGTCCTCGGAATACTGCCGGGCAGTCGGATCAATACTCTGCACCGGAAATACCGACAGCGGACGACTTCGACGACGATATCCCGTTTTAGTTTTTCGCCGCCCCGCGCAATCATTTCACCAGTATGAACGTTAGTATTATTAGGAGGATTCCTTCATGAGTGATGAGAATAAAGTAGAGCAACCGGTCGAAGCCGAAGAAAAGCAACCCGCCGCTGAGCCCGAGGCGGTCTCAATGAAGCCCGAAGCGGCCGCCACAAAAGCGAAGCAGCCCAAGGATACGGCTGAGCCGGCTGCGACGGAAGCCGAGGCAAAGAAGCCGGTTGCCGAAAAACCCAAAGCAAAGAAAGCGGCTGCGAAAACCACAGCCAAGAAACCCGCCGCTGAGCCCGAGGCGAAGAAACCGGTTGCCGAAAAACCCAAAGCAAAGAAAGCGGCCGCGAAAGCATCAGCCAAGCAACCCGCCGCTGAGCCCGAGGCGGTCTCAATGGAGCTCGAAGCGGCCGCCGCGGAAGCGGAGCAGCCCAAGGATACGGCCGAGCCGGCTGCAGCGGAAAAAAAACCTGCCGCTGAGCCCGAGCCGGTCTCAGTGGCACCCAAAGCTGCTGCGCCTGCTCGGCAGGAAAGCAGAGGGCCAGCAGCAGAAGAGCGGGGGCGACCCAGGAGAACAGCGGGGGGGGATGATACGGAAACCAGAGAAGAGAGAAGGCCGGGCCGATCTTACGACCGCGACGACAGCGAATCCCGGCCCAGGCGCCCCGGAGGCGGCGGCAGAGGCCGCTACCGCACGTTCTACAGACGCAAGTACTGCAAGTTCTGCAGCAAGAAAACCGAGGTGAGCTACCGGGACGTAGATACGCTGCGCCGCTTCATCACGGACCGCGGCAAGATCCTGCCGCGACGCATTACCGGAACCTGCCCCAAGCATCAGCGGCAGTTGTCCGTAGCAATCAAACAAGCGAGGATATTGGCACTGCTACCGTTCGTAGAGAAGTAACAGTGATCGAGATACTCATATTCGCCGCCGTTTCGACCTTGCTCTATCGTCTGGGGATGGGACCGCTTCTGTTCCTCATCCCCCTGCAGGTTCTGTACGTCCGGCGGGGAAAGAAATCCTTCGGGTGGGCTGCCCTGCTGACCCTTGGCCTGATCCTGGCGATAGGTTTGTTCCTGGCCAGCCGATTTCCCATGGGCGGTGCAGATCTATCCGGAGCGGCGATGTCGGAAGGCGCCCTTTCGCAGGCCGCCCTAACGCAGGCCGCTCCCTTTTTATTCTTGGACATGGCCGTCGCGGTACTCTTGATCGGAGGACTGGCCTTGATCCAGCTGCCCGAGATGAGCCCGGAGCTCCAGATACCCCGGTTGCCCAGAGTAACGCGCCATATCATCGCCACAGCAATCGCCGGACTGCTTTGCGTACCCGTGATCCTGTACCTGCGGGGTAATGATATATTTACGGCGGGCATGCGGGAGTTCATCGGAACGATGTTCAATGGGATGAACAGGGCGATCGGTGCTTCGGGAGGCGATGCGATACAGCCGGGAGCGCAGCCGATCCAGACGGACGCATTGCTTGAAATCATCAATACGGTCCTGCTGCGCAGTTTTCTTTTCTCCTATTTCCTCGTGCTTTCCTTCAGCTGGTGGCTGGGAACTATAATCGGCGCCCGTTCCATCGGCAGACATCCCGGACTTACCCGCATCGCAGACTTCAAGCTTCCGGACCGGTACGTTTGGCCCTTGATCGCCAGCTTGGCCCTGGTCGTACTGAACCTCGTACTCCCCGCGGAACCTCTGGCGATCCTGGCCTGGAACGCCCTGCTCATCCTCGCATTCCTCTACGGTGTTTCCGGACTTGGAATCATTCGATTCCTGTTGAGGAAACTAAACGTGCGTCCCGGGGTTCGCTGGCTCTTGATCATGGCTCTCGTCATCCTGGCGATGACACCTCGAATCGGAATTGTGGTCCTAATCCTGGTTCCGGGATTGGGTGTGTCCGAAGTGTGGTTAAAATACAGAAAAGAAGAAAGGAGCAACGTTTAACGATATGAAAGTGATCTTGAATCAAGATGTCGCCGGTTTAGGCGAAGAGGGGGACATCAAAGAGGTGGCAAACGGCTACGCCCGCAACTACCTGATCCCCAAGAGCTTCGCCCTACCCTACACCAAACAAAATCTCACCCAGCTGGAGACGCGGAGAGCCGCGATCGAGAGCCGCAAAGAGGATAAGCGCCGTGAGGCGATGAGCATCAAGGAGCGGTTGGAAAGCGAGGAACTGGTGTTCACCATGCCCGCCGGGGACAGCGGAAAGCTCTTCGGTTCCGTGAACAACGCCATGGTGGTTCAGGAACTGGAGAAACGGGGATACTCGATAGAGAAAAAACGGATTGAGGTTCCGGAGCACAACATCCGCATGATCGGCAACTACACAGTGAAAGTCAGACTGTACGGCAATGAAGAGGCCCGGCTCAACGTACTGGTAGAGGCTGCAGAAGAAAAGTAAACACTGCCCATGGCTACGACGGGGCTGAAAGACAAGATCCCTCCCAACAACCAGGATGCGGAAATCGCCACTCTGGGGGCGCTGCTGTTGGACTCCGATGCCCTCGGCACGGTGGTGCATTATCTGAGGCCTGACGACTTCTACAAGACCGCTCACCAACGCATCTACCAGGGGATCCTCAAACTCTTCGAGAGAAACGAGGCGGTCGATCTGATCACTCTGACCGAAGAGCTAAAGAACGAAAACCTCCTTGAGGCCTGCGGCGGAGCGGCCTACGTTTCCAGACTTACCTCGGCGGTTCCAACCAGCGCCAATGTCCGTTACTACGCCCAGATCGTACAGGACTGCAGCATCCGACGGAACCTGGCCAGGATCGCCTCCTCCATCGTCTCCGATTCCTTCGACGATAGCCAGGAGGTACGGTTGATCATCGAAGAGGCGGAGCGGCACATCTTCGAAATCACGGACAAGCAGCATACCGGCACCTTCCAGCCGGCCAAAGAAATTGTCTCACGAACCATAGAAGCGATAGAGAAGCTATACCATACCAAAGATGCCTATATAGGGATCCCCTCGGGATTCTCCGATTTGGACACTCTGACCAGCGGATTCCAGAACTCCGAGTTCATCGTGATCGGGGCGCGTCCATCGGTAGGGAAAACCGCCTTAGCCCTGACCATGGCGGCAAACATGGCGATACACAACAAGTTCCCCGTCGGCTTCTTCACTCTGGAAATGTCCAGCATGGCTCTGATGCAGCGGATGCTGGCCAGTGAAGCCCGTATCCGCTCGAACAGCCTGCGTTCGGGATTCTTGAAGCCGTCGGATTTCCATAAACTGACAGAGGCGGCCAGCAAGATCTACGAGGCACCTCTTTATATCGAGGACAGCCCTTCGCTCCGTCTCCTGGATCTGCGAGCCTTGGCCCGGCGCATGCGTCATCAGTTCAACGTTGCTATAATCTTCATCGACTACCTCACGCTGATCACCTCGGAGAACAGGGATCTCCCGCGGCATGAGCAGATTGCGGAGATCAGCCGCTCCCTGAAAGCCCTGGCCCGGGAGTTGGACATCCCGGTTATCGCACTGTCCCAGGTGCGCCGGGAAAGTGAGGGCAAGCAGCCCAATCTGGCAGATCTGCGTGAGTCAGGATCCATCGAGCAGGACGCCGACGTGGTGATCTTCCTTCACCGGGAGCGGCTTTCCGCGGACTATCAGGATGAAATGCCCCGAAACATCGAGACAGATCTGATCGTGGCAAAACAGAGAAACGGTCCGGTGGGAAGTTTGAAAATCGCCTTCATCCCCGAGTACACCAAGTTTGAAAACATGGTCAGAGGTACAGATATTTAAGATATGTCCATCAAAGAGCGGTACGACTTCGACAGCCTGTCCAATGAAGCCGAGGAGCTGGTCGTTTCAGAGATCGAGAAGCAGATACCGAACCATCCAGAATTGTGTACCTGCAGCGAGTGTATCCTGGATGTCGCCGCCTATGCATTGAACAGGGTGCGACCCCGATATCGGGTGTCCCTGCTGGACTCGGTATATGTCGATGCTGAGGAGCGTAGCAACTATCTGGAAGAAATCCGACGGGCTGTTCGCGACGGCATTCTCAAGGTCATTACGAATCCTCCTCACGACTGAACCGCAGCGCTCCGCTCGGCAGTTGGGCGATCCACGTTCCGTCTTGGAACAGGTGGATGTTGAGCATAAAATCCCGCGAAGGAATGTCCCACACCGAGATCGAGGAATCCCGGTTCAGCGAGAAGAGTTTCCCGTTGTTTACATACAGATTACGGGGTATCTGCCCGGAAACTTGCAACTCCCCCGCCTGGGCATTGCGAAATACCGTCACCGAATCGTAGCCAAGAGTCGTAAAAACATTCCCCGTATCATCCCCGGCAAGGGTCGCCCCCAGATCCTCACTTTCGAAAACCTTGAGGATCCTGCTCCGCTCGAAGGCGAACCCGGAATGAACCTTGACAACCGTGCGGACCTGGTTCGAGTCCTGCTCTACGGCCAGGGTATACAATTCCCCGCCGCGCATGCTGCCGCTGTAGAAAAGATCGTAGACGAAAAGGCTCGGATCCTTAATGGGTACGGTCTCCCCCGTCCGTCGATTGATCTGCAAGAGGGGCCCGCTGAAACTGGAGAGATTTGTCTTCGCGCCGATGAGATTGTCACCAAAAGTGAGTATCAATTTGTTCATTCCGGGGGCATTGTATTGGAAGATAGGAGCGAAGGTGTCCGCATCCAAGATCCGGCAGCGGCCGCTGTCCTCAACCACTACGATTCCTCCCTGGGAAACCGTTACCTGTCGAATCGGTGAATCGAAGTCCACGGGCAGCTCCTGGATTCCCCCGTACCAGGTATTGAGCACAGCCAGCCGGCTCTCCTCCTCACCCTTACACCAGATAAGCAGGCGCTGCGCATCCAGGTAGGTGATGCCCACGGCGCAGGGAAACGGATTTGAATATCGATGCTCCCTGACCTCCACATCCGTATCCCGTTCGTAAGAGTCGAGGAAAAACTCGGAGTCGACTATCGTAATTTCAGAAAGCGAAGCAATCGCCATCGTGCTGTCGATGAAAGCAAGATCGGAAATCTCTCTGCGGTCGTCTTTTGCCAGCAGGGATTCCCCTCCCCCCGCTGCAAGCATGGCGATGTCGCCGCCGAAGGTGGCCAGATACAGATCCCGATCACTGTATACTGCACTGCTCAGCTGTGGGAACAGGCTCGAGTACGCTGTGGTCAGATCGATCAGATACTTGCCGCCGAAGTACCACTTTTTCAGCTGCCTGGCGTTTCCACTTTCCACCACACCGGCGATTTCGTTTCCGGCCGGGGAAAAACTCAAATCGACGATTCCCGTAATCCGGGAGCTGTCTATGGTTTCGCCGCTCAGGATATCCACTATCAGGAGATTTTGGCCTGTCGAAGCGGCAATGTAACGATTGTTGGGGGAGATGCAGATCACCTCCAGATCTGCAGGAGCTCGGAGCTGTTTTACCATTCGGCCGGTGCGTATATCCCAGTAGGTAATAGACCCGGAGCGTTGGTAGGTCATGATGTTGCCCTCATTGCGGGCTACCGTAAAATAGGAGACGATTCCAAACCCTCTTCCCATATACGGTAAAACCCTTCCGGTCCTGGGATTCAAGGCGGTAAGGCTCTTATAGTCCGCCTGACTGTAGAACAGGTAGGAGCCTTTGGGAGAGTAGTCAAAGTGCATCAACTGTTTGTCCGATTCCACCGAGAACAGCCGCTGCTGGCGCTGCCAGTTCCACACCTCCAAAGTATCCGCCTCCAGGGAATCCCCTACCAGGACCGCCACATGCGGTTCGACGGGATTCAACGCCATCTTCCTGACCGGTTTGTAGGATATCCGCACCACCTTGACAAGCTGCTTCTGTTCCGTATCCCAGACGCGTACAGTGCCATCGTCTCCGGCACTGAACAAAAGTCGACGTTCGGCGTCATAGATCAAATCATTAACCTTGCCGAAATGACTCAATGAGACGGGTTTTTGAGAAAAAAGCTGAGTCGAAGCAACAACGAGCAATAGAGCAACGATTACTTTTTGTTTCAATCCGGACCTTCCACGAGCAGATTGTTGATGGAGACGTAGGGTGATTTGAGGATTTCGGAAAACGGCTCTTGATGTTTTTTTTCCTCGAGCTGGGAGGCCACCTTTTCCACTGTAGCCATAGGCACCTTCAGGATCCCGACCTCGCCTTCCTTCAGACCCAGAACGTTGAACAGGACGGTGTCCCCCTCTCGCTTGGAGAACAGGATACGCACCTCCTTGTCTCCGGTTTCATCCTCCATGATCTTGCTCAGCAGGTAGTACTTCACGATCTCCGCGACTCTGTCGTCCAGATTGTACCGTTTGAGCAGGAATTTCTCCACCAGCTCTTCATAGCCGATCGCTACCCGATTCGCTTCCCGCAGGGAGTAGGACAGGGAACCTCGGAAATAGGCACTCCGATCCAGCTCAGGAACGAAATAGATGCTGTTCTCCGCCTGAGGGTCCTCGATCAGCACGGGGAACTCCGGCTTCAGCACCTTCCCGCAGTTCGGGCAGCGGATACTCAAGAATTCCCCGTCCAGAATGGCCTGCTCCACCTCCGGCTGCTTTCCCAGATCGACCGAATCCGGCACATCCGCATCGAAGC
>CAZPQC010000187.1:0-6794 GCA_964588525.1 uncultured Spirochaetaceae bacterium
GAAGTGCAGTCCTCCAGGGGCTTGTCGATTCTCCGTCGTCGTTAACGTTCTCCGCGATGGGTTAAAGGGCTCGAGGACGCGTCCGCGCCCAAAAAGCCAGAGTGTTTTCAAGTCGGCGAATCACACCGGTACTTTCTGTCTTGGTCCCGTTCATGACTGTTCAGGTCGCTTCTGGTTTTTGGGCATGGATCAGGATAGGTGCTGCATATAGTAATTCCCACGACGAGTTGCGGTAATTCTGGCCGTGTTCGTCGATGAACCTGTACGGTCGGTATTATCAAAAACCAAATCGAATCTTAACTATTGTTGGGGCGGATACCCGATCCTGTAGCAAAATTGTAGCAAAATATTCCGCAACGGCCGGATTGTGCTTAGATGAGCAATTGAAAGCTATCCTCGCTCAACCACCATCGAATTTGGGCATTAAAATGTGAACAGAATTGTGAGCAAATCACATACCAGTTACGAGCAAGAATCTGCAAGAGCGTGCAGCTTCTGCTCTTCCAGGGCAAACTGCTGATCCTGCAGCCGGGCCTCCTGCTCGCAGAGCTCGCCGATCTTCATCTCTTTTGTTTGCGCGCAGAAGCTGCGGCCAGAGCGGAGTGGCTCCTCCGCTACGCCGAAGCCGTGCCTCCGGATGCAGCCGGACCTGCGGATTGCCCCATCTCGACGGCCAGCGCCCTGGAGTCCAGGACGCGCCCGAACTTCAAGGCGAAGTTTTTCAGAGTGGCCGAGTGCATCCCGGAATCGTAGGAAGATGCGCAGTCGCTGAGGACCACGGTCTTCAGACCCTGGTGGAAGGATTCCCGCGCGGTCTCCTCGACGCAGATCTGGGTGACGGTTCCGCACACGACCGCCGTATCCACGTGTTCGGAGAGCAGGATGTCGTAGAGGTTGGTGCGGAAGAATGCCCCATACCAGTACTTGTCCACTACGTAGTCACCCGTCTCAACGGTCAGCTCGTCGATCACCGCGACACAGTCCAGCTCCCGGTCGGAGTCTTCGTAGCGGCGCAGGAACCCGGGCCTGCAGCAGTTCACCGGCGGGCGAAGCTCCGGGGACCACTTCCAAAGCAGGGTCTCCTTGGGACCGGCGATGAAGCGGGTGAAGACGACGGGGCGCCGGAGCCGGCGAAACAGGTCGATGGTGCGGCGGATCGGCTCGATCGTGGCCCGTGCGTCGGGCACCTCCAGCGGGGCTCCGACACGCACGAAATCGTTCTGCATGTCCACGACGATCAGGGCGGTGCGGGAGGGATCGATTTCGAAGGGAGGCGATTCGGGCATGGCTGCTACCTCGTTGCGGAGATGATCTTGATAATCTGGTCTGATTGGGCCACGAGACCGTAGTGGTTTTCGATCAGGTACAGGCCGTTCTCCCTGAGCTGCCGGGCATGCTGGCGGTCATGCTTGGAGAAGCAGGCCAGGCAGTCGGCTACGCCCACCACGTTGTAGCCCAACGCGAAAGCGTGGTGCAGAGTGTCCCCGGCGCAGATGTTCAGGTCGGTACCGGCCACCACCAGGGTGTCGATCCCCCGGCTTCGGAGCATCGTGTCCAGGTTGGTACCGACGAAGGCCCCGTAAGCGTACTTGACGATCACCGGCTCTCCTTCCGCCGGTGCCAGCTCGTCTATGTGCGTGGCTCCCCAGGAGCCCGGCAGGGTCACCGTGGGCTCGCCCCAGAAGGCGGTCCAGGCTGCGGAGTTCTGGCCCAGCTCGTTGATCACGGCCGTATGGATTACCAGGTAGCCGCCATCCCGGGCCGCTTCCAGCAGCCGCCGCATGGGCTCGACCGAATCCCTCACTTCGCCAATCTCGAAGCCAAAGCTCGCCATCTTGCCTTTGGGTGAGACGAAGTCGTTCTGCATGTCAATGAACAGGAAGGCCGCCCGGGCGGTGTTCAGCCGCGTGCGCAGTGTGTCAGCTTCCGATTTTCGATCACTCATATGCATCTACCTCGGTTTTCAATCTATCTGGACCCTAATACCTGCGTCAAGATACGGGAAGATTGTCAGCGGCGCTCCCGTCGCCGAGTCTTTAGCTTCCCTTGTGCTGGCGGCTCTCCACCTGGTTGTAGGCGATCACGATCACCAGCAGCAGCATGGCCCGCACGATCTGCTGGTAGAAGATGCCCACTCCCGAGTGGCCCAGCACGTTGAGGAGCATGATCATCAACAGAATCGTGATCAACGATCCGCCCAGGCTGCCCCTGCCTCCGGCCAGGGTGGCCCCGCCGATCAGGCAGTAGGCGATGCTGTCCAGAGTCAGGCGGGGATCTACAATAGGCTCCGCACCGCCGGTGCGGCCCAGCAGGTAGAAGGCGGCCAAGCTGGCCATCACCGTGCTGATCAGGTACGAGCCCGCCTTGGTGAAACCCACGGGCAGACCGGACCACCTCGCCTTCAGGTCGGACTCACCCACGGCATAGAGGCGGCGGCCGAAGCGGGTTTGCCGCAGCACCACGGAAAACACGGCAAACAGAGCGAGGCCCAGGTACACCACAATGGGGATACCGAGCCAGGTACCGTTGGCGATGGTCTTCAGGATCTGCGGGGCCGGGGCAATGGGCTTGGTGGTAATGACCAGGGAGATTCCCTGCAGCACGATACCCACACCCAGGGTGGCGATGAAGGCGTTGATCCTGCCGCGCACCACGAGGAAACCGTTCAGCAGCCCGATCAGAGCCCCCGCGGCCACCATCGCGACCAGGCAGAGAAGCAGCGAATCCGGAAAGGCGGTGTAGATCTTGATGCCGATCACACTGATGATGGTCATGGCGGCGCTGACCGACAGATCGATGCCCCCGCAGATGATCACCGCCAGTTGGCCGATGGTCATAAGCACGTACACGAACGACTGCCAGGCCAGGTTGCTGATATTGATCCTGTTGAGAAAAAACGGGGAGCTTACCGACCCGACCAGGAACACAGCGGCGAGCAGGAAAGAAAGCACGGCAATGCGGTTGCTGGCCGAAAACAATGACTGGACCAGGTTTCGCAGCCGTCCGTGGGCCTGCGCTTGCTCCTCGCGCCGCTGCTTCTGCTCGGTGCACAGATGCAGCATGGCCTCCTCATTAATCTGTTCGCCGGTCAGTTCCCCGACGATCTGTCCATCCCGCATCACTAAAGCCCGATCGGCCAGCTTGACGATCTCCTCCCAGTCCGAGGAGACCAGGATCACCCCTTTGCCCATGGCGGCTGCCTCTTCGATCACCGAGTAGAGATCCTCCCGGGCGCCCACATCTACGCCCCGGGTGGGCTCGTCCAGCAGCAGCAGGTCCGCTTCGGTAAGCAGGGCGCGGCCGAAGACCACCTTCTGCTGGTTGCCGCCGCTCAGACGCTCTACGGGGTCCGGCAGATGCCGGGCGTTCAAGGCGATCCTGCCGGCTATGCCGGCGGCCCGGGTTTTTTCCTTCCGGCGGTCGACAAGACCCAGCAGAGACCTGTTGGCCACGGCGCTGGCGTTCAGGTTGCAGGTCACCGTCTCCCCAAAGAAAAGGCCCTCCTTCTTGCGGTCCTCGCTGACCGGGGCGATACCGTGGGCGATGGCCTGCCGTGGGTGCCTGACGACGAGCTCCTCTCCCCCCCTCCGCAGCTCTCCGTCTGTCGGGCGCAGGATGCCGTAGATGGTGTTCAGCAGCTCGGTGCGGCCCGCGCCCACCAGGCCGGCGATGCCCAGGATCTCGCCGCTGCGTACCTGAAAGGAGACGTTCTGCAGCTTGTCCTTGACCGAAAGGTTCTCGCACTCGAAAATGATCCTGCCCTCGGCAGCGGGCCGGCCGACCCGCCGAGCGCCGTCGGTGATCTCTCGGCCGACCATGTGCCGGATGAGCAGGTCTTTCCGAATTTCCTCTTTCTCCAGCGTGGCCACCAGCCTGCCGTCGCGCAGGATCACGCAGCGGTCGCACAGTTCGCTTACTTCGTCCAGTCGGTGTGAGACGTACAGGACCGAAGTGCCCGTAGACACTGCCTCCCTGACCCTCGTGAACAGCCAGGCGGTCTGGTCCTCCGACAGCGAAGCGGTCGGTTCGTCGAGGAGCAGGATCTTGGGCTTTTCGGCCAGAGCGCGCACGATCTCCACCATCTGCTGCTGGGCAATGCTCAGCTCGCTGACGGGCCTGGCCGGGGCGACTGCCAGCCCGCTGCTCCTCAGGACTCCTCCGGCTTCCTCATGCATCGCTTTCCAGTCGATCAAGCCGAAGCGGTTTCTGAAGCCGTCGTCGACGAAGATGTTCTCCGCCACGCTCATGTTCAGGAACAGGTTCAGCTCCTGGAACACGCTGGCGATGCCAGCTGCCTTGGCCTGTTGCGGGGAGGAGGGTGTGTATCCCCTGCCATACAGCATCATGCCGCCGGCCGAAGGCGGATGGACGCCTCCTGCTATCTTCAGCAGGGTGCTCTTTCCGGCGCCGTTGGCGCCGACCAGGCCAACGATCTCGCCGGCCTTGAGCTCGAAGCTGATGTCGTGCAGAGCCTGGAAATCGCCGAAGCGCTTGTCGATGTCGGAGAACGAAAGGACGGAGGTGCTCACGATTTAAAATTCCAAGGTGCCTGCCCCCCCGCATTCGAGCGCCGGGGGGCAGGCGATGCCATTTACTTGTAGACCTCTCTGATCCGGTCTTCCGGTATCTGCGAGGCCAGCCAGTACGAATCCGGTAGGGAGGGATCGACCTTCGCAGCCAGATCCTTGCCTTCCCAGATGGTCGGGGGTCTCAGATCATCCTTGACCACGGATTCGCCGTTCAAGAGCTTCATGGCCACATCGGCGGTGTCCAGAGAAAGCTCTTCACCGGAGTTCACGACCATGTAGTCGGTGTAGCCGATCGCCGCCGCCTTCTTCATGAAGCCGTACCAGTCGTCGGCTGAGGAGGGTGGAAGCGGCCGCTTGGCGTCGATGAATGCGTCCAGGGCGCCGAAGTCCATCAATCCGCCGTCCACGATCAGGCCGTCAACAGGAACTCGCTTGGCGAAGTAGCTCTCCACGATCTTCTTGGCTTCCGCAGGCGTGTACATGGCGTACTCGGTTCCCAGCACATTGATGTCCGGGTAGTTGGCCAGGGCCTCCTGCACCCCCTTGAGCACGTTGTTCGAGTACCCGGAACCCGGGTAGCCCATGATCACGATCACGTTGCCCTTGCCGCCCATCTTCGTGGCCACCCAGTCCGCGAAGGCGTAGCCGGTCTTGATGTGATCCCGGTCGACGTAGGCATCGTACTTGTCGGTGCCGCACAGCCCGCCGAAGATGACCACCTTCACGCCGGAGGCCTTGGCCTTCTCGATCGCCCCCGCCGTGGAAGTTTCGCTGACCGGCTGCACGATGAGCAGATCGAGGTTCTTGGTCAGCAGATCCTCGATATCGGCGATCTGCTTCTTGTCGTCGTAGCCGCACTCCCCATAGTACACGTTGGCGATCTGGTCCGCGTACTTCGTGCCGAAGGCGTACTTGAAGTGGGCATAGCAGGAAGCCGCCCAGTCGTTGTTGGAACCCTGGATGCTGACCCCGATGGTGTACTTCTTCGCTTCCTCAGCCTCGGGCTTCTTCTTGCTGCACCCGCCCAGGGCCACGCCCAGAACTACAGCGAGCGCCAGCAGGACGATCGCCCCTCTCACCAATCTTTTTTTCCCCATACTTTTACTCCTCTCTTTACGTATAGGTATCTCGAGCCTGCCTGGCTTCGATCGCCGGCGCAGGCATCGTCTCAACTATACCGCAATCAGCGCCTGTTGAAGAACTGAGCTGCGTAGGTCACCGAAAGCAGCAGCACTCCCTTGACGATATACTGAAAGCGGATGTCCAGGCCGAACAGGATGACGATGTTGATGATCAGTGTGATGGCCAGTACTCCGCCCACCGAGCCGATCACCGAGGCCTTGCCCCCGCCCAGGAAGTTGCCACCCAACACCGCCGCCACCAGCGCGTCCATCTCCATGCCGCTGCCCAGAGTCATCTGGTCGGCGAAACCGATATACCCGACACTTATGATCCCGGCGATCGCCGCCAGAACCCCGTTGAGGCTGAAGGTGATGGTGATGGTCCGCTCCACGTCCACCCCCGCAAAATGGGCTGCCGTCGGGTTCAGGCCGATCAGCTCCACTTTCCTTCCCAAAACCGTCTTCCTGAGCAGCGCCAGCGCGGCGATCGCAATCAAGATGAAGATGAGCACTGAGTTCGACATCTCCCCGATGAGGCTTCCCTTGATCACGTTCACAAGCACCGCCGGCGGCACGCCCATGGGGGTGACCCCCATCACCAGACGCATCACCCCGCCCAGGATGGCCGCGGTGAACAGCGTGCTCAGAAACGATTGGACCTTGTAGCGGGTCACGATGATGCCGTTGATCACCCCGATGGCAACACCGAAAGCCAGGCTGGCCACGATGCCGTACAGCAGAGCCCCTTCCCCGAGTCTTTTCACAAAGAGCATGAAGATCCCGATGGACATCTGCAGGATCGCCGCAACGGACAGGTCCACGCAGCCCGTGGCGATGACGAAAATCGTGCCCATCGTAACCACCCCGAGAGACGAGGCCTGCCGAAGCATCGTGTTTACGTTGTCGAAGGCGAAGAAGTTCCTGTTGTTGATGAATGCTGCGGCGCAGATGAGGAACAGAATCAGGTAAACGCTGTTGTACTGGGTGATCAGTCGTCGTGTTCGCATCGGGGGAATTACACCGGGTCCCTCAACAGCACGGAGATCAAATGACTATATCAGTACGATTGGAATCCGTCAACAGATCTATGAACAGAGGCTCAGCCCTGTGGGGTAATTCCACCCCCGAATGGGTGCACCGGGTC
>CAZPQC010000188.1:0-6759 GCA_964588525.1 uncultured Spirochaetaceae bacterium
TATACTGGAATTAACTGAATGAACGTTCATTCAGTTAATTCCGCAATTCGGCTGTCCAGTTTCCAGTCCGAGGAGACAAGACCAATGGCACGACCCAAAGACGAGAGGATGCGCGAGGGAATTATCACAGCGGCATTCCATATGTTCGGTGAACGGGGCTTCGGCGCCACCACCATCAAGGATCTTGCCCGCAGCCTGGATATCTCTCCCGGGTCCGTATACACCTACTTCGCCGGGAAGGAGGATCTGTTTCGCTGCACGGTTGAGCAGGGATGGCAGCGCTTCCTGGTTGAAATCCGCAGGATCGTGACCGCTCCGATGCAGCTGAGGGAGCGCTTCGACAGCATTTTGGACTACTGCTTCGAATCGTTGAAGGAAGCCTTGCCGTTGCTGCGGGGAATGCTCTTCGACTCCAGACAGAGGCAGCTGCTGCAGCGGAACCTGCAATTGCTGTGTGAGCTATTGGAGAGTTTGATACGGGAAGGACAAAAACAGGGACTGATACGTGTCGTTCTGGCGGAGGAGCATGTTCGGGCCCAGATAAGGATCAACGTCTTCGGTGTCCTCTCCTCCGTTGCTCTGGCCCAGGATGAGAAGCTGGAACAGGAAATCGCGGCTGTGAAATCCGCAGTCAAACACCTCCTGTATCAACGGCTGAAGTTGGAGGGCAATCCGTGAAGAAACGCTGGTGGCTGTTCATTGCGCTGATTGGAGTTGCCGCTGTACTGCTCTGGGTAGTTGTTCGGCGGATCACTACGGCAGATACCCGAACCTCTGAACCGGAGCAGGGGGTCACGGTCCGGGTTGAGCTTCCTCGGATCGGCACCATTGAACGAGTGCTGAGCACCTCCGGTACCCTGAGCGCGGGCAGCACGATCCACGTAACGTCGAAGATTTCGGGACGGATCGAGTCGATTCCCGTACAGGAGGGGCAAGCGGTGAGCGAAGGCGAGCTGCTCGTACAAATCGATGAGCAAACCCCACGGCTGCAGCTCGAGCAGGCCCACGCCGTCTGGCAGGCCGCCCAGGCACAGTACGAAAAAGCCCTGAAAGGCCCTCGCCCGGAGGAGTTGGAGAACGCCCGCGCGCTGTACGAGAAGGCGGAGAAGGATTTGGCCACGGCGGAGGAAAGCTTCACCCGATCGGAGCAGCTGTACAGTAGCGGTACCATCCCGAAGGCGCAATTCGAGCAGGCCGAGTCGACCCTGCGGGCAGCACGTACGGAGCTGGAGAACGCCGGTCGGAGCCTGCAGATGCTGGAGCAGGGAGCTAGTCCCGAGGAGAGGCGGATGGCCCGTGCCCAGGCGGAGGCGGCCAGGGCAAGCTACGAGCTGGCCGGCCTCCAATTGGAGAATACTCGGATTCGCGCTCCCGGTGCAGCCGTGGTCGCCAGGGTGCTCCAGGATGAAGGAAATATCGTAGGGACCTCAACCCCGATTATGGTTTTGGTACAGGATGACCGGATGCAAGTCGAAATCGAGGTAGCGGAAAAGTACTATGGGGAGATGTTGAGCAGCAGCGAGTCCCTCGAGGCACGGATCTTCCCCCAAGCCTATCCCGGAACAACCGCCTTCCAGGGAAGTATCTTCACGGTGGCCCCTACGATCAACCCCGGGAGCCGTACCTTTACCGTGACCGTGGATATCACCGATCCGCAGGATCTGCTGCGGCCGGGTATGTACGCGGAGATCGAGCTGGTGCTGCAACGCATACCCGATGCCCTGCTGATACCGGCTTCCGCGGTTCTGGACCGAGCCGGAGGGCGGATCGTGTTCGTGGTCGAGGGGTCCGGGCAGACCGCCGTTGCCTCCGCCCGGACAGTGGTACCAGGCCTGTCCAGCGCCGCGGAAGTGCAGATTTTGTCCGGAATCGATCCGGAAGACCGGGTGATCGTAGAGGGCAATTCCTTCTTGGAAGAGGGACAGCGTATCGGGGTTCTGGAAAAGCAATGAAGTTACCCGACCTGTCCGTCAGGCACCCGATTACCACCACCATGGTGTTTCTGGCCCTGCTGATCCTCGGGCTGGTTTCCCTGTCCCAGCTTGGACTGGAGCTGCTGCCGGATATCTCCTTTCCCACGGCGGTGGTTTTTACTCCCTATCCGGGGGTGGGGCCGGAAGAGATCGAGTCCAGTCTCACAGAACCCATCGAGGATGCGGTATCCACCCTCAACGGCGTGGAGCGAATCTCTTCGGTGTCCAGCGAAGGAGTATCGATGGTGGTCATCAACTTCAGCTGGCGAACGAACATGGATACGATCGTTTCGGAAATCAGGGAAAAGGTGACAGCCATCGAGGATGATCTTCCCTCTGCTGCCGAACGTCCCTCCATTGTGCGCTTCAATCCGGAATTCTTGCCCTCCATCGTGCTCAACGTTTCTTCGCCGACCCCCGGCCTCGATCTGCGCCGGCTGGCCGAACAGAGCATCGTTCCGCAGCTCGAGAAGATCGAAGGAGTAGCCACCGTGGGGGTGTTCGGCGGCAAGATCGCCGCGGTCACCTGCACACTGGATCTGAACAGCATTCGCAAACTGAATATACCGATCTTGAACATCCTGCGGGTGTTCGAAACGGAGAATGTAAACCTTCCGGCCGGTTCGATCAGCGTCGAGGATCGCTATATCGTTCTCCGCGCTCTTGGGGAGTTCGGTTCATTGCGGGATATCGAAAACGTACTCATCGGGTACAGGGAAACGGTCCCGGTCTATTTGGGAGATGTGGCCGAGGTGGACCTGGGGCACTTGCCGCGGGAGCAGTACTTCCGCACCGAAGACGGTGAGGGGGTCCAGCTGGCGGTACGCAAGCAACCGGGGCACAACACGGTGGATATCAACAGGGAGGTAAAAGACCAGGTTCGTCGGCTTCAACAGAAACTGCCCCCTTCGGTAGAGGTGAAAATTCAGTCCGATCAATCCACCCAGATTCTCAATTCGATCGGCAGCGTAGCCCGGGCAGCCTGGCAGGGAGGGCTGCTCGCGGTGCTGGTCCTGCTGTTCTTTCTCCGCAGCATCCCCTCCACGCTCATCATCTCCGTAGCCATTCCGGTGTCCGTGGTGGCGACCTTCTCCCTGATGAACTTCGCCGGCATTACCATGAATATCGTCTCCCTGATGGGGATCACCCTCGGCGTGGGAATGTTCGTAGACAACTCGATCGTCGTCCTGGAATCGAACTTCCGTAAGACTCTGGCGGGCATGCCGCCCAGAGAAGCAGCCGTGGCCGGCACTTCGGAGGTCGGCAGGGCCATCACCGCCTCCACGTTGACCACCCTGGTCGTGTTTTTCCCTCTGGTCTTCGTTCAGGATTTTGCAGGATTGATCTTCCGGGATCTCGCCTATACCGTAGCCTTCGCCCTGTTCATCTCCCTGGTCATGGCCCTGACCCTGGTGCCCGTGCTCTGCGCCCGTTTTCTCAAGCTGCCCGTGACCCACCGAGTGAGCAACGGCGGCGTGGGTACAGACCCGGAGCTGAATCTTTCCGACCTGGATGTGAGTTTGGCGGATATCGAGGTGCATACCGGGAATCGCCTGATAGACGGGATAACCGGCAGGATTCAGATCTGGCTGCGCCGCCTGGACGAGCTGTACGAACGGGCGATCGGATGGGCGCTGCAGCACACCGCCGCGGTGATCCTCTCAAGCTTTTTTCTCCTGCTGATCAGCGTTGCCTCCCTCGCCCTGTTGGGGATGGAGTTCATGCCGGAAAGCGACGAAGGCCAGTTCGCCATTTCCATGGAGACCCGGGTCGGATCCTCCTTCGAGAGAACCGAAGAGAAGGTCCTGGAGGCGGAGCGGATCATCCGCGAGCTGGCCGGGGAGGAGCTCACCTCCATCTCCACAAGCATCGGCCGTGGCGGAACGATGCAGGGAGCCGCTGAAACGGGCAGCCACCTGAGCGTGCTGGAGGTCCGGCTGGTGGACAAGGACAAGCGGAATCGCACGATCTGGCGGATGATCAATGAATTGTCCGACCGGCTATCCAGGGGGGTGATGGACGGTCGTTTCCGCTTCAGCCTGCAGGGTGTTGGTGCATTGGCAACCACGGTGACCGGCGACAGTGAGCCGATCGTCGTGGGGATCCGCGGAGATGACCTGGTTCGAAGCTCCGACTATGCCCAGAGAATCGCAACCCGGATGAAACAGGTGCCGGGGGTTCGGGATGTCGAGCTGTCCTACAAAACGGGCAAGCCGGAGCTGCAGTTCCGCATCAAGCGCGAAGAAGCCGCCGGGCTGGGACTGAGTCCATTGGAGATCGCAGCCACCCTGCGTACCGCCTACAAGGGAAGCAAGGTTTCCACCTTCCGCGGCCCGGAGGACGAGTACGACGTGTATGTGATTCTCAGAGAAGGGGACAGGAACTCCCTGAGGGAAATTCAAAAACTTTTCTTTGTGAATCCCCTGGGGGAGACGATCCCTCTGGAGAACGTCGTGGATGTGGTGCAGGGAAGCGGACCGCTGACGATCGAACGGGAAAACAGGACACGGGTCATCGAGGTCACCGGAGCTTTGACCGGCCAGCGGCCTCTGAACCGGGTCATGGAAGAGCTGCAGGAAGGGGTGTCCGGGTTGGGGCCCGTTCCTCCCGGCCTGGAGCTGAACTACTCCGGCTCCTACCAGCAGATGCAGGAATCCTTCCGCAGCCTGTTCTTCGTCCTGATCCTGGCCGTCGCCCTGGTGTATATGGTGCTGGCCTCACAGTTCGAAAGTCTTCTCCATCCGTTGATCATCATGTTTTCGGTGCCTTTCTGCATAATCGGGCTGGTAGCCGCTCTCGTGGTGACCGGAACGACCTTCAGCATGATGAGCTTCATCGGAGCGATCCTGCTGGTGGGGATCGTGGTCAATAACGCCATCGTCCTGATCGATTACATGAATCGGCTCCAGGCGAGGGGTCTGTCCGTCAGGGAGGCGATCATCCGTGGGGGAAAGACCCGTCTCAAGCCGATTCTGATGACCAGCTTCACCACCATCTTTGGTTTGCTTCCCATGGCCGTCGGCGCAGGGGCCGGTTCGGAGCTGCGGGCTCCGCTGGGACGGGCGGTGGTGGGGGGACTGTTGACCTCCAGCTTCGTAACCCTGATCCTCATCCCCACGATCTACTGGCTGGTGGAATCCCGCATCAGGAAGCGAAAGCCATGAGGCGAGCGTTGCTGTTGGTTCTTTTATGCCTGCTTTGCGCGGCGATGGCCCTCGAGGCTGAAAGCTTTAGCTTTGCGCAGGCCCTGGAACTCGCCGAAAAACGAAGCGAAATCCTGATGCTCCAGGCAAGCGCGGTAAAGCGGGCCGGCCTGTCCCTGGCCGAAGCTCGAAGCCGCCTGGGCCCCGAGCTGACCTTTCAGGCGGCCGGGGGCTATATGGCATTTCCTCCGGAGGGTATCACGGTACATGCCGGGCAGCTCGGCACGATTCCTCCACCTATTTCGTATTCAATTCCAGAGGAGGATCTCATCTTCATCGAAGACGCCCGCAACGGCTACTTCGAGTTCTCCCTGCAGCTGAGTCAGCCCCTCTATACCTGGGGTAAGCTCAGGAGCTCCGTCCAACTGGCCGGTTTAGGACTGGAAGCATCCAAGGAAGAGTACAGCGAGCGGAAACGGCAGTTGCGGCAGGATCTGCATACGGCCTATTTTTCGGGGGTTCTGGCCAGGGATTCGCTCGGCTCGTTGGAGCAGATTCTGGACATTCTCGAAGAGATCGAAGAGGATAGACGGAGATCCTTCGAGCTGGGATCCGTGAACCGGCTGGCGGTGTTGCAGGTCCAAACCCAAACCGCGGAGGTGCAGCGGCGGATCGTCCAGGCTGAGCAAGCATACACAACTGCACTGGAAGCGATCGCTGTGTACACGGATCTGGATCCGGAGAGTGTGGATCTGAGCACGGGGTTTCGAAAGGACCATCCCGGGCTAGGCGAAACGGAGCTGAAGGAGAAAGCTCTTGAAAACTCTCCCGCCCTGAAAAAGGCGCGGCTGGATGAGGAACAGGCCCGGGCGAATCTCGAGCTGACCCGCGGCGGAGCAAACTTGCGTCCGGACATCTCCGTCAATCTCTCTCTCGAGCTCTCCGGGCAGACGATCCCCTGGAGCGAGCCCGGTTGGGAAGACACCTGGGATCTCAACCTGATCGCAGGGGTGGGCACCCGAGGGGCGCTTTTCGACGCCGGCCGCTCACGGCATCAGATTGATCGGGCCGAGGAGGCGCTGGGGGCAAGTCAGCTTGCGGTCGATCTCTTGCGCAAGCAGATTCGCCTGCAAACCCGGCAGGCCATTGAAGCGCTGCAGCTGGGGTGGGCCGAGCTCCAGGAGGCGAAAGCAGCCGTTGCCCAGGCCGAGGAAGAGGAAAAAAACGCGAGCCGGGCATTCGAGCAGGAACTGCTGATCCGGGAGCAGCGGGATATGACCCGGATCGCCCTGCTGCTGAAGCGGCTGGCGCTTTTGCAGACGGAGTATTCCTTTGAGCTTGCCCTCTATGAGCTGGAATCCCTGGTGGGTTTTCCCTAGCCCTCGGAGGTGTCTCTGCCGATCAACTAACTAGAGGAGGGTGAGGCACATTTCCAAGGCAAAGAGCAGGACAACGTTTCTCTGTACGGTCTGTCAGCACGAGGAACCGAAATGGCTCGGGCGTTGCCCGGAATGCGGAAGCTGGAACAGCTTCGAGGAATCGGTGCAGAGCTCTTCCGGGAAGAAAAGCAGGGAGCGGGCTGACAGCTTTCCCCAGCCCCTGTCCTCCATAGAGACCAAAGAAGCCCTGCGGCTGGACTCCGG
>CAZPQC010000189.1:0-6658 GCA_964588525.1 uncultured Spirochaetaceae bacterium
CTCGCGGGACTCATACTGTTAGGAGCTCTCATGCTGCCTCTCCCGCTCCTCGCACGGGGAGACACCGAAGATGCTTCACCGGCCGGCGACATTCCCGACTCCCAGGTGTTTGTGCCATTCACATCCGCTCAGGGCAGCTACACCCTCGAGGTTCCGGAGGGATGGGCGCGCACCATATATGGAGCAGATGTCAAACTTACGTTTCACTATGACGGTTTATCCGTCTCCCTTACTACCGCCCCGCAGCAGCCCACCGCCGACACTGTGGGCGCTATCCAGGGGGAAAAGCTCAAAGCCACGGGTAGAGAAGTAGATATCAGAAGCGTCAAGGAGATCAGGTTGGCGGGAGGTCCGGCGGTTCTCATGATTTACGAGTCCGACTCGGAGCAGGAGCCTGTGACGCACAAACAGGTGCGCCTGGAGGTCGACAGCTACTTCTTCTACCGGGCCGGGAGGCTTGCCGAGCTGCGGATGTGGGCGCCCAAAGGGGCGGACAATATCGACCAGTGGCAGCGGATCGCCGACAGCTTCAGGTGGCAGTAGTATGAAGGCACTCGAGGCACATGAGCTGTACCGTTTCTATCACGTGGAAGAGGAGGAAATCCTTGCCCTTCGTGGCGTAACACTGGAGGTGTTGTCAGGGGAGATCGTGGCGGTTCAGGGTCCCTCCGGCAGCGGCAAGTCCACGCTGCTTGCCTGCTTGGCCGGCTTGGATGAACCCCAGGGAGGATACGTCACGATCCTGGGAAAACGCCTGACCCGAAAACCAGAAGTCGAGCGATCGGCTATCCGGGCCAGCAGCATCGGGATCATGCTCCAGTCGGGTAACCTCTTCGAGCACCTGTCGGTTGAAGACAACATCCGGCTGCAGTTGCACCTGGCCGGAAAGAAAAAAAGCAACACCCGGGTGGATGAACTGCTGGACAAGATCGACTTGGAACACGTTCGGCAAGCCCAACCGGCCCGGATTTCCGGAGGGGAAGCGGCAAGAGCGGGCCTGGCAGTGGCCTTGTCGGTGCAGCCGGCGGTGCTGCTGGCCGACGAGCCTACGGGGGAAGTCGATGCGGAGACCGAGCAGAGAATCCTGGACTTGCTGGATCACCACAGGGAGGAGGGCGGTGCGATCCTGATCGTTACGCATAGCAAAGCGGTGGCTTCTCGGGCCGATCGCGTGATTCATCTGCTCGACGGGAGGATTGCGAACCATGATCAACATAAGTAACCTCTGCGTGAGGATGGCCGATGTGAGGCGCACCTACTTGCAGGGACGAACCTCGATCCACGCGCTGGTGGCCGCCACCTGCACGGTGGCGCCCCGGGAACGCATCGCAGTGGTCGGTCCTTCCGGAAGCGGCAAATCGACACTGTTGCACCTGATGGGAGGGATCGACACCCCGACCGCGGGTCTCATCGCCTGGCCCGCGCTTGGGGAACGGGAAACCCTTCGTCCCTTCAAAGTAGCCTTCGTGTTCCAGACGATGAGCCTCATCTCCTCGTTGACAGCGCTCGAGAACGCGGCGCTTCCGCTCTTACTCGCCGGCACCGAGGTTTCCGAGGCAGAGCAAACAGCTTTCGAGGCGCTTGCCGCCATCGGGCTGGAGGCGGCTGCGGACAAGCTGCCGGAGGAGCTGTCCGGAGGTCAGGCCCAGCGGGTGGCGGTCGCGCGAGCCCTCGCCTCACATCCAAGGCTCATCCTGGCGGACGAGCCGACAGGCCAGCTAGACCATCCAACGGCCCAGCAGCTGTTCGACGTGCTGCTGGACTGCCTCGAGGAAACCGATACCGCCCTGGTTGTCGCCACTCATGATGCGGCCATAGCCCGGAGGATGAACACCGTGTGGCGTGTACATCACGGCAGGCTGGAGGTACAGGAACGATGATCAACCGTTGGCTCCGAGGACTGTTCACCAACCGCGCCGGGAGGCTTGCCGGGGCCGCCGCGGGTGTCGCCCTGACGGTCACCCTGCTCGCTTCGATGGGCATTTTCCTGGCTTCCAGCTCTGTAACGATGACCCAACGGGCGGTTGCCGAGGTCCCCGTCGATTGGCAGGTTCAGTTCAACTCGAACGCCGATGAGGCGACGGTCAGGGATGCCGTAGTAAGCACCCCTGGGTATGAGTCTCTCCAGACCGTTGAGTACGCAAACGTCGCCGGTCTCAGCGCCCGGACGGGCGGAACGGTGCAAACCACAGGACCGGGCAAGGTCCTGGGAATCAGCCCGCGCTATGGGGCAGCCTTCCCGAGCATGATTCGCCTGCTGACCGGGTCGGATCAGGGAATCCTGGTGGCACAGCAAACCGCGGCCAACCTCCATGTCAAGGAAGGTGACAAGGTCACGATCATGCGTATTGGATTGCTTCCCGTGCAGGTCACAGTTGACGGCGTGGTGGAACTGCCCTACGCGGACTTCCTCTTCCAGGCGATCGGCGTCCCCTCCGGTGCGGCCCCCCAGGCCCCGCCGGACAACGTTCTTCTGCTCCCGCAGGGAGCGTGGTACAGGATCTTCGATCCCCAGGCCCAGCAGCGTCCCGATACGGTTCAGAAGCAATTTCACGTCAGGCTGTTCCATCGCCGGCTGCCCACCGACCCGACGGCTGCCTACACAAATGTCATTCACCTGGCCAACAATCTTGAGGCCCGGGTTGCGGGGAGCGCCCTGGTGGGAAACAACCTTGCGGCGCGCCTGGCGGCGGTTCGGGCCGACGCCCTCTACGCGCGGGTGCTTTTCCTGTTCCTCGGCCTGCCCGGAGCGATCCTCGGGATTCTCCTGACCCTATCGGTTACAGCGTCGGGAAGGAGACACCTGCTCCAGGAGCAGGCCCTTCTTCGAGTGCGCGGTGCCTCCACCGGCCAGATCATCAGATACGAATCAACGGAGGCCCTGATCGTGGGGGTGGGCGGCATCCTCCTGGGGGCTGCTCTGACCCTGGCGGCCAGAAACATCCTGGTGCAGACCTCCGCCCTCGTTAATCGACTGTCCCTCTGGTGGCTAGCCGCTATGGCGACGGCCGGATTGCTGCTCGCCACCTCTGCGGTACTGTTTCCAGCCTGGAGACAGGCACGGCGGAACACCGTCACGGCGTCCCGGGCTCTGGTGAGGATCTCGGGAAATCCTCTCTGGAAGAAGCTCTACCTGGATGTACTGCTCCTGGGATTCGCCGTGTTCGTGTACTGGCGGACGGCCCAAAGTGGTTACCAGGTGGTACTCGCTCCGGAAGGAGTCCCCCAGATTTCAGTACACTACGAGGCCTTTATCGCGCCTCTTTGCTTCTGGCTCGGCGGGGTGCTGCTGGCCAGACGCATCTGGGAAAACGGAGCGCCCCGCGCCCGCCGTCCCCTTTCCGGACTGCTGAGGGGAATCGCCGGAAATCTCTCGACGGTGGTTACCGCCTCTCTGGAGCGTCAGCGGCTTCTCGTCGGCCGTGGTATCGCGCTCGTGGCCCTTGCCTTCGCTTTTGCCGTTTCTACCGCGGTATTCAACACGACCTACAATGCTCAGGCCAGGGTGGATGCGGAGCTGACCAACGGCTCTGATGTCACCGTAACAGGCTCCACCGGGGCCCCGGCCGGGCTCCAGCTTGAGGAAATCAGAAAGCTTGCGAATGTTGCGGCCGCGCAGCCGATGATGCACAGGTTTGCCTATGTGGGAAGCGACCTCCAGGATATGTATGGGATCGATCCGGCCCATATCGCCGAGGCAGCCAGGATGTCGAACGCTTATTTTGCCGGGGGGAGTGCTTCAGAGTCCCTTTCCTTGTTGGCCCGCTATCCGGATGGTGTTCTGGTGTCAGAGGAGACCAGACAGGACTTTCAGCTGAACCCCGGGGACCACCTCGATCTTCGCCTGCAGTTCGCCAGCGACCACCGTTACCACACCGTCCCCTTCCGGTTTATCGGGGTCGTGAGGGAGTTCCCTACGGCCCCCAGTGATTCGTTCCTCGTGGCCAACTCGGCTTACATCGCAAGACAAACCGGCTCCGACGTGCGTGAAGTCATCCTGGTCAGGTCAAGCGGCGACCCGGCTGCCCTTGCCGCCCGCCTCAGGAAGGTCGTTTCGACCTTGCCGGGGGTCAAGGTTACGGACATCGGCTCGGTTCAGAAGGCTGTCAGCTCGAGCCTGACCTCCGTGGATTTGCACGGGCTCACCCGCCTGGAGCTCGTCTTTGCCGTGCTGATGGTGATGGGGGCAACCGGCCTGGTATTCGCCCTGGGATTGAACGAGCGCCGGCGCAACTTCGCAATCCTTGACGCCCTGGGGGCCAGGCAGCGACAGCTTGAGGCCTTTATGTGGAGTGAAGCCCTGGTCGTCCTGCTGGGCGGAGCCATCGCCGGCACCCTCCTGGGGGTGGGTATTGCGCGGATTCTCGTGACTGGGCTTAAGGGCGTTTTCGATCCGCCCCCCGAGCATCTCATCCTCCCGTGGGCTTACCTGGCTACCCTGACTGTGTCCTCGGTACTCGCGACCGCTGCGGCCGTTTTGGGGGCAAGACGGATGTCCCGGGGGTCAGTTGTGGAAGAGCTGCGGAGGCTCTAGCCTCAACCCGTTTGGTCGCGGCTGGGCGTGGGAGGAATGTGTACAACGAAAGTTGCTCCTTTACCCTGGGGCTTGCTGCTTGCGGTGATGGAGCCGCCATGGGCGCTCACAAGCTCGTAGGCAATCGAGAGTCCAAGGCCTGCTCCTCCTTGTTCGCGGCTGCGCGCCCTGTCGACACGGTAGAAACGTTCGAATAGATGGGGAAGATGCTCTGCGGCTATTCCAGGACCGGTATCCGAAACGGAGATACGAACGCCGCCGGACTTCTCTGGTTCGAAGCGGGCCTTCAACGTGATCGTTCCCTCCGACGTGTACTTGGCAGCATTCTCCAGTAGATTGGTCACAACCTGGGTGATCGCATCAGGATCAGCGACGATAACGAGATCGTCCTCGATCTCTGTCATGAGCGCCAACCTCTTACTTTCCACCAGGGGACGCAACTGCCCGACCAATTCGCTCAGCATACCGCTCAGGTCAATTGACCGGGCGTCAAGGTTCAGCCGGCCCGCATCCGTACGGGCCAAAAACAGCAGTCTGTTTACCAGCCGGTCCATCCGATCGATCTCCTCTTCCACCTGCTCGATCACGCGCCGGTAGTAATTCTCGCTCCGTGGCCTGCGCAGTGCCAGGCTCAACTCTCCTTTAGCCACCGTCAGCGGCGTGCGCAGCTCGTGGGAGGCGTCCGCCGTGAACCGGCGCTGGCGATTGAATGACTCCTCCAGCCTAGCGATCATCTCATTGAACGTTTGTGCCAGGCGCCCGATCTCATCGTGAGATCGATTCAGAATCAACCGCTGACTCAAATCCCGGGCCGTGATCGACCTAGCGGTGCGGGTCATGGCGTCCACGGGCTTTAGTGCACGGTTTGCCAGAAGAAGCCCCCCGCCGCTCGCCAGGAAGACGGTTGCAGCGAAGAGGGCTGCTGCGATCCAGCGTAAGTAGCTCAAGGTTTCAAGGATATCATCCAGAGAAAAGCCCACCTGGAGGATCGCCGGTTGGGTTCCGTAGTCGATGAAAGCTGAGTACAGCCGGATCGCCTTATCACGAAGATGGACCGTATCATACTCTGGTTGGCCCGTGTCGGGCGTCGGAATAGCCGATAGTACCGTAGTATCTCCAAAATCCCTCTCACCGGACTGGATGATCACGTGTCCATGGAGATCGAGAAGTCGCCAGAAGTATTCGCCCTGCTCCACCTCATTCGACGAGGGCGCAGGCAGACTGGATTCCGGAAGAACCTTTGCTCCCCCGGCCTCCACGGCGGCGGAGATAGCCGACGCGGTGCGCAGAAGACTGCTGTCTACGTTCTCGTACAACAGCTGCCGAAGGGCCACGTAGAGCGAACTGCCGAACACGGCGAGCGCGATACCAAGGAGCAGCATGTACCACAGCGTCAGGCGCACGCGAAGCGAAAAGCGCAGCCTGATGAACCTCATCGTGGTTCCTCGATACTGTACCCCGAACCGCGCACCGTCCGCAGAAGCCGGGTGGTGAATCCATCGTCGATCTTGCGACGAAGGTAGCCAATATAGACATCCACAACGTTGGAAGATCCAAGGAAATCGTAGTTCCACAGGTGATTCAGAATTTGAGTCCGGCTCAGCACTTGCCCGGCATTACGCATGAGGTACTCGAGCAGCGCATATTCTCTTGCCGTGAGCTCCACAGTTTGGTCGCCGCGGGTGGCACGACGCGTAAGCGTGTCGAGCACTAGATCACCGACCCTTAGCTGCGCGGAGGAAATGGCACTTCCCCGCCTGAGCAGGGCGCGGATGCGGGCCAGCAGTTCCGCGAATGCGAAAGGCTTCACAAGGTAATCATCAGCACCACTGTCCAGCCCGCGCACCCGGTCTTCCACGGCATCCCGGGCAGTCAGCATCAGCACTGGTGTCCGCTCCCCGCGCTTGCGTAGCGCTTGGCAGACTTCAACCCCGTCCTTCTTCGGGAGCATCACATCCAGAACGATCAAGTCATACACCACGCTCGATAGAAGGTCCAAAGCGGTTTCCCCATCGAACACGATATCTACCGCATATTGCTCTTCCTGCAGCCCCTGCTTGATGAACCCTGCAATCTTCTTTTCGTCCTCCACTACCAGGACGCGCATTTCAACTTTCCTCTCTG
>CAZPQC010000190.1:0-6612 GCA_964588525.1 uncultured Spirochaetaceae bacterium
AGATCGCCCACGTGGTCGAGCAGCACGGGCTGCAGGCCATCAAGAAATCCCGGGTCACCTCGGCCCTGACCAGCGTGGCCATCGCCTCCGCTCAGACCGCAGGCTCCGATGAGCTGGCCAAGCTGACCACCGTATTCGAGGATTCGATCGGCGATATCACCGCCACCCTGGTCAACAGCGGCTATTCCCGGGCCTTCGAGAAAGAGGCGGACCTCATGGCTGTCGAGATCCTGAAGCGGGTGGGCTACGATCCCAACGCCCTGGTGCGCATGCTGGAGGTGATGGAGAAGCGGCTGAAGCCCGGCGGGCCGGACTTCGCCAAGACCCATCCTGAGCCGAAGGTGCGTATCGGAGAGATCCGCAAAGTCCTGGCGGAGGCGCCGGCTACGCCGCCGCAGGTCGAGCGTCAGGCCCGCTATCAGGCGGCCCTGGGCAAGCTGTAACGCACTCATGCGCGATTCGTTTCGCCGTTCCGCCCGCAAGGCCCTGCTGGGCGCGTTGATCGGCCTGGCCGCAGCGGCCGTGGCACTTGCCCTGGCCATTCCAGGTTTGCTGGACGGACTGGAGGGCCGCACCTGGGACTGGCGGGTGCGCCTGCTGGCCCGGCCCGGTCCCGCCACCGACCAGATCGCCCTCATACTGCTGGACCAGAAGAGCCTGGATTGGGCCGCGGAGGAGAACGCCCTGTCCTGGCCCTGGCCGCGGGAAACTTACGCCCTGGTTGCGGATTTCTGCCGGCGCTCCGGCGCCAAATCCCTGGCCTTCGACGTGCTGTTCACCGAAGCTTCGGCCTACGGTCCCTGGGACGATGAGCGTTTCGGCTCGGCCGTTGCCGAAAATGGCAAGGTGGCCGCGGCGGTGTACTTAAGCCGGGAGGAGGCGGGAACGCGAAGCTGGCCGGTTGATGTGCCGGAACCGGATCTATCGGTGGGCGGGTTGCAGCGCTGGCTGGAGGAAAGCGGGTCCAGAGGTCGCAACGCTTTACAGGCGGCCTATGCAACCTTCCCGATCCCCGAGCTGACCGCCAGTGCCGAGGTGCTGGCCAATGTCTACCAGGTAGCGGATGGGGATGGCGTGTTCCGACGGGGCCAGCTGTTCAACCTCTTCGACGGGCGGCCGCTTCCGTCACTGGCCCTGGGAGCATACCTGGCGGGTAACCCCGGCAGCCACACAATCGAGATCGACGACGGCAGGCTGGTCATCGACGGCCGCAGGGTGCCTATTGACTCACGGGCCCGGGTCCTGCTGCGATACCGCGGCCCCACCCAGACCCACTCGGCCTACAACGCCGCGGCGGTGCTGCAGAGTGAGCTGCGCCTGCTGGAGGGAGGAGAGCCGCCGGTCGATCCCGACCTTCTGAAGGACCGCTACGTGCTGTTCGGTTTCACCGCGCCCGGGCTCTACGACCTGCGCCCCTCTCCGGTAGCCGGTACCTACCCGGGGGTGGAGATCAACGCCACTATGTTGGACAATCTGCTGGCCGGGGACTTCATGCGACCCCTGTCCTGGCCGGCCGCGGCCTTGCTGATCCTCATCCTTTCAGTGGGCGCCGGACTGGCCGGTTCGGCCGCGTCTACGGCCGGCCGCAGCGCCCTCGTGTATGTGATCTTCCTGCCCCTGGCCCCCGCTTTGAGCCTGGCCGCCTACGCCCTGGGCTGGTGGCTGCCCCTGCTGGCCTCGGAAGTGGGTGTGGGCCTGACCCTGGTGAGCTCGAGCCTGGTGAACTACGCGACCGAGGGCCGGCAGAAACGCTACATCAAGGGGGCCTTCAAGCAGTACCTGAGCCCGGAGGTGATCGAACAGCTGATCGCTCATCCAGAGCGCCTGAAGCTGGGCGGTGAGCGTCGGGAGCTTACGATCTTTTTTTCCGACTTGCAGGGCTTCACCTCCATCTCCGAAGTGCTTAGCCCGGAGGACCTGACCAGCCTGCTCAACGAGTATCTGTCCGCCATGACCGACATCATCCAGGAGGAGGGCGGAACCATCGACAAGTACGAGGGGGATGCGATCATCGCCTTCTGGAACGCCCCTCTGGAGCAGCCCGATCATGCGATACGGGGTGTGAGGGCCGCGCTGCGCTGCCAGGAGCAGCTTTCGGCCATGCGTCCCGATTTCCGCACCCGGGTCGGCAAGGACATGTACGTGAGAATCGGCCTGAACTCCGGTCCCGCGGTCGTAGGCAACATGGGCTCGCGGACCCGGTTCGACTACACGATGCTTGGAGATGCGGTGAACCTGGCCGCCCGCCTGGAGGGGGTGAACAAACAGTTCCGCACCTACACGATGGTTTCGGCGGCCACGGTCGAGCGCAGCGCAGGCACCTTCCCCGTGCGGGAGCTGGGGCGGGTCGCCGTGGTGGGACGGAAGGAGCCGGTCACGGTCTACGAGCCTATGCTTGCGGAGGCCCACGAAGCCGTTCGGGACAGGCTGTCCGCCTTTGCGGCCGCCCTGGCCGCTTTCTACGCCGGAGCCTTCGCCGAGGCAGCGGCTGGCTTTTCCGCCATCGCCGCCCAGGATCCGGCGGCGGCCGCCTACGTGGACAAGTGCCGTGCCCTCCAGGCCTCACCTCCCGGCGGCGCCTGGGACGGGGTCTGGCTCATGACCAGCAAGTAGCGCTCCGCCAACCCTGCTGCCGACCAGATTGAACCGAAGATGATGGTGAATAGTCCGCCTGCGTTGGCTACGACAGCGGTTCAATATCCCGGAGGAAGCGGGAAAAGCCGACAGCCCGGATTTTTTCCGACAGAGGAAACGTTGTATCCCCGGCGTGTATGACATCCATGGAGGTCATACGCAGCGTATCCATGCTGGAGCGCATCGATGCGGTTTTTTGGGGTGAGGTGGTCCTTTTGATTTCGTATCCCCGTTTCTCAGATCCTCGAACAACGAGCAGATCGAGTTCTGCGCCGGCATGAGTAGACCAGAAAAAACACTCCTCTTCGTCGGCTCCGATATGCCGAATAATCTGGTCGATCACGTACCCCTCCCATGAAGAACCGACTTTCGGATGGGATTCGAGGTCTTCCTGATTCGTCAGGTTCAGCAATCCATGCAGTATGCCCGAATCGCGGATGTAGACTTTAGGCGATTTCACCTGTCGTTTCTTCACGTTTTCATGCCAGGGTAGAAGCAAGCGGGCCACCAGTGCAGAGCTGAAGATATCCAGGTAGTGACGGACGGTTGTATCAGCCAGACCGAAAGATCTGGCGAATTCCGAGGCATTCCAGACCTGCCCGTGATAGTGTGCGATCATGGTCCAGAAGCGTCGGAGCGTTGTAGCCTCCACAGTGATACCGAGCTGAGGGAGATCTCGCTCGATGAAAGTTCTGATGAAGTGCTTGCGCCATTCGCGACTGGCTCTATCGTTATGGGCGAGAAATGACCGTGGCATGCCCCCTCTGCGCCAAAGCTTGATGGATTGTCCGAATCCCACATCTTTCACAGTGAGTCCGCCGAGGTGGTGATAGGCGATACGGCCCGCAAGGGACTCAGCTGATTGACGCAGAAGATCTTGTGAGGCGCTGCCTAGTACAAGAAAACGGCAGGGAGTCTCCGGCCTGTCCGCGAGAACCCGAAGGATGGGAAAAAGATTCGGTTTTCGTTGGATTTCATCCAGGATCACAACGCCTCTCAACGCTTTGAGAGCAAGCATGGGATCTTCCACCCGGGCGAGATCCTCCGGGTTTTCGAGGTCGAAAAACGTGGTGGGCTCTCCAATTTTCTCCGCCAATTGATGTGCTATGGTCGTTTTTCCCACTTGACGGGCGCCAATTATTCCTACAACGGGGAACCGGATGAGTAGATCCAGAAGTCGATCCATTTCTTCTTTCCGCGCTATCATGGAGTAATTATACCTTGAAATTTCGGTGATTGCAGCCGAATTTTCAAGGTAATTTGATACGGGATTAGAAATTCAAACCCCGGCAAAATGAGGTGCCGATAGTACTTCAACCAGGAACGCCATTACAGGCTGCCATAAAAAAAGCGGCCCGATTTCGGGCCGCTTCCAGGCACTAATATCGCAGCAGGTTCCATTGGGGTTGGGATTGCGGATCCCGCTGCGAAACCTGCCGGCGCACGCAGCTTGGGCAATAACTGCTATGCGTACCGTCAGTCCTCGTACATGATCGTTCCGAACAGCTCCTCGTCTGTGGGCTGGGTCGAGGGTATCGGGTAGGACACCCAGGTGTAGTTCAGCAAGTGCTCCCAGGTCACGTTGGCGTTCGTGGTGTTGCCGCCCCAGGGACCGCAGCCAAGGGTCATGGACATGGGCATCCCGTTGGTCCAGGCGCCGCTGTTGGCCAGACACTGGGGCTGGCGGATCATGATGCGGCTGACCCGTACCTTGTGGGACAGCTCCCGGATGTGCATCTCGTTGAAGGTGTGGATGCCGCAGGAGTGGCCGGGACCGGAATAGCTGGTGACGCGGTTGACCAGATCGATTGCCTCGTCGAAGCTCTTCCATTTATACAACGCGGTGGTCACCGACAGTTTCTCCCCGCTGAAAGGATGCTCCTTGCCTACGCCGGTCTCCTCGACCATGATGAAGCTCTTACCCTTGGGAAGCTTGATGCCGGCCAGATCGGCTATCTTCTCCACAGGTTGGGCCACGATTTCCCGGCTCAACACTCCCTTCTCGTCCCACATGGCGGCCTGGAGCCGCTTCTTCTCCTCGGCGTTACACAGGTAACCGCCTACCGCTTCCAGCTCCTTGATCGTTTTATCGTAGATCTTCTCGTGGATGGCTATGGCGTTCTCCGTGGAGCAACTGGTGGCGTGATCGAAGGTTTTGGAGCGCATGATCTTGTCCGCCGCATCCTTCAGGTCCGCATCCTCATCCACGATGCACACCGCGTTACCGGCGCCCACGCCGTAGGCGGGGGTGCCGCTGGAGTAGGCCGCCTTGACCATACCGCCGCCCCCGGTGGCCAGGATCAGGTCGCACTGCTTCATCAGCTCCTTGCTCTTCTCAACGCTGATTTCCTCCACCCCGATGATCAGGTCCTCCGGCCAGCCCTCTTTCTTCAAGACTTTCCGCATCTGGACCACGGCCATGTTGTTGGTCTTCTGGGCTCGTGGGTGCGGGGCCATGATGACGGCGTTGCGGGTCTTGATGGCGCTGATCGCCTTGACGAAGGGAGTGGCCTCCCCGTTGGTCACGGGGATCAAAGCGCCGATCACGCCGACGGGCTTGGCGATCCTGATGATACCGCTTTCCTTGTCGTGGTACACGATGCCTACGGATTTCTTGCCCTTCATATCCCTTAAGGTCCCCTTGACCTTGGTCATCTGCTTGCCGTACTTGTGGGCCTGTACGCCCATGCGGGTCTCTTCGGCACAAAACTTCGTGTAGGGTTCCGCAAAATCCGGCCGTACTCCGGACCAGGCGACCCGGGTGGCCAGATCGTCTACCTGTTCCTGGGTGGCGAACTCGATGACCGCCTGCGCTTTCCGCGCTCGGGCTATGAGCTCCGCAATGTATTTTGCCGCATCCTGGTCATCAGCCATGAAAACCTCCTCTATATCCTTCCTGAGTTTTTATTATTGCTCGAGTCGGCAGCGAACCATCCGAGCTTATCAAAAATAGCCTGTACTGCAAAGGTCAGGCAGGCTATTTGATTTGGGAATCCGTGTAGTCCAGCCCCTTGTCAATAGCCGCTACCATCTCATCGATCTGCTCCCGGGTAATGATCAACGGTGGAGAGATGAAGATGTAGTCCCATTTGGCAAACAGATAGAGGCCATTTTCGTACAGCACTTTGTTCAGTCCCGCCGATACGCTTTTGACCGAGTCGGCAAAACCGGCCAGGGGCGCCCTGGTCTTCTTGTCCGAGGTCAGCTCGATGCAGGCCCAGAGGCCCTTGCAGCGGGCGTCTCCCACCGAGGGGTGCTTGTCTTTCAACTCCTGGAGTTTTCGGTTGAGATACTCCCCGTTCTCGGCGGATTTCTCGATCAAACCATCCTTTTTGTAGACCTCGATATTGGCGATCCCGGCGGCACAGGCCAATGCGTGGCCGCAATAGGTCAGTCCTCCCGTAAAGGGATTTTCCTGAAAATAATCCCAGATCTTCTTGCTCCAGATCATCGCGCCCAGCGGAACGTAGCCTGAGGTAATTCCCTTGGCCGTGGTGATGATGTCGGGAACGATCCCGTAGTTGTCGATGCCGAACCATTTGCCCGCCCGGCCCCAACCGGCCATGGTTTCGTCGATAACCAGCAGGATCCCGTTTTCATCGCAGATCCGGCGCAAGCCGGTCATGAAGTTCTGCGGAGGAATGATGATGCCGTTGGTGCCGACTATCGGTTCCATGAAGATGGCTGCGATCGTCTTGGGACCGTCCAGCATGATCTGGGTCTTCAGCACCTCCAGGGTCTTCACGCCGCATTCCTCCGCATCCTTGGAGCCGAAGGGGCAGCGATAAGGGTGAGGACCGAAGAAGTGAACCACCCCGGGAATCCCCGGTTCGGCGGGCCAGCGGCGCGGATCTCCGGTAAGGGTGATCGCCCCGGCGGTAGCCCCGTGGTAGCTTCGCCAGCGGGCGTAGATCTTGTGCCGTCCCGTGTACCAGCGGGCCGCCTTGATGGCGTTTTCAATGGCTTCGGCCCCCGCGT
>CAZPQC010000191.1:0-6510 GCA_964588525.1 uncultured Spirochaetaceae bacterium
AGTAGTAGTCCTGAAAACGAGTCCAGAAGGGAATCGTATCGGACAGATCGAGGCGGGTCTTCACGGTAAGGAGGTACTCCTGCCCGCGTGATTGGGCGGGGAAACGATCCGAAGGGGAGACAAACATGCTGTCTTCCTCCACCAAATCGTTAACCGATACGCCGCTGAAATCCGCCCCCTCGAAGTAACCCATGAACGTTTCGGTGATCTCCCGGCGTGTCAAGGACGTGTCGAGGCGGATGATCTTTACCTCGTCGGCGAAATAGCGCGCCGCGGAGTCGACATCCTTGTTCAGGAAGGCACCCATGCAGGCGATCAGCGCTTCCTCGATTTCCGAGTACGGTCCGGCCTCCAGCTCCGCCGGCATGGCTCGGGTGATCCGTGAAGCCGGTTTGGGGGTCCAGCTGAAGGGGGGAAGCTTCTGGCCGATGCTGAACATCAGCCAGCTGCCCTTGGACTGGTGCACAAGGTATTTCTGCGCTTGAGTCCAGAATATCACCTGTTCGGAAAAATCCATCTTGGCTCGAACCTCAAGGGCGTAGGTCTCCCCCCACGGGCCGTTTACGGGCGTGACCTTGAGGCTTGCCAGGTCATAGACCGCGCTGGGAGCAAGACCGCTCAGGTTTGCGGAGGCGAAAAAGCCGTCCAGCTGCACCTCGATCTGACCCTGAGTCAGCTCGGTACCCAGATCGCCGAAATAGACCGAGCCCTCCATCAGCTCCAGCATCGAGCCTGTGTCTTTGCTCAGGAAAGCGGAGATCCACCTCAGGAACTTCGACTTGATAAGCTCCTGGGTCGCCTCCGCCCGAGTCCGAGGCATGGCCGCCAGTTTTGCCTTTCCCTCCAGGATCAGCGCTGCTGCGCTGGGAAGGTCCCGAAGCTGAATGTTCGCCGGGTTGAGTCCGGGGTCGATATTGTACGCCATATCCTTGAAATCCCGGGCCTTTTGGTTTTCCCCTTTTTGTTCATATTGCTGTCCTACCAGGTAGTAGGCCTCGGCCAGAGTCTTTCGTTCTTCCCTCGGCAGGGTTGTATAGAACTGAGCCCAGAGACCAGAAGCTGCGAAAACAAGGAGTACCAGTAGCGGAAGCAACTTTTTCATCCTGTACCTCCTAGTATGTGCCAGGTGCAAAAAATCACGCTGGCTGTAGATACCGCAAGTATACTACAGATTTTCAGGCACATCAATCGATTCAATATTCGAAGGAACTTTCGCCGATAAATTCTCTCAAGATGGAATACTCCGGCACCCAGCTGGGAGGAATCGGGGCGAAGTTGTTCAGGAACGAATACAGCTGCACCGCCTCGTGAAAACCCTCCTGCGCAGGCTTCACGCTCTTCAGAAGAGGTTCGGCGTAGACCTTCAGCACCGACAGCTCGTAGTCCAAGGCCGAGTTGAAGGCCGAATCGGCGCTGTTCTGAAAGGGGAATATATTGATGTTTTCCCCGCGCCGCACGGATTCCCACATGCTCAGGGTTTCCAAGGCGCTGTGTCCTCTGAATTGGGAATCCCGGACGATCCTCCGCAGCAGGCGGTTGTCGGTAGTTGAAATTCGGTTGTGATCGTCCAGATTGAGCTGGGTCAAGGCCGATACGTAGATCTTGTATTTCTGCTCTCGAGGGATTGCCGGGGTCAGCTCATCGTTGAGCCCGTGGATTCCCTCCAGGATGATGAGTGCCCTGTCGGGGAGCGCTTGAGCCGTTTGCGCGGCAAGCCGTTGTCCCGTATGGAAGTTGAAGCGCGGCAGAAAAATCTCCTCTCCCCGCATCAAGCGAAGGAGGTCATTGTTCATAAGCTCCACGTCGATGGCCCGGAAGTTTTCGAAGTCGTAGTTCCCGTTCTCATCCAGAGGCGTATGCTCGCGGGGCAGGAAGTAGTCGTCCAGGGAGATGGGAAAGGGATTTCTCCCCAAGACCTTGAGCTGGACGGACAGCTTCTTGGCGAAAGTGGTTTTCCCCGATGAGGAGGGCCCGGCGATCAGAACAAGCTTGACCTCGTCTCTGCGTTCGCAGATCTTGTCTGCGATCAGAGCGATCTTCTTGTCGTGCAGGGCTTCCGCTACCTGGATAAACTGCCGCACTTTTCGGCTGCTGATCAGGTCGTTGAGGTGGCCGACGCAGCGAACGTTCAGTATTTTGCCCCAGTCCTTGTACTCCCGGTAGATGGAAAACAGGACGGGATTTTCCTGAAATGGAGCCAATCGGCTCGGCTGGTTCCACGGCGGATAGCGCAGCAGGAACCCGGGGGGGTAATCCGCGATATCGAACACGTCCAGCATCCTGGTATTCGGTACCAGCGGCGCATGGGCAAGATCCAAAAACTCGCCGCAGGCGAAGACGGCGATCTTCTGATCATTGCGGTTTTTCAGAAGCAGGACCGTGTCAGGCTGGTTGTTCTGTTCGAAGTACTGGACCGCTTCGGGGTAGGAAATCACCTTTCGCAGAATCGGGCAGCCCTCGGACACGATCTCCTGCATCCGTGCCTTCAGCTTCCGGATGTCCGCACCGCAAACCGTGGAGGCACCCTCGAAGTAGTAGAAATAGCCACGGCCCAGAGAGTGCCCGATGACCAGCCGTCGGTCCGCAAACAGCTGTTTGGCGGCGATGGCCAGGAGAAAACAGAGGGAGCGCCTGTAGACGTTTGCCCCCAGGCGGGTGTTCAGCAGCACCGCTTCCACGCCGGAGTTTACCTCGATGCGGTAGGTCAAGCTGACCAGGGCGCCGTTCACCAGAGCCGCAACCACCGGTTGCTGTTGCTCCACGCCGAAATCGCCGTGTTGAAAGATCTCCTCGACCCGTGTTCCGGGAGGATAGCTGGCGCTTTGCCCCGAGGGGAGCTGTACGGTGATGCTCATATCTTACGGTGCTCTTTACATATCCAGCGTTTCCGCTTCCCCGGGTGCGAGACAGCGTTTGATCGACAGACCATTCTCCTCGGTGGTTTTGATCAATAAGGGCTCGTCGATACGGTTCCCCTCCTTGTCGATCAGAACCTGCACGAAGGGAAAACGCGGACTCTCCGGATTGGTTTTGGTCACCCTGCCGATCGAATCATCGGAGAGCAGGACCAGACTTCCCAAGGGGTAGGCGGAGATGCAGACTATCAGAGAACGGATGACTTGCTCGTCGTAACTCTTGTTTCTGTCTTTGAGGAGCTCCATCACGGCGGCGCGGGGATCGTTTTGGCTTTTGAACAGCCGTTTGGAGGTTATCGCATCGTAGGAGCAAACAACGGCGACGATGCGGGAGTAGAGGCTGATCTTATCACCACTCAAGCTTTTGGGGTACCCGGATCCGTCGAGGCGCTCGTGATGCTCCTCAGCGGCTAAAGCGATTTCCTCGGAGACGGAAAAACCCTTCAGGATCTTATAACCCAGGGTCGTATGCGCGCGGACCAGTTGAAATTCTTTGTCCGTCAGATCGTCTTCCTTGAGATAGACCGCATCGGGGAGCTTGAGCATGCCGATGTCGTGCAGCAGGGCTGCCAAGCCCAGCTCGATCATCCGGTGAGACGGCAGTTTCATCAATTCTCCGATTGCCAGAGCCAGGATTGCGCTGTTTACGCTGTGGACATACATGTAATTCTCGGATGGATAGACAAACTCCGGGTAGCGCAGAATGGCATCCCGGCTGGACTTCACCAGCTCGATCAACTGCTTGATCCGTTCGCTCAGGCTGGGGATGCTCAGGCGGTTGTCCTCCCTGTAGCGCTTGAAGGACTCCAAAGTGAAGTTGACCACGGCGTAGTATAGCTTCTTTGCGTCCTCCATCTGCTGCTTGTCCCTGATGTCCACGTCCAGAACGGAGGATGTGGTGGTTGCGGCGCCGGAACTGATGTAAGCCGGTGCTTCCGAGAGCTTTCCGTCGCTCAGGACTCGTTCGTAGCCCCAGATTTTCAGCCGCTGGATCAGCTCGTCACTCAGCGGCGTATCGGGGGAGAGAAGGATGAAGGCCTCATCCAGGTACACGGGGGAGTCGAAATAGCTGTCCGGTTGCAGCTCCGATACGGGGATTTCCTTCATGATCTTACCTCTTGCAAAAGCCTTCTAAACCGGGAACACTCGTATTATAGGGATAATATATGAAATTTAAAACCATCTACATCCTCTTCAATGCGGTAATTCTGCTGTCTTTCGGTTTCATTTTCTTGATGCCGCTGCTTCTGCTGGGAAGTGATTATTTCGCCTTGTTCGTTTCGAAGAACTGGATCGCCGGTGCACTGTTTCTGCTCACGCTCATCACTATTAACGGCTATTTTCTATGGAATTGGAAACTATTTCGGCTGCTGGAAAGCGAAGACTGGCGCGGATTGATCCACTTGCTGGAGCAGCGGGTGTTCCAGAAGGGGCGCTGCCGCAAGGCCACGATCAAGATGCTGATCAATGCCTATGTGGTTACCTCCGGAGTGGACAAGATATCCGCTCTGGAGTCGTATCTGCGGGAGAAGAAACCGGCGCTCCTTCGGACCTATGCCCTTCAGTTCGGCATTCCCTACCTGTTGAAAATGAAAGACGAGCCCAAGGCTGCGGAAAGCTACTTCGGAAGGGCCGCGGAGCGCGCCGATGCGCCGCACCGGGATTGGCTGCGTTGGAGCTACGCATCATCTCTGCTGCTGGAGCGGCAGTTCGATGCGGCGAAAGTGACCCTCCTGGAGCTGCTCGACTCGAAGCTCGATCCGGTTCTCGAACTGCTCGCCTTGCACGGTCTGTCCTTCTTCACCGGGGTCGATACCCAGCTCGCAGAGCGGGTGGAGACCGAGCGCCGGCGCCTTGCCCGGCGTTTTACCTCGGAGCAGTGGGACAAGCGAATCGAATCCAACAGCAGGCACATTCAAATCGTCCTGTTCAACGGGATCATTCGGGACGCCAAACGCTGGTTATTCGAGCAGCCGGCGGATGGGGCCGCTGAGGTGACAGGAGAGGTGGCGAACCGGGCCGAGGAACGGGAAGGTCCGGCTTCGGGCCCCCCCGACACTGAAAAAACCATCAACTGATAACGCTTTACGGCTCGGCAACCTTGCCCATGAACAGGATACTCCCGCTTCGGTCATCGGCGATTGCAAAGAAGTTTGGCAAGCGCGTCATTGATGAGCTTCACACCATATTCGATCCTGTACTTGGGCATTGCAAGTGCTACCTCTTTTTCTGCCAACCCGGACTTCAACCAGTTCCAGGATTCATCATCCAGCTCTGCAATTATCGCGTCCAGGTCCTCTCCCTCGTCCGGAAGAAGGATGTACGTGGCGAGTTTTTCCCGGCCGTAGGGAAGTCTCAGGATCCCGAGGTTGTTTCCCCTGGCATGCCGGAATTGCTCCTCCATATGCATCATGGGCACCTTTTTCGTTTCGCCGGTTTCCAGGATGAAATCCTCGTCCCGCGTCGCCTTTTCGGAGAATCGATGCGTCCAGTCTCCCTTGAAGTAGATGGCGTTGATGAGGTACATCACCGCATCCCCGGGGATCACGTCAAGCATTTTCGCGATCTTGCCCTTCGTTGCACCCTCTATCCAGCGGTTGATCGTACCCGCCGCTCCGGGATTGGAAAAATCGAGCTCCCGGACCTCCGAGCTGTAGTAGGTCTTGTTTCTTTCGAGGAAATCTTCCTCCGCCTTAAAACCAAGTCTATACCAGATGGAGTTGGCGATGCTGAGTTCAACTTTCTCGTCGGCATTGACCACGCTGAACATCAGGTCACTGAAGCCCTGATTGAGCTCTTCCAGGTCGAACCCTGAGAATTGAAGCGCCTCCGCCATGGCGAGATTCGTATCACCCGCAGCGCCGTTATAGGTCATGGCCAGAGCAAGCAGGATGGAGAGAGGAGAGATAAACACGTTCTTTCCTCTGTCTTCAGAAACAAGCTCCTGCAAAATATCGAAAGCAAAACGGGTATTGGCGTCAATCAGGCTCGAATCGATGCTCGCTGCCAGCTCATCGGATCGCTTTTCCGCTTCCGTTGGAATCCTGGAAGCTCCACCTCCCGAACTACCTCCGGGAAAGGCCATACCAGCGGGAATCAGGGCCAGGAGCGTGAGCGCAGTCAGGAGCACTTTTATTTTTCTCATCCCATGCCTCCTTCTGCATAAGTATAATGTTATGGAAAAGCACACCGCAATGATTGTCTCAGCAGGGCTTTTGAGAAAAAACCGACTCCCTACCCATTGGAAAACTGGTAAAATTTAAAGTGGGTCAGTGGGACTTTAAAAATTGCTGGTTCTCTCAGCAATGGAAGGGCGCTTTTTATAATTACTATCGCCGGCTGCTCACGAAGTAGCCGATGCTGCGGTTGTAGGTCCGCTCCTCCGCCGCCGTGAAGTAGCAGGCCGGAAGCTCGTTCATGCCGCGATGATAGGCGATGCACTCGCAGCAGATACCGTGGCGCGAGCAGCCGGGATAGCTGCAGTTGCAGCGGACCGAGTTCTTTTTCTGATTTGCGCAATCCATGCTGTACCCCTCAATCTGCCGGAGACCGGACTTGAACCGGTACGACCCTTACGGGTCAGAGGATTTTAAGT